>JAGOUM010000218.1 GCA_018061265.1 Rhodoferax sp. | reverse complement strand
TGCCACATGCTGAAGTCAATAACCTGGTCGTCATGACTTCCTTTGCAGGTGCCTTTGCCTACTCGTCGGTCAGCAATGCCTATGATTTGCGCGGCTTTCTGGTGAGCGTCACACTGGCTACAGTGGTGCTTTTGTCTCAGCTGCATCGAGCGTTTGAGACCCAAGCCTGGGTGGCTTCGGGCATGTGCCTGCTGTATTTTGGCGTGATGACCTGGGTGGCACGCAACGCCCACGGCACTTTGCTGGAGTCGATTCGCTTACGACTTGCCAACGAAACACTGGCCCGGACCAACGCTGAGACCGCCGCCCGAGCCGAGCAGGCCAACCGCGACAAGTCCGAGTTTCTCGCTGCGGCCAGCCACGACCTGCGCCAACCAGTTCACGCGCTGCTGCTGCTGATCGAAGCCTATCGGCAACAGGTGCCAGCGGCTGCCAACCATCCGCTGGTGCTCAACATTGCCACCGCCGGGCAATCAATTGGCAGCCTGTTCAATGCGTTGATGGAACTTTCTCGGCTCGAAAGTGGCATGGAAAAACCCATTCCCAGCCGGTTTGATCTGGCTGATCTGCTGATGTTGCTGGCCAGTCGGTTGCGTCCCGTCGCCCATCGCAAAAGCCTGCCGCTGCGGGTTCGTCTTTGCCGGGCTTGTGATCACTTGCTGATGCACACCGACAAACTGCTGTTTGAGCGTATTGTGAGCAACCTGCTGTCCAACGCGGTGCGCTACACCAGCCAGGGCGGTGTGTTGCTGGCGTTGCGTAATGATCACACCACCCGGGGCTTGAGGCTGGAGGTATGGGACACGGGTATGGGCATTGCGCCTGCGGACCAGGCACGCATTTTTGACCCCTACGTGCAGATTGCCAACCGTGAACGCGACCGCGCCCAGGGGCTGGGTTTGGGGCTGGCCATTGTTCGCCACGCCAGCGCCCTGCTGGGGCTGGAGATCAGCGTGCGCTCACGCCCGGGTCGTGGCAGCTGTTTTCAGTTGCGTATACCACCGGCACTGCTGGAGGGTGCTGCCACGCCGCCCACGGCACGGTTGGCACCTGAACCCTGCGTGGTCAGCCCGAAAGTCTGGCTCAAAGGACGCCGTTTGCTGTTGGTTGATGACGACCAGATGATTCAGCAAGCCATGGGCTCGCTGCTTGGCAGCTGGGGCATTGACGTGCGCTGTGCCGCGGTTGGCGACGCCACCGTATTGGCCCATTGCACACCCGATTGGCAGCCGGACTGTGTGTTGTGTGATTTTCGCCTGCCTGGCCCTCTGGACGGCGTGGCCATGCTGGATCTGCTGCAGGAGCATGTTCCCGGCATGGTGGGCATTCTGCAGACCGGCGAGTTGGCACAAACCGTGCAGGCGCGCGCTGAGGAAGCAGGTTATCTGGTCTTGTACAAACCCGTGGAGGCTGGCATTCTGGCGGCCACACTGGCATCGACTCTGGACCGACGGGCACAGGAGAGGAATGCATGAATATCCTGATTGTTGACGACCACCCGCTGACCTGCCAGGGCCTGGCCGCTTTGCTGCAGGCCACACAGCCGCAAGTGCAGGTACACAGTGCCTATAGCGCGGAGCAGGCGCGTGAGGCGCTGCGGCGATTGCCCGCACCAGACTGGGTGTTTCTGGATATCAATCTGCCAGATGACCCGCAGCATCAGCTGTTTGCCTACCTGTGCGACTCACCCTGGATTGACCATACCGTGCTGATATCGGCCGAACCGGAGCACCGCTTGGTCCGCTCGGCACTGGCGGCAGGCGCACGCGGCTTTATCCCAAAAACCGCCGACCCGGCGCTGGTGCTGCAGGGATTCGAGCGGGTTCTGGCAGGCGAGTTTTTTGTACCGCCTGAGCTGGCCGTCATGTTGCAGGCCACAAACGCCGCTGAAGAGTCGGTACGGCGTTTGTCACCTCGCCTGCAACAGGTGCAGGATCTGTTGCTGCGTGGTGCTGCCAACAAAGTGATTGCGCGCAGTCTGCAACTGTCTGACCATACCGTGAAGGAGTATGTGTCGTCGGTGCTGACATTTCACGGCGTGGCCAATCGGCTGGAGCTGGTGCTCAAACTTGGTGGCCATCGGCCAACTTGAAGTCGGGGCCACAGCCACTGCAACGCTGCCGTTCAGCGAATACTCTCAATCGAGAATTTCTTCACTTGCACCTGAGGTGTGATCAAAGCATAACCCTGGTTTTGCCAATGCATCAGCTCGGTGATTGCAGAGGGCACCACCTCCACAAAGCTGTGCAAATCGACCGGGGTGTACTGGTAGTCCTGCAACGCCAGACCACAGACCTTGAACTTCACCCCCATGTCGACATAAAAACGCATGCGCTGCACCAACTCCTCGTACTGCAGCAGGTTCTTCTTGGCCAAAGCCACAATCTCTGTGCCGTGCATCACCACCACCACTTTGATGTCTTCCGGGAACATGCTGTAGGGTGCATCGGTCAGCGGATTGACCAGGCTGCGCAGCCAGTACAGGGCTGAACCCAGCTTGGCCGGGTCATCCAGATAGATATCCAGCAGTGCCTTGGGGTTTTGATAGGGCGTCTGCACCACTTTGGCCTGTGCGAGCGCTGGCTGATGAAGCATGGCCAGCCACAGGCTTGTGATGCTCAGACTGCGAATGACCCATCCTGGCGTGAAATGGCGCAAGGCGCTCTCCTCAAAAGGGAATGAAAGAAACAGTTTAGTGTCTGACACGACCGCGTCAATCAGCAAAACCCTGCCCGGTAAAATCCGGCCATGCTCACCGTCAAAACCGAACTCCTACAAGCCCTGCGCCTGACGCTGGAACATCTGATGCCAGGCGCCGGCGAAAAATGCGCCTTCGAATCGCCCAAAGTGGCGGCCCATGGTGATCTGGCCACCACCGTGGCCATGCAACTTGCGAAACCTCTCAAACAGAACCCGCGCCAGCTCGCTGAGACAATCTGTAGCGCGCTGCGGGCCAATACGGTTTATCAGACCTGGGTTGACTCGCTGGACATTGCCGGCCCCGGCTTCATCAACATTCGGCTCAAACCTGCAGCCAAACAGCAAGTGATCCGGGAGGTTATGGCGCAGGGGAATACTTACGGGCAGCAGGCTGACAATGGCCAGCACATGCTGGTCGAGTTTGTCTCGGCCAACCCCACTGGCCCGCTGCATGTGGGTCACGGTCGGCAGGCCGCGCTGGGGGATGCCATTTGTCATCTGTTTGCCAGCCAGGGCTGGCAGGTGTACCGGGAGTTCTATTACAACGACGCCGGAGTGCAGATTGCCACACTGGCCACCAGCACCCAATTGCGTGCGCAAGGCTTCAAGCCTGGTGACAGTTGCTGGCCCACCGACCCGGACAACCCGATATCCAAGAACTTTTACAACGGTGAGTACATCGCTGACATTGCGGCTGATTTTCTGGACCGCAAAACAGTGCAGTCGGATGACCGGACCTACACCGCGAGTGGTGACCGTTATGACCTGGATGGCATTCGACAGTTTGCCGTGGCCTACCTGCGGCGCGAACAGGATCTGGACTTGCAGGCTTTTGCCGTCAAGTTTGACAACTACTACCTGGAAAGCAGCCTTTACACCAGCGGCAGAGTGGCGGCAACTGTAGAAAAGCTGCAACAGGCTGGCAAAACCTATGACAAGGATGGTGCGCTGTGGCTCAAGTCGACCGATTACGGCGACGACAAGGACCGTGTGATGCGCAAGGGTGACGGCAGCTACACCTACTTTGTGCCCGATG
>JAGOUM010000217.1 GCA_018061265.1 Rhodoferax sp. | reverse complement strand
AGTGTGGCCTCGTGCAACTTGCCGCCATCCACCAGATTGCTGACATTCAGGCGGGCCTGCAAGTCCTGCATATGGCCTGATAAAAAAGCTTCTTCTTCACCGGCGTTGCCGTCTGTCACCAGCGCTTGCCCTCCCTCGGCGGCCAAAAAAGTTGACAGTCGGGCAGGAGCCAGCGGGACTGCCCATGGTTCAGCCAGGTGGTCTGCGCCGCCCCGGCGTGCATCTTCGCGAAGAATCAGGCGCGCCCAGTCCAGCGAACCGACCAAGATCCATGCTGCCTGCACCCGTCCACGCTGGGCCGTTTCTATTTCAACACCGCGCCATTGCTGCCACAACATGGCCGAGGCCAGGGTGGCTACCAGAACCACAGTCAACATCGCTGTCAGGATGGCTGCGCCGGATTGGCGCCAGCCCGACTGACTACGGATGGGACATGCCTTGCCAATCACTTGCCGCCGCCCAACAAGGGTTGCACCCAGTCCCGCGTCAGCTCACCACTGATCGCCTGCCCGGGCGGCAACTGCAGGACCAATCGCACCCCGTCAGGAAGTGCTGCAGCACCGGTCGCGTTGGTACCCGCACTGGAAAGCGGATTGCTCCAGGCGTTTTCACGGTAATAAAACACCTGCCATCCGACGAGTGGCACGGTGCGCACCTCCCGGAGGCGGTCCTCGTCGCTGGGAGTTTGCGCCCACAAAGCCGCTTTTTGCCAGGCCAGGTCGAGCACATCCCGATCCTGGAATACGGGTGACTGCCAGCGCAACCATTGACCCTGGCCCGCCTCACTGCGCCGTGCCCAGGCCACCACATGGAGCCCCTCGGCTGCACCAGCGCTGCTGCGGCGCAGGATACGCAGCACCCGACCGTCCCAGTCGAGCCCAGGCTGACCGGGTTGACTGGCCATGGCATCCATATCCGCCGCCCATTGCGCCAGGGTTGCCTGCAGTGTCAACACCTCGTCAGCACGTTGCTGCAGTTGCGATTGGGTTCGGCTGATGCCGTCAAGTCCGCGCCAGCTGAGCACGGCCATCAGCGCCATCAATGCAATGGCCACCAGCAACTCAATCAGCGTGAAGCCGAGGGAACCCGGTCGCATCCTTGCACCCGGCATTTCAGTACCGCCCGACGATGGTTGTCAGCCGCCAGATGGGCGTTTCATCGTCCATCACCTGAGCGTCAACGCGACGAAAGTTCGGGTTTGGTGTGGGGCGCACGACCAGTGCCACCTTCAGGCTGCGTCCGGCCTGCTCACAGTTCAGACTGCTGTCTCCCACACCCGGCATCTGACGTGCCAGACGGATCTTGACCAGCTCGTTCTCAGCACATAGCTGGGCCAACAACATATCACTCTGGCGATTGGCGTGACGCGTGAGCGCTGCGCTGGCCTGCAAGCCGGCCATCAGGGCGATGGCCACGATACCCAACGCAACCAGGACCTCGACCAACGTAAATCCACTGGCATGCCGTGGTCCAGGCCGGTGCATCACGGCTGTGCCTGCACCGAAAACGGCCGCACCCCATCGGTTCCCAGATGCACCCGTTGTAAAGGCTCGACCGCTGAATAAAGCGTCAGCACCTGCGGTGCAATGATCGGGTCCGGCCCCAAAAGCAATTGCTGGGTTTCGCCGACAGGGTGCACCGACACAAGCGTGGCGACACTCACACGGGTGTCTGGGTCAAGCCAGGGCGTGGGCAGCGGCTCGTTGCCGGTACGGTTGTCGACGCCGACAAAAACAAAGCCCGCTGTGCTGGCCTTCCAGATCACCGGAACGCCCAGCGCCTGTGAGCGCGCCCGTGCCGATTCCAGCAAAGCACTCAGGCGCAGCGCCTCACGCTCCAACCGGCCTTGTGTTCCATCTCGAAGTGCCAGGCCAACACCGGCCGAAGCCAGCCCCACGATGGCCAGCACCAGCAACAATTCAAGCAAGGTGAAACCACTGCTGCAGGCCCGAGCGACCTGCAAGCCGAAGACCCTGTCAGGGTTGCCAGCTGCCAATGTCCGCATTGTTACCGTCGCCGCCGGTCTGCCCGTCGGCTCCATAGGACATCACGTCGACCTCGCCCTTGATGCCCGGGTTGAGATAAACATAGGGCTGGCCCCAGGGGTCTTTGGGCAATTGATCCAGGTAAGTCTTCCAGTTGTTGGGCACTGGAGAGGTGGTCGGCTTGGTCAGCAAAGCCTGCAAACCCTGCTCGGCAGTGGGGTAACGCTGGTTATCCAGCCGGTACAGCTTCAGCGCCTGCATCAGGTTGGTCACATCGGTCTTGGCGGCGGTGACCCGAGCATCGTCAGCCCGGTCAAGCACATTGGGCACCACCAAGGCCGCAAGCACGCCGATGATGAGCAACACCACCATCAATTCAATCAGGGTAAATCCCCGGTTCAATTGGCGCGCAGCAAAATGTGGGATTGAATTGAACGGTCGGTTGGTCATGGACTGTGGCGGTGCTGATGCAAATAGGTGATGCGATGATAATCGCGACCATGCTGCGCAACCCGGATTCCACCCCTGCAAACCTCTGGCTGATACGTTTGCTGACACTTTTATTGGCTGCCATGGCGGCGGCCAGCGTGACCTATTGGGCCTTGAAGTGGCAACGCGGAAATACATCGCCGCCACCGCTGCCTTTGGTTTCAGAAGCCCCGCCAATCGATTCACTGGCGATTGCCCGGTTGCTGGGGGCACACTCCGGTGCGGGGCTACCCGAAGCCAACACTGCGATGCCGCAGAAGAACCTCAAGTTGATGGGAGTCATCACGCAAGGGGGTGCTGGCACACGCGGCAGTGCGTTGATCTCCATTGAGGGGGCCATGGCCAAACCTTATCGCGTGGGTCAGCCAATACTTGATGACCTGGTGCTGCATTCGGTCAAGGCACGGACTGCCTATCTTGCCCCGGATCTGCAGAGCAAGGCCACCATCACACTGGAATTGCCACCGCTGACCACACTCCGATGATCGACCTTTACACCGCCGCCACCCCAAACGGCCACAAAGTTTCAATCGCCCTTGAAGAGCTGGATTTGCCCTACACCCTTTTGGTGCTGGATCTTGGGCGAGGCGAACAGAAGGCTCCTGAGTTTCTGGCCATCAACCCCAATGGGCGTATCCCGGCGCTTGTGGACCATGCCGCCGACAACTTTGCCGTCTTCGAGTCCGGCGCCTGCCTGATGTACCTGGCCGAAAAAACCGGCCAGCTCATGCCGACTGACGCCAAGGGACGTTCGCGTGTGGTGCAGTGGCTGATGTTTCAGATGGGTGGTATCGGTCCGATGATGGGACAGGCCAATGTGTTTTATCGCTACTTCCCGGAGAAGATTCAAAGCGTCATTGACCGTTACCAGGGTGAAAGCAAGCGGCTGTTTCGTGTGCTCGATACGCAGCTCAAAGACCATGAGTTTCTGGCCGGTGACTATTCCATCGCCGACATTGCCAATTGGGCCTGGGTTCGCACCCATCGCTGGTCCGGTGTCGACATCGACGATCTGCCCCACCTCAAACGCTGGCGCGACCAGATTCGCGCCCGCCCGGCGGTGCATCGCGGCATCGAACGACCCGTGTCAAGCCTGGATGCGCGCGTCGACGACCCGGATAAAGCCCGCGCATTTGTTGAAAATGCCCGCAAAATGCTGGAGCAAGGCCAGTCCATCACACAAGGTGTCTCACAATGAAACTTTTTGTTGCCCAAGGCGCACCCAATCCACGTCGTGTGACCATGTTCATGATTGAAAAGAACATCAC
>JAGOUM010000087.1 GCA_018061265.1 Rhodoferax sp. | reverse complement strand
GGTCTGCTCAGCTCGCGCTGGCAAAGCGCCCAACACCATGGCACTTGTCACCAGCATCGCGGTGGCACGTTGATAAAAGGCGGTTGGCATACGGACCTCGCAAAAAAGGATGAGCAGGGATAGTAGAACCGGGCGGCACGCCTACTTGCCATTGATGCCCAGCAACTCCACCTCAAACAGCAGGGTGGCATTGGGAGGGATCACACCGCCCGCGCCCCTCTCGCCATAGGCGATCGAGGCAGGGCAGCTTAGTTTGGCTTTGCCACCCACCTTCATGCGTTGTACCCCTTCAGTCCAGCACTTGATGACCTGATTCAGCCCGAAAACAATCGGTTCATTGCGCTTGTAGCTGCTGTCAAACTCTTTGCCATCCGGAAAAGTGCCACGGTAGTTGACTTTGACCTTGTCGGTGGCTTTGGGGCTGTCACCCACGCCGTCCTTGAGTGATCGGTAAACCAGGCCACTGGCTGTGACCACTGCACCGGGTTCCTTGGCAGACGCGTCGAGCGTGAGATCGGCGGCCCAGGCCGCGCTGCTGATCGCGATGGAGGTGAGGGCGGTAAGGAGAAATAAAGGTTTCATGAGGGAAGTATTTTTAAATGGGCTTCACTGGTCTGGGGCTGGATTCTCGCTCAAGCAAAAAAGGCCCTGCGATCGTCATATCACAGAGCCTTATCGTGAATTTATTGTAGCAACCAGTGCTTGATTGATAAGCGTTGAAAGCTAAATCGCCGCAAACTTTATATCAACAGTGCATTCACCCGTTTGACGTAGGCCGCCGGGTCGTCTGGCAGGCCGCCTTCGGCCAGCAGGGCTTGGTCGAACAGGATGTGCGCCAGGTCATTGAAATTCACCGAGCCCTCAAGTTTCTTCACCAGCGGGTGCTCGGCGTTGACTTCCAGCACGGGCTTCACATCCGGCGCGGTCTGGCCGGCCTGCTTGAGCATACGCGCCAGCTGGGTGCTCATGCCGTGATCCTGCACCACCAGACAGGCCGGGCTGTCGACCAGGCGGGTGGTGACGCGCACGTCTTCGGCCTTGTCTTTCAAGGCTTCCTTGAGCTTGGCCAGCAGCGGCTTGAAGGTTTCGGCGGCTTCCTCGGCGGCCTTTTTCTCGGTCTCGTCTTGCAGCTTGCCCAGATCAACCTGACCCTTGGCCACACTTTGCAGCGGCGTACCGTCAAACTCGTGCACATAGTTGAGCGCCCACTCGTCGACACGGTCAGTCATCAGCAGCACCTCAATGCCCTTCTTCTTGAACACTTCGAGCTGAGGGCTGTTTTTGGCTGCGGCCAGGGTGTCGGCGGTGATGTAGTAAATGGCTTCCTGACCTTCTTTCATGCGCGCCTTGTAGTCGGCAAAGCTCACACTCACCGAGTCGGTCGTGCTCGAGGCGAAACGCAGCAGCTTGGCGATGCGGTCTTTATTGGCGTAGTCTTCGCCCAGACCTTCTTTGAGAACCGCGCCAAATTCACTGTAAAACTTGGTGAACTTGCCGACGTTTTTCTCGGCCTCGGCCTTTTCCTCCGCCGTCATCACGTCGGTCACGCCATCGGCGCTGGCCTCTGGCAACTTGTCGTTTTTGGCCAAGTCTTCGAGCATACCCAGCACCCGCTTGGTGCAGCCTTCACGAATGGCTTTGACGTCGCGGCTTTCCTGTAACAACTCCCGGCTGACATTGAGCGGCAGGTCGCTGGAGTCC
Organism: Rhodoferax sp.; assembly: GCA_018061265.1. GTDB lineage: Bacteria > Pseudomonadota > Gammaproteobacteria > Burkholderiales > Burkholderiaceae_C > Rhodoferax. The sequence continues at coordinate 12,526 of JAGOUM010000087.1, read as the reverse complement.
ACCACGCCCTTGACAAAGCGCAGGTAGGTTGGCATCAGGTTGTCGGCGTCGTCCATGATGAAGACGCGCTTGACGTAGAGTTTCACGCCCGCGTGTTTCTCGCGGTTGTACAAATCAAACGGTGCTTTGCCCGGGATGTAGAGCAACTGGGTGTACTCGGTGCTGCCTTCCACCCGGTTGTGGGTGTGGGCCAGCGGTGCTTCCTGGTCGTGGCTGATCTGTTTGTAAAACTCGTTGTATTCGTCAGCGGTGATATCTTTCTTGGCGCGCGCCCAGATGGCGTTGGCCTTGTTGACGGTTTCCCACTCGCCGGTCTTGACCATGCCCCCCGGCTGGCGGCCGCCCTTTTCGTCTTTGGGGTCGATCAGCTCGCCGTCTTTCCATTCTTCCTTTTCCATCAGGATGGGCAGGCTGATGTGGTCAGAGTACTTGTTGATGATGCTCTTGAGCTTCCAGGCACTCAGGTAGTCGCTGGCGTCGTCACGCAGGTGCAGGATCACGCTGGTGCCACGCTCGGCGCGCTCAATCGGCTCTACCTCAAAATTGCCTGCGCCAGCACTCACCCAGCGTACGCCCTCGGCCGGGGTCAAGCCCGCGCGACGCGTTTCCACGGTGATCTTGTCGGCGACGATAAAGCCAGAATAAAAGCCCACACCAAACTGACCAATCAGTTGGCCCTGCTGCGAGGCATTGGCTTTTTGGTCACCCGTGAGCTTGCTCATGAAGTCTTTGGTGCCGCTCTTGGCAATGGTGCCCAGGTGCTCCACCGCTTCGGCTTCGCTCATGCCGATGCCGTTGTCGGTGATGGTCAGGGTCTTGGCGTCCTTGTCGAAGGTGACCTTGACCTTGAGTTCGGAGTCGGATTCGTAGAGACCACCGTTATTGATGGCTTCAAAGCGCAGCTTGTCACACGCGTCAGAGGCGTTGGACACCAGTTCACGCAAGAATATTTCTTTGTTGGAGTAAAGAGAATGGGTGACCAGGTGCAGCAGTTGGGCGACTTCGGCCTGGAAGGAGAGGGTTTGTTTGCTCATGGGTCAGTGTGGTTCTAAAACATTAAAAAAGCCAGCCACCGTGGGGCTGACACTTAAACACCACCGTAGCTAGGGGCGGGGGCAGATTTTTCAAGGGGCAGGTGAAAGGCTTACTTGACACGCAATCAATCCGCCACCTTAACTTCCTTACCAAACTGTAAGGAGGTGCCATGTTGGCCACCATGACAAGCAAGTCACAAATCACCCTGCCTAAAGACATACGCGCCTTGTTACAGCTCGAGCCCGGCGACAAAGTCGCATTTTTGCCACTGCCAGACGGGAAAATTGTTGTCTCAAAAGCCAAGAAGGAATCGTTTTCCAAACTGCGCGGCCTTTTGCCCCAGCCTACGCGGGCGTACAGTGTTGACGAAATGAACGAGGCTGTGCAAAAGGGCGTGGCAAAGCAACATGCTGGCGCTTGACACCAACATTCTGGTCCGTCTGATTACCAACGATGACCCGGCGCAGGCGCAATGCGTGCAGGACGCGCTGGACGGCGAACTGGCCGGCGAACGTGAGTGCATGGTGGGACAGGTCGTTTTGTGTGAACTGGTGTGGGTGCTTGACCGGCTTTACGGCTATTCTGTGGCGCAATGCCAGCAAACCCTGGCCGTGTTGCTGGGTTTTGCAGGCTTACGTTTCGAGTCCAAGCCAGTGGTGTTGTCCGCCTTCTAAGCCTGGCAACAACACGGCGGTGATTGGGCCGACCATTTGATTGGTGCGCAAATGCAGGCATTGGGTTGTGAAGCGGTGCTGACACTGGACCGCCGTGCCGGTTGGGCTGCCATTCATCGGATGCTGCCCGACTGAAAGCTGAGTTAGCCGCCGGGTTCAGTGGGCCAATGGCCGCGCCACCTGCACCAGGCGCCAGTCCTTGATTTGTCGCAGCAAGACCGGCACCACCATGCCGACACCAATCAAGGTGGCGCTCAAACTAGGAGCCACCATCAGGAGTGCTGCGGCAATACATAAAGCCTGCTCCCAGCGTTTCATTTCCACCAGGAAAAATTTGGAAAACGCCATCGCCAAAAAGGTGATGCCCAGCACACACCCGGTGAAAGTGATCGCAAAGTCAGTCCAGGTAAAGCCCTTGGCCACCAGAATCAACGACGGCGAGAAAACAAACACAAACGGCACCAGCGCCTTGGCAATGCCCAATCTGAAGGCGGTGTTGCCGGTCTTGAACGGGTCGCTGCCGGCCATTCCCGCTGCCGCATAAGCCGCCAGCGCCACTGGCGGCGTGATGTCGGCGAGCACCCCGTAATAAAACACGAAGAAGTGCGCCACCAGCGGCTCTACCCCGAGCTGCACCAGGGTGGGCGCTGCCACGGTGACCATGATGATGTAGTTTGCCGTAGTGGGAATGCCTGCCCCCATCAGAATACAGACCGCGGCGGTCATCACCAGTGCCGCCAGCAGAGTAAGTGACTGGAACGCCATCAGGTAACTTGGCACGATCAGACTCAGACCGTTGGCAATACTGGTGGCCGCGCCGGTAATGATGAAACTGATCTTGAAGCCGACACCGGTCAGCGTGACCACCCCAATCACGATGCCCACTGTGGCCGCAGCAGCACCCACCGCCAGCGCGTATTTGGCGCCGGTCTCGAACGCCTCGACCAGCACTGCCAGCTCGATCCGGCCCCGAATGTGTGCCATCCGCATGGTGATCAGTGTGATGGTCACTGCAACCCCAAAGATGCCGAGCTTGAGCATTTCGTCAAAGTCAGTAAACGCCACCAGCATCAAGGCCAGGTGCATCACCACCATCAGCAGCCAGTTCTTCAAAGTGTTGCCCTGCACTTGGGTCGTCACACCAACGATGGCACTTGAGGTGATACCCACAAACGCCGCCAGATACGGTGTTCGTCCGCTCACCAGAATGCTGATCAGTAAAAACAGCGGAATCAAGGTGGGCCAGCGCATCTTCAGGCTTTGACGCAGTTTGGGCATTTCTTCTTCGGTCAGGCCGCGCAGACCGTAGCGTTTGGCCTCAAAGTGCACCTGCATGAACACGCCAAAAAAGTGCATGAAGGCCGGCACAATGGCGGCGGTGATGATGGTCTGGTAGGGCAGACCCAAAAACTCGATCATCAAGAATGCCGCCGCCCCCAGCACTGGCGGTGTGATTTGGCCACCTGTGGATGCCGCGGCCTCCACTGCACCTGCAAAGTGGCGCTGGTAACCGACCCGGATCATCGCCGGAATGGTCAGCGACCCGACGGTGACCGCATTGGCCACCGACGAGCCCGACAACATGCCAAACATGGCCGAGCCAAACACGCTGACCTTGGCCGGACCACCAGCGTACCGCCCGGCAATGCTGGATGCAATGTCTAAAAACAACTGCCCCAATCCTATGCGGGTCGCCAGCACGCCAAACAGCACAAAGTGAAACACATAGGTCGCCACCACCCCAACGGCCACGCCGTAAATACCCTGGCTGGTTAGGTACTGATGGTTGATGAACTGGCTCCAGCTGGAACCGGCGTGCTGCAGCAAACCCGGAAAGTACTGGCCAAACAGCGCATAAAAACTGAACCCCAATGCAATCACGGGCAAGGGCCAGCCCATGCTGCGCCGGGTGGCTTCCAGCAGGGCGACAAACAACATGCTGCCAAACACCACGTCATAGCTGTTGGGATTGCCCACCCGAAAAGCCAGGTCTTCAAAGGTGTAGGGGATGTAGAGCACCGCCAACGCCACACCGATGCCGAGCAGCCAGTCATACAGCGGAATGCCCCCCGGCGCGGCCAAGCTGTGGCGGACCGTCCGGTTCTCAGCTGCCTTGCTCCCGGCAAACACCAAAAAAATCAGCCCCAGTACAAAGGCCAGGTGCACCCCCCGGTGCGTCGTTTCGCGCAGCAAACCAAAACCGGCGGTGTAATAGTGAAAACAGCTCAGTGTGATCAGCAGCCACTTGATCAGCACGGTAGCCGGAGGAACCGAGGGGCGAAAACGCATCTCGGGGTCAAATTTCTCTTCCAGCGCCAGCAGCTGTTTGTCGTCTGGCAGAGTGACGGGGATGGTGCTCATAGGGGGCAGTGTGTCGGGTTTTCAATAAAAACGGGCGGTGGTACCGCCCGTCAAACCGTAAGCCAAAACGCCACCTGGGTAGGGCGTGTTCTGGCAGAGAGTCAAGCGCGGCTTACTTCAGCACGCCCGCTTCTTTGTAGAACTTCTCCGCACCCGGGTGATACGGAATGCCAACACCTTGCACTGCGTTTTGCAGCGTGATGTATTTGCCCTTGGCGTGGCCAGCGGCCAGCGTTTTTTGGGCTGCGTCAGAGTACAGCGCCTTGGTGATTTGATAGACCGTCTCAGTATCCACCTTGTCGCTGGTCACCAGTTGCGCACCTACGGCCAGGGTTTTGACGGCTGCCACCCCCTTGTAGGTGTCGGCAGGAATCGAGTCCACTGCAAAGAAGCTGCTGGACTTGCGCAGGCCGTCAGCGGCGGCACCGTCAATTGGCAGCAATTCAATGCCACCGCCAGCGCTGGCCAGTTCGGCAATGGCACCCGCTGGGGCACCACCGGTAAAGAAGAAGGCATCGAGCGCGCCGTCTTTCATCTTGTCACCGGCCTGATTGGGCTTGATGTATTCGGGCTTGATGTCAGCTTCTTTGATGCCATAGGCGGCCAGCACCAGGCGCGCGTTGATCAAGGTGCCTGAGCCGGGCTCATCGAGTGCCACACGTTTGCCCTTGAGGTCGGCAATGCTCTTGAAGCCAGCGCCTTTTTTCACCACCACGTGGATACTCTCCGGATACAGATTGGCCACCATGCGCAGGCCGGCGACTTTGGGTTTGCCTTCAAAAATGCCGGTGCCGGTCTGTGCCCAGGTGGCCACGTCGGACTGGCTGAAACCAGCTTCCATCGCGCCACCGGCAATCCCGTTGACGTTGCCCAGCGAGCCATTGCTGGCCTGGGCGGTGGCAATGATCTTGCCTGGCTGGGAAACAGCGTTGGCGATCATGCCACCAACAGGGTAATAGGTGCCGGCCGTGCCACCAGTGCCAATGCGGAAAAATTGTTGCGCGCTGGCCGTGCCAACGAGCACAGTACCGGCCAGCAGGGCCGCGGCGATTGCCTTGAACTTCATGGAGAGCTCCTTCTGAGTGATATGAACCGTTGTGCATCAACCATGCCAAACGGGCTCAGCAGTGTACTCCCTGCAGTAAGCTGAACGAAAGGGTGGCAACCCTTGGTTGGCCGATAAATGGTCTAGACCTTATCTGCCCTGCTGGCCAGCGCCTTTGCCAGTTGATAGCCGGCATAGAGCTTTGCGTACACCGGTCCGGGTGCGCCGTTGCCAACAGGTTGACCATCGAGCAGGGTGACCGGGAGTATCTCCTTGGTGGCCGAAGACAGTAAAATTTCGTCGGCATCCTGCACCTCGGCGCGGCTGATGCGGCGCAACTCAAAACCAATACCCTGTGACTGGCAAATTTCTTCAATCAGGCCGTAGCGAATACCCTCCAGCACCAGATTGTCCTTGGGTGTACCCAAAACCTTGCCCTGCTTGACGATCCAGACATTGCTGGCGGCGGCTTCACTCAGGCAGCCGTCACGAAACATCACCGTCTCAATGGCTCCGGCGTCAAAACTGATCTGCCGAGCAAACACTGCACCAAGCAGACTGGTGGCTTTGATATGGGCCTTCGCCCAGCGAAAGTCGTCGGCGCTGACACAGGCCACACCTTGGGTACGCTGCTGAGCGCTGGGTGGTTTCATGCCGTTGGTCATGAGGAACACCGTGGGCTCGATGTCGGTGGGCATCACATGGTCGCGCATGGCCACACCGCGAGTGATCTGTAGGTAGATCAATTGATCAATACTATTGGCTGATACGCCTGTCAAATCGGCGTAGGATACTATTAATTTGTTTGCAATCTCGGCCCATCCGGCGCGAGTGAACGGGTTTTGGATGCGCAGCTCCTTCAAGCTGCGCTCGAGCCGGGCCATGTGATTGTCAAAACGAAACAACTGCCCCTGGTACACCGGTGCCACCTCGTACACCCCGTCACCAAAGATAAATCCCCGGTCCATCACACTGATCTTGGCGTTGGGCAGGGTGGTGAACTCACCGTTGAGATAGCAGGGCAGGTTGGGCAGGGTGTTCATGGCGCGAGAAGTGGTCGATTGAATGGTGACGCAGTTTATGTCGATTCCAGGTGGGCTCCGGCCTTGTATTCGGGCAGTGGCTCAACCCGTTTCATCGTCCGCAGCCTCAGACAGCCAAGCCAGCACCTGTTCTTGTACCACCATGCTGCTCAGCAGCTGCAAGTGGTTGGTCCGATAAACAACGCGCTGGCGCTCCGGCGCAAAACTCAATTGCCGAGCCGGGTCACCATGATGGCCAAGCGCACTGTGTAGCGGCACCAGACCGTCGCCGACCAGCCGGTCGACCAGCTTGCTACGCTGTGTCGCGGTGGTCGCAGCAACGGTGTAACAGGCCACATGGTCTGGCAACGGGACAGCTTGCCGGTTGTCGGGCCTGCGGTGAAAGCGATCCTGACCCTGCCAGTCGACATCAAGCACATGGCCATAACGCAAGTCAGTGACCCCGGCGCTGCGCAACTGCCCCAGCTTGGCAAACGGCCGACTGTAAGGGGTGCTGCCCAGGATCACATCCACCCAGTTGCCAGCGCGCTCCAGCGGTGCGCCGTGGTGCGGTGTGCCCAGAAAAACAATGGACTTCATTTTTTCGGGCCAGTGCTGACCGTCTTGCACAGCGTAATGAAGTGCGCTGCGTATCACCAAGCCGCCCATGCTGTGCACCAGAACGCTTAGCTCACTTGGAGGGACAGGCCAGGTTTTGACCAGTGTCTCAAGTAGCGCAGCAAGTGCACGGCCATTTTGCGAGACATGTAAACCGGTGTTGTAACGCAGGTAGACCGGTGTATAGCCCAGCGTCTGTGACAGTGCCTCGGCGTGATTGATGGGTTGGCCACCTTGTTGGCTGGTCCATTGCAGGTCGTTCATGCACAGGCCATGGATCACCAGCAGTAGTTTTCCGCTGGCATCAGGAATCTGCGTGTTGAGAGCCAAATTGGCCTCAAGCCATTTACTGGTGGTAGATGAAAGCTCTCTAACTCGTAGCGTCATGCCTATTGCAAGCGGGTTGGCACTGGCCTGCAAGCGGTCGCCCATCACCCCATTGAGGGCCGCCACAAAGGCGATGCGCTCGGGCGACTCGGTTGCTGCGCCCTCGAGACGCTGCAGCAGCGGCTCCAGCCGGGCAAGTGCCCTCGTCACACCTTGGCCGACCAGCCGGTTGACCCCGTGAATGCTTTGGTAAATCAGGCCCGTCAGACCCCTTGTCTGCGCCGTGGTGTTGCCACTGGGCGCGCCCAGGGTGCGCCAGACCGACTGATGCACTCCTTCGGTGATCGTGGTGATGGCGTGTGTGGACTGCGTGGCCAACTGGGCTACAGCGCGCAGATCGGTGGCGCGCAAATGGCGCGGCAGTTTGATTGGAGGAGTAATGGGCATGCCCTATTGTGGCGATGCGGCCATAGGTGGGCTAGAGGCTCATCCCTACCTTGGATCGGTCTTTGCCAGGAGAAAAACTCATGCGGTGTCAGGCTGGCCTAGGCGGTTCGATGTTGATTCGTCAAGCTTTCTACAAGGACCTTGCAGCTTTGCCCTGGGACTGCGCCCAACTGCCTGGCCAATGTATTCACATGGCTGATCATGCCGTCCTCCAGAGTACTGGCTGCCTCGCCAATGCGCGCGCTTGAGTGCGTCACAGTACAGGCAGCCAGACCATGCTGCTGCAAAAAAGCCAGAGCAGCCAGTCCCGCAGCGTCGCGCCCCACACCGGCATCATTGAACACTGTCAGGCGCGGACGTGCTGCCAGCGCGTACCGGGCCGAACTGATGCCACCGTGTGAACCACTGACAGCCAGACAGCCCGCATCCTGCGGGCCGAGTTGGGTGATGGAATCCACCACCCGCAGTATTGGCGTTGTCATATGACCCAATGCACCAGCCATACTGATGGTGGTCCAACGGCATCCACGGGTGCCATAGGTTAGCGCTTGCAGACGTGCTATTTCTGGCGTGTCGCAATGGCCTTTTCGGCGGTGTTGACCAGATCGGCACCGATGGTTTTCTTCCACTTCTCATAGACCGGGCGAGTGGCCTTGACAAACTCACCACGCTCGGCAGCGCTCAACTGCACGATGTTGACACCCATTGCCGCGATGTCCTTGAGCAAGGGTTGCCCGGCCTCGGCTAGTCCTTTTCGGGCAATCTCGATCTCCTGCTTGCCGGCATCCAGTGCCGCCTGACGCACCACGGCCTGATCAGCCGGTGTCCATGAGGCCCAAATGTCCTTGTTCACTACAAACACCAAAGGGTCGGCCACGTAGCCCCACATAGTGACGTTTTTCTGGCCCACGTTGTGCAATTTGGCGGCAGTAAAAATGGACATCGGGTTTTCCTGGCCATCGACTGCGCCACTGGCAAAAGCGGGCTGGGCGTCTGCCCAAGTCATCTGGGTCGGATTGGCCCCCAGTGCACTGAAGGTGTCAAGAAACAGTGGCGAGCCCACCACGCGGATTTTCAGCCCCTTGAGGTCGGCAGGCGTACGCACCGGACGCTTGGAGTTGGTCAGCTCACGATAACCGTTTTCTCCCCACGCCAAGGGAACAACACCGGCTTTGTACAGGGTGGCAAACATCTGTTTGCCGACTTCCCCTTTGGTCAGCGCGTCGATGGCAGCGTAGTCGGGCATCAGGAAGGGCAGTGAAAACAGGTTGAGTTCTTTCACTTGTGGTGACCAGTTGATGGTGGAGCCCACCGCCATGTCGATCACACCCTGGCGCAGCGCAGAAAATTCACGCGTCTGGTCGCCCTGGATCAACGACACACCCGGATACAACTTGATGTTGATGCGGCCCTGGGTGCGCTCTTTGACCAGGTCAGCCCAGATTTGCCCGCCCTTGCCCCAGGGGAAGGCCGTGCCCACCACCAAAGACATGCGGTACTCCGATTTATAGGGCTCTGCCGCAACGCCTGCGGTTGAGAATGTCCCAAGGGTGGCCGCAACCGCGGTCAAGGCCAGCAACGTCCGACGCATCTTCATCATGTCAAGTCTCCTTCAGTTAAAAGTTCAAACCAATACCAACATCCATTATTGATAGCCCAGGCGCGTGGGCAGCCACATCGCAATCTGTGGAAAAGCAATGGTGAGCAGCAACACGCTTAACAACGCTGCCAGCAGCCACACCACCCAGCGCACTGTTTCCTCCATGCGCACACCCGCAATGCGGCAGGTGACCATCAAGTTGACCGCAATGGGCGGGGTGAACTGGCCCAGTGCCACCATCAGCGTCAGCAGCACGCCGAACCACACCGGGTCCCAGTGGTAATGGTTGACGATGGGCAGCAGCAGCGGCACAAAGATCAAAAAGATCGAGATACCGTCCAAAAACATGCCCACCACCACCAACAGCGCCATCAATAGGGTCAATACGCCATATTCCCCCAGGCCGGAGTTAACGATGGCCTGCGTGATCGGGTCAATGATGCCCAACGTGGACAACGAATAGGCAAAAACACCCGCCAGCGCCACCACCAGCAGGATGATGGCTGACAGTTCTCCGGCCTCACGCAGGATGTCAAACAGGTCGCGCACCTTGATGGTGCGGTACACCACCATACCCACAAACAAGCCGTAGAACACCGCCACCACGGCGGCTTCGGTGGGGGTGAACCAGCCGGCGCGCATGCCGCCCAGAATCACCACCGGTGCCATCAGTCCCCACGATGCCTCACGCAGACTCGCCCAGAACGGCGGCCGTGGCAACAGCGCCTCCTGTTGACCCATGCCGTGGCGGCGCGACAGCCACACCGCCGGCACCATCAGTGCCAAACCTACCAAAATGCCCGGTGTCATGCCCGCCGCAAAGATGGCTGGCACCGACACACCTGGCACCAGCACCGAATAGACGATAAAGGCGATTGAGGGCGGAATCAAAATGTCGATCGATGACGCGGCCCCCACCACACTGGCGGAGAACGCCGGCACGTAGCCGGCACGCGTCATGGCGGCAATCATCACCCCACCCACTGCGGCGGCGGTGGCCGGCCCCGAGCCGGAAATTCCCCCCATGAACATTGCCACACCAATCACCACCAGTGGCAACATGCCGGGGCCACGCCCAACCAGCGCGGTGGCAAAGTTCACCAGCCGCAACGCGACACCAGAGCGGTCAAAAATAGCACCCACCAGCACAAACATCGGGATGGCCAACAGCGGGTACTTGCCCAAACCGGCGTAAAAATTCTGCGGCACCGCCAGCAGGCCAAACCATTGTGAACCGGCATTGGCCAGCGCAATGGCGGCCGCACCGGCCAGACCCAGCGCCACGCCAATGGGAACCCCGGCGAGCATCATCACCACAAACACCACAAACAGGATGGTGGCAATCATGCTTTGCGCCCCCTGCGGATGAACAGCCCCAGCGCCCGCAGGGCGATGGCGGTGGACAAAATCGGCAACCACATCGTGTACCACCACTGCGGCACCCCGATGCCAGGGGACGTCTCGCCATACTGGAAGTCGTCGTACACCGTGCGCAGACTCAAGACCGCAATCAGGGTGAAGAGCACCACCACCATCAGCGCGCCAAAGCGTGCCAGCGCCCTTTGGCGTGCCGGGCTGCCACTGTCAGAAAAAAACTCGATGCGAATCTGCCGGTTGCGCGCCACCGAGGCCGAGCCCGCCACCAGCGCCAGCACGATCATCAAAAAAACCGAGAACTCCTCGGTCCAGGCAAATGACTCGTTGGTGAAATAACGCACCAGCACATTGGTGAAAGTGATGAGCGCCAGCAAGGCCATCACGATCACGCTCAGCCAGTCTTCAATCTTGAGTGGGACCCGTGGGTGCTCTTCGGGCACGCTGGGGTCCTGGACCTCAACGGGCAAGTGGGCGGGTTCGTGGGGCAAATGCATGGTTTGCAGGTTAGGACTGAGCCAAGTCGCGTGCGGCGGCGCAGATCATCTCGGGGCTGATGCGCGACTGTGCCTCCAGCACCGGCGAGTAACCGACCGGAATGCGCGGAGCACCCAGACGCTTGACGCGCGCGCCCTTCGCCTCGGCCACGGTGGCGGCAATCTCGGCACCAAAACCTGCCACCTGAATCGCCTCGTGCACCACCAGCAGGCGGCCGGTTTTGGCGGCAGAGGCCAACACACATTCCCGGTCCCACGGCCAGATGGAGCGCAGGTCGATCAGTTCCACGTCCAAGCCCTCGGCGGCCAGCGTTTCGCACGCCTGTTCGCACAGCAGCACCTGGCGACTCCAGCTCACCAGCGTCAGGGCCGAACCACTGCGGCGGATTGCGGCTTTGCCCAGAGGCACCTGCAGCGATTCATCCACGTCGCCCTGGCTTCCCCAAAGGGTTTTGTGCTCGATGTAGATCACCGGGTCGCCACAGGCCAGCGCTGCGCGCAACAGCGAATAGTTGTCTTGTGGGGTACTGGGGCACACCACCACCACACCGGGCAGTGCGGCAAACCATGCCTCAAAACTTTGCGAATGTTGCGCTGCCGAGGCATCCCAGATGCCACCGGGCAGGCGGGCCACCAGCGGTACCCGACCCTGGCCACCAAACATGTAGCGGTTTTTTGCAGCCTGGTTGACGATCTCATCCATGCCACACAAGGCAAAGTCGGCCACCCGCATTTCAACCACCGGGCGCAGGCCAGAGAGCGCCATGCCAACCCCGGCGCCCATGATGGCGGCCTCGCTGATCGGGGTGTCGATGACACGATCCGGGCCAAACTCGGCTTGCAGGCCACTGTACTGGCCAAAAATTCCCCCGCGTCCAACATCTTCGCCCAATACCACCACGGCTGGGTCGGCCCGCATTTCCATCTGCATTGCACGCACGGCGGCCTGGGCGTAACTCAGCTTGGTGGGTGTTGTCGAGTTCAGTACCATGTGCCCGCCCCCGTGGTCTGGACATCGGTGTAGGCCGCGCTGGCATCGGGCCAGGGCGCTGCGTGTGCCGCTTCCAGGGCGGCATTTACCTCTTTGAATGCTTCATCATCAATAGCTGTCAGCGCTTGATATGAATGCGCTTGCGCCACAAATTGCTCTTTAAATCTGGCAATCGGGTCGGTCTTTATCGCCGCTGCCACCTGCTCGGGGTTTCGGTAGGCGGCCAGGTCGACAGACACATGCCCTTTGACGCGGTAGGTCAGCGCATGCAGCAGACGCGGCCCCATGCCACTGCGCACTTGCGCGACCAGCTTCTGTGCAGCTTGGTGGACGGCAATGACATCATTGCCATCGACCTGTGTTGCCGCAATGCCAAAACTCTGTGCACGGGCCGACGCGCCTTCACCCGCGGTCATGCCGGTGCTTTCGGTGGTGGCGCTCCAGCGGTTGTCTTCGCAGACAAACAGCACCGGCAGCTGGTACACCTGCGCCCAGTTCAAGGCTTCGAGAAACGGGCCACGGTTAATGGCACCGT
>JAGOUM010000014.1:34986-52740 GCA_018061265.1 Rhodoferax sp. | reverse complement strand
GCTCAGCCGTGGGCTTGGGGCTGTTGCCGGATTTGCCGGTCTGGGTGAAAATCAAGGCGGTGACGCTGATCGGTTAGTGTGATAATCTACCCTATCAAAGTTTTTGGTTCTTTTGGCTTCTAGCCCAGATCCCATAAGCGCTGACAGCTACCTTTTTTTATCAACTCTAGTCGGCCGTGGATTGGTTGCGCATTTTCCAGGCGGCGCGATGAAAGTCAGCAACAGTTGTGGTCGACCAGGACAGTTTGGTCAGCTGACGCAACAGGCCATTGGCGGCCATTCAAGCCTCTTGTCTGGCGACCAAGACCATGGTTAAATTTCATTCACACCGACCCTGAGGGAACTTATGCGAAGCCCTTTACCGTTGCTGCTATTGCTAGGCACCATGGCCACTGTTTTGCCCACGGCGGCAGTTGGTGGTGGCTCCGGGCTCACACGCCAATATCAAACCCTCTTGTCGCGTATACCCCCGGGGGAGGAACAGATCGGCGTGACGCTGTACCCGGGCACCGTGCTGAGGGTCAACCAGTCGGCCCAGCTTATGGCGGCCAACTTTCCGGATGAGAACAAGTCTGGCCGACCACCGTCCGTGTATGCGTTGGAAACTTTTGTGCCGAGCAGGAATTATGCCGAGATCGTGGCCTACTACAGCCGCTACGCCCGGCCAGGTACAACGCCGAAGGAGACAGGGCATAACACCCACTCGTTGCGAACAGTGATCGAGTTGGCTGTGCCGGAGACGGTCAAGCAACGCATCGTGGTTGCGCCATCGTTCACCGGATTGGGATGCACAACCTCCTGGAACGAGGACTACAGCGCTCGCTGTGTGACGGTCTATATCGTCAGCCGCGGACCAGCCAGGCGACCCTGATGGAGCGGTCTTTCTGAAAGCCGGATTTCGCAATCCTCTCTGCGCCGACCCGCTGACTACCGCGTGTGGCATCAATGGGCACGACGCACTTTTTCGAGAATGACTGTTGCGAGAGTTTTACCAAACGCCACAGAGGCAGTGCCCAGTGTGCCTGAGGTCAAACTCTACAAGGCCAGGTTTGACGAAAGGTGATGGATATGCGGCTCGTCGTACGCAGCTGATGTGCGCACCTCCGCGCCCGCAATGAAGTGACTTGCAGGCGAGAATGTCCGCCATGAGACATGACGACCGTGAGTTTTTGCGCCAAACTTCCGTCCGGATACGCACCGTCAACCGGGCGTTGGTGCTGTATGCGGCGCTGCTCGCCGGTTTTTGGGGTGGCCACAAATTCTTGATGGGTGCGCGACGGGAAGGCTGGTTGTATCTGCTGCTGAGCTGGACATCCATACCCCTGTGGGCATCTTTGGGAGATTTTGTGGATTTGGTGCGTCAGCCAGCCATTGGACAAGGTTTTTTCAAACGTCGACTGCTCAAACGACATGATGCTGATAGCGATGTGATTGAGCGGGCCACATGGCGGCAACTTGGGCGGGTGCTCATATTATTTTTGATATTTGTCGCGTTGTCGGTGTGGGTGGCAAGCCAAATGAACCAGGGGTACGACCGGGTTGGCGGTCTGTGCCAGAAGATTAAGCCAGGTACTACAGTGCAGGATTTGGCCACCTTTGCCAACGCAAATGGCCTGCGCTTCAGCAGCGCTCGGGAAGGGTTGAATATACTGAGTGACACCGCCACACTCGGCAGGCACAGTTGCCTTGTGACGATTAAAAACGGGCACGTTGCACTTTCTGTGCATGATGTTTTGGATTGACGCATTCAACCGAAAGACCAGTTTGAAAAGGCACCTTGCCATGACACCAGAGAAATCGAGCCCTGATCAGCCCACCACCTTTGCGCCGCCCCGGGCTGGCCGCTGGTTCGAAGTACTTTTGCGATACCGCTATTCAGCCGTGATTGCATTGGTCTTGCTGTTGATGTTCGGTCAAAAAGCGATCGCGCAAGAATTCAAGTCAGCGGCCGACTGCGTGGTGGGCAAGCGGGTGATGACCCGTGAGCAGCAGGCCGGCGTGATCGTCAAGGCTGACGGCAGCAGTTGCCATGTCAAGCTGGACTCCACCGGCAAGGTTGACTACAACATCTTCTGGATGCTTCGGGCTGAAACGGCTGCGGGAAAGCCAGGCCCAGCAAGCTCGCCGTCCAATACAACCGGAAACTTGGCTCCTGGCAAATACCCCTGTTACATGTTGGCAGGCAGCACGCTGAACTACATGTTTATTGACATCCACATCGAAAGCAACAACCGCTATCGAGACGGCAGTGGCAAAACAGGCACTTACACAGTGGGGGCAAACGACAGCATCAGCTTTACCGGCCCGCTGGCCAGTGCAAAGGGCAAGCTCCTGCCAGGACCTCGAATCGGCCTGAACATGAATGGTGGCAATTTTTACAATACAAGCTGCAGCCGCAGCAAGTAGTTTTGGTACCCACGTCGTTTTCAATCACCGCTGTCCAAAAAAAAGTGGCCGACCGCCTGGCCACAATGTGGGTGCTGACAACGATCAGCGCCAATCACCTCAGGCAAAGGGCCGGCGCGGTGGCGGATTTGGTTGACCAGTTGGCCCGTCTGCTCCGCTCCCAACAACCCGGCCCATCAACAACGCCGCTGTAGCGTTCAGCGCTGCACTGCACCATCCGCATGCATCCTGCCCCAATCTAAGGCGAGCAGCATCAAGATTGGGGTGATCAGGCCACCGCTGTCCCACCTGCTTTTGGCCTGAGCGCTGTCACTTTGGCAAGGTACGTTCTTTGCTTACCCACTGCCACCGAGACAAGTCCATGGCAAGCACAGACACTTTTGCAGCAGCAGTACACCGGCACGACGAACGCGTGGCGGCGCTTGGCCTGTCCATCTGGGTCGGGTCGGAGCCCACCTTCACAGACCGCCAAGCGCAAACGCCCCACTGGCTTTTTGCGGCTCTGGGTGGCGACAAGGTTGAACGGGCCCAGGCTTTGATGCGCAGCCTGAGCGCGTCCATGCCGGGCGGTCTGGTGCTGCGCAGTGTGGGGCGGCTTTATCCGGGTGAGAAAACGCCACGCTGGCTGTTCGGGTTGTTGCGCAACCGGCGGCCGCAGGCGCTGTGGATGGGGCCGGTTGACCCCATGTTGGACCCGGCCTTGCGGCCTGGGTCGATAAACCTCGCATCCTGGGCGCAAACCCTGGCCGACGCATTCGAGAGCCAGGGATGGCACATCAAAAGCTCAGCCGGCTCTGAACCCGGGTGCTGGCAGATTGAGGTGTCAGCCAGTGACCCACCAGACTGGATTTTCAAGCTGTACGCCAGCGAAACAAGCGAGGATGCTGCGGATGGTGCGTCAATTGGTCCGACGCTGGAGCTGCCTCAGATCAACGATGTGGCGCAGTTTCGCACGGTACTGGCCTGTATCGAACAGGCGGCAAGGGCCAGCGCACTGCCATCGCTGGTGTTCACCGGCGCCTTGCCCCCAGTGGATGACTCGCTGGAGTTCACCACCATCACCCCGGACCCGGCCGTTATTGAGGTCAACACGGCACCCAGTTGCAACGCGTTTGAGTTTTTGCTGCGCAGCAAAGATGTCTACGGCGCCGCTGCATCCCAGCAATTGGCACCCTACCGCCTGTATTTCAATGGGCTTGTCGCAGACTCTGGCGGCGCGGGTCAAATCACGCTAGGTGGGCCCACGCCGACCACCAGCCCCTTTGTGCTGCACCTGGACTTGTTGCCGCGCTTGGTGCGTTTCATGAACCGGCATCCGTCGCTGTCGTACCTGTTTTCGCACGACCATGTGGGCAGCGGTGGCCAGTCGGTGCGCGCCGACGAGCGTGGCAATGACGCTTTTGACGACCTGCAGCTGGCGCTGGCTTTGCTGGTGCAGCACAACAACATCACACCAGAAATACTGTGCAAAAGTCTGGCGCCGTTTTTAAGTGACGTGGCTGGCAACAGCCACCGCGCCGAGATCAATATTGAGAAACTCTGGAACCCGCAGCTGCCGGGCCGTGGCTGCCTGGGGCTGGTGGAGTTTCGCGCGCTGCGCATGCAGCACACACCTGAGCGCGCCACGGCGCTGGCCTGCCTGTTGCGCGCCATGGTGGCCATGTTGATTCACCAAGCGCACAATTTGCCGCTGATCGACTGGGGGCGGGATCTGCACGACCGCTTTGCCCTGCCGTTTTACCTGGAGCAGGACTTAGGCACCGTGCTGGCGCAGCTGACCCAGGCCGGATTGGGGCTGGACGCCGAGATCGAGCGTGAACTGCTGTACGACGAGTTCCGGCTGTTTGGCCAGTGGCCGCTGGCCGGTGGTGTGCTGGAATTGCGCCGTGCTCTGGAGTTCTGGCCGCTGCTGGGCGACACCGCCAGCCCGGAGCAATTGGGGGCGTCGCGCCTGGTGGACGCCAGCACGGCGCGCATTGAAATCCGCTGGCGCCCGACGCCTGCCCACGCCGACAAGGCAAACAGCGCCTGGCTCGACTGGGACTGGTACGCTGGTGACACCCGCCTGCCCATGCGTCTTGAAAGCGACTCACAAGGCGATCTGAAAGTGTTTGGCCTGCGTTACCGCAGTTTTGCACCGGCCAAAGGCTTGCACCCCACACTGCCATGCCAGGCACCACTGACGCTGACGCTGCGCCATCACACTCAAGCCACACAGTACACGGTGCAATTACACGAATGGCAGCCACTGGGTGAGTGTTATGACGGTTTGCCGCAAGACCTGTCGCAGGCCGAAGCCCGCCGCAAGGAGCGTCTGACCATCTGTGAGGGGGAGGCAAGTTGCCCGCCAAGTTGCTTGCCGGATCAAACGACCTCCAACAACCAGGGGATGCACGCCTACAGTCTCGATTGGCGCTACAGCGTACCGGTCTAGAAAATAGGGTTTTTATGGCTTTAGCGCTTATAGGACGAGCGCTTTAAGCTACTGATATTGAAGCTAATGGTGCTCCACTGGGAAAAGCAGTACGACGTGATCAGCTCATCCAGTCAATTGAGTCTCGGTGCCGCCGACTTGAGCTCTTCCATCAGCGGGTCGGCCTTACCTCCATTGGCCAGATGGCTTTTGTACCAGACGGTCAGAATGGAGCTCACCACTGGGCCCGGGTTTTGGCAGACCTTCTCAAAGTCCAGCGCATTGATGTTGCAGATCAGCTTGACCAGGCCCATGTCGAGATCGATTGCATCGTCGGCACAACGGCGCAGCTTGAGATCTGCAAACGAGTAGCCCTCGGGCAGCTTGAGTGTCAACAAGGTATCTGTTTGCATGTCATCGGCGAAGCTTTGGGTTGGGATGGTGAACCCGGATTGTCGCTAAGCCTGAGCACCAGTTCTGATGACCCATCAATCACCCAAGCAGTGGTTGTCGCAAGCATTCTGGTTACGCCAAAGCTGAAGGCGCAAAAAAAGCCCCGAAGGGCTTCTTTGTGAAATGGGCTACCAGTCAGGCAGCCGCAGGCTCCACGGCGGCGACCACTTTTGCAACAGACTCTTTTGCAGCTGTTGCGACCGCTTTGGCAACTGGCCTCGCCTTGCGTACCACCGGGCGGCTGCGCTTCACGACCGCCTTGACCAAACCTTTGCCGGCAATTTTGTTGGCCAGGTCTGCTGACTTCTTCTCGATCTGGTCGGCCAGATTGCTGAGCGGTACTGCGCCAATCAAGGCGGCCCGGGCCACTGTGCTGAGCACATTGACGCCGGTTTTGTCTTCAAGGCGATCCACATTCTCAGACACGGCAATGACACCCGCATCCGCCAGTTTGACCACTTGGTCAACCACATCTTGCACGCCATCCGAGGTCACCGTCAGGCCCTTCAGGGTGAACTTCTGCAGCATCTGGTGGACTGCAGTGGCATTCTTGGCAACGCCCGCCGCCAACTGTGAACGGGATTGCTTGAACGCGTTGTTCCAGCCGGTATCGAGCATGCCGACCACGCGTTCGCCGCCGGAGCGGTAGGCGTAGATCACATTGCTGGCTGTATTTCCATACGCCTTGATGACATGGCAGGTGACGGTTGAGAGTTTCTTGGCGCTCATGGTTTTCCTTTGAATGGTGTTTCAGATGCCCGGATTATCGGGAAAACCCTTAGTACAAGCACCCTAAAACCCTAGTGACAAACCTCCAGAAACGTCGATGATTGCGCCTACCCAAGCAATTGCCGCCGTCAATGAACCGTCTTACCCTTGCGCCATCTGACAGTTGGAATGACAAGCGCTGGTTGTGGCTTTTCAGCCCGGCCATCCCCGTCGTTTTCTCTGCATCATTGCTGGCATTTGCGTGGAGCGGTCAATGGTGGTGCCTGTTTTTTGCGCCAGTCTTCATTCACTTTTTGCTTCCCTTGCTTGACCTTGCCTTTGGGGAAGACTTCAGCAATCCACCGGAATCTGCAGTGGTGCAACTCGAGCAGGACTTCTTTTACCGGGCACTGGTCTGGGCTTATGTGCCTTTTCAGATTGCCGGGACCGTATTGGGTGCGTGGCTGGCCATGACTCAGCCGCTACCGTGGTACGCGTTTGCCGGTCTGGTTCTGTCGGTGGGTTCCATCAACGGCATTGGAATCGCCACGGCACACGAACTGGGTCACAAGAAAGAAACGCTGGACCGCTGGCTGGCAAAGCTTGCCCTGGCACCCACCATGTACGGTCACTTTTATGTTGAACACAACCGTGGCCACCACAAACGGGTCGCAACCCCTGAAGACCCGGCGAGTTCACGCCTGGGCGAGAGCTTTTGGGCGTTCCTGCCTCGTACGGTGCTGGGCAGTCTGCGCTCTGCCTGGAAAATTGAACGCGACCGCCTGAACCGAAAGGGCAAGAACGTGTGGAGCGCCGACAACGACAACCTTCAGGCATGGGCAATGACTGTTGTGCTTTTTGGTGGTATGGCACTTTGGCTGGACTGGCAGGTGCTCGTCTTCCTGGTGCTCCAAGGTCTTTACGGCGCGTCCATGCTGGAAGTTGTGAACTACGTTGAGCACTATGGCCTTCTCCGCCAGAAAGACGCATCCAATCGTTATGTCAACTGCCAACCCGAGCATTCCTGGAACAGCAACCACATTGTGGGCAACATCCTGCTGTATCACTTGCAAAGGCATTCCGACCACCACGCACACCCGGCGCGGCGCTACCAGGCATTGCGTCACTTTGACCTTGCACCTCAACTGCCTGCCGGTTACGCGACGATGATCACCGCCGCCTACCTGCCACCCCTTTGGTTTTCCATCATGGACCACCGGGTGATAGGGCACTATGCTGGTGACTTGAACAAAATAAACATCCAGCCTTCAGCTCGGCAGCGGATTCTCAGGACTTGGCAAGTCAACTAACCTGGTCATGGGAATTTCCGGGCTGATTCCTGGTCGAGAGGCCAAGCGCGTGTTGACTCATGCCAGACATGCCAACGCGACGGTATGGCACACCGTCACAAATCAACCCGCTTGCTGCCAGAAAAATTCAGGATGTAATCGGGTCCAAACAGCATTGATGGCGTGCAAAAACCCGGCCTCAATTGACCCGCAGCGGCTCTTTTGGCGATGTCCCATGCGGTTTTTGAGGTCAGCTCATAACCTTCAACGGTCATGAGTCGGGAGATCATGGACTGACCCGCCGCGTTGCGTACTTCACCCCAGAAGCGCGAAAAACCACGACGCCGTTGCATCTCGTTGGGGCCGGGTGATCCCGTGTCAATTTTTCGTTTGAGGTAGTCCTGTACCCATGATGTTGCCAATACTTGGCCGAGGTACCTTGATGCCTTTGACAGCAGGCGTAGCCCCATGGGAGCCACCATATAGACCTCGATGTCGGGTATCGCTGTGGAAACCCAGGCGGTGGACAGGTCACCCCAGGGGATGGACATGGTCTTGATCTGTCCATAACCAAAGTCAAGCTCTTTGACCCGCGCCGCCGAAGGCACTGCCACAAGCCTGCCCGACCGGCGAACGAGTCCGCCACGATGCAAATTCTCGACCATCGTCGTGGCAGTTCCACGAGACGGTTTGCCAGAAGCTTGAAACGCCAGAGTGAGTGACACCGCATCGGGCATGCGCCTCTTGAGATGCGCCGCCAGGCAATCGCTGGGAACCACATCAAAACCGACGCCAGGCATCAACATCACACCACGCGACCGAGCCCGGTCACCCATTGCTGCCAGTAGTTCAAATACCTCAACCTCGCCGGTGATATCCAGATAATGGACGCCCTCCTGAATACAGGCTTCAGCGATCACGCTGGCGGTCCGGGTAAATGGGCCGGCACAGTTCAACACAACCGCCACATCGGCAATGTTGCTCGCGATTTTTTTAGTGTCATCCAGATCAAAAATGCGAAATGGCAATTTGTATCGCCCCGCCAATGGCTCGATTTTTTTCAGCGATCTCCCAGCAAGCAAGGGTTGACATCCCTCCGCAACGGCTAGCGCGACAATGAGTTCACCGGTGTAACCATTGGCGCCGTATATGAGAATGTGCTTTTTCACAAATCTGCCAGTTCCTCAAGCTCGAATTCGATCAGATTCGGCACATCAACGCATGGCCAGGTGATAACAGCGTAGTACCCATGACGATAGGCGCAATGGGGCATGACGCAGCACGGCCGGCAACCATTTCGGGGCGTTCAGCGAAAAACGGGTGGCCCATCGCGTAAATGGCCGAAGCCAGTTGGTTTTTTCAACAAAACGTCTATTATTCATTCATTTAACAGGGACCATGCCTGCTCATCATTGATCTGCATTGTTGACCTATGTCGATGACCCCATACTGTGTGTGGCAAGCTAAGGGCTTTTTTGTCCTCAATATCAGGCCGAGCTTATGGCTCTGCTGATTGTTGATGCGCTGAACATCATCCGGCGCATCCATGCGGCGGCGGCAGACCCGGTTTGTCCGTTGAAGGTTGACGACACCATTGCGTCAAGCTTGGCATCGTTCAAACGGGCACTCCAAACACACCGCCCGACACATGGCGTCGCAGTTTTTGACCATGGGGGTCGTACCTGGCGACACGAACTCCATGAACACTATCAAGCGAGCCGAAGTGCCATGCCCTCCCATTTGCGCGATGGCGTGCTGGCCATCAAGGCACAACTGCATCACATGGGTTTACATTGCATCTGTATCGGTGGGGTTGAGGCGGGCGACGCCATTGCCACACTGGCCGGGAAATGGTGCAAGGTCAGCGGCGACCGGGTCATCATTTTGTCTTCAGACAAGATCTTCTTGCAGTTGCTGAGCGAGCAAGTCTGCATTTTTGATCACTTCAATGGTTGCTGGCGCGATACAAGCTACGTAGAGCAAAAGTTTGGCGTCAAACCGCACCAGATGGGTGACCTTCTGGCACTCATCGGCGACGCTGCGGACAATATTCCCGGCATCGACAAGGTGGGCAAAAAAACAGCTGCGCAATGGCTGCGTATCAACGGAGATCTCGAGCGGGTGATTGCCAACGCGGACAAGGTGAGTGGACAGGTAGGGGTGAATCTGCGCAAGGGTATTGAGCAAGCCCAACTGTCCAGAAAGCTCGTCGCCTTCAAGACGGATATCCCGCTTGGACTGACCTGGCGTATGCTGTTGCAAAGTAGTGGACAGCCCTAGACCGCCCATGCTCCGCTGCCTCAGGCGGAGCAATTTGACACTGCTGGTGTTGTCAGCCTGCTGCAACATGGGCTGGGTTTGGTCGCCTGAACCCCGCGCTTGGGGCATATACGCCATGACTGGTGCGGCTGGCGGGGATCGAACCCACGACCCTTGGCTTCGGAGGCCAATACTCTATCCACTGAGCTACAGCCGCACGGTTTGAGAAGTGCGCGATTGTAGGCGGTTTCCGGCCATACTTCTTCTGTCTATACTCACGCCTTCTTTGCCAGCCCCTCCCCTTCAAAAACACATAAGGCCCCCATGAGCAATACAAGCCACGCCGCAGGACGCGATGTACACGCAGCGCCAACACAAAGTCTTGCAAAGAAAGTTGTCTCGATTGGCGTGTTGCTGGGCGTGCCACTGCTGGTGGTTTTGGGTCTGGTCAACGCCTACAAGAAACAGGACGGCGCGGCACCCGCCTCCATGAGTGAAGAAGCGGTGATGTCACGCATCCAGAAAGTCGGGCGTTTGTCATTGGGTGCAAGCCAGCAGGCGCTTCGCTCGGGTGAAGAAGTCTACAAGGTGCAATGCACCACCTGCCATGCCGCGGGCTTGCTGGGTGCGCCCAAGTTCAGCGACGCCACGGCGTGGGGTCCGCGCGTCAAGCTTGGTTATGACAACCTGCTGGCATCCGCACTCAAAGGCAAAGGCAACATGACACCACAAGGTGGCGGCAGCTTCTCTGACTATGAAATCGGGCGCGCCGTGGTCTATCTGGCCAATGCAGGCGGTGCCAAATTTGCAGAGCCCAAGGCCCCGGCGGATGCGGCTGGACCAGCGGCCGCCCAAGCACCAAGTTCAGCTACAAAATAGTGCTCTAGCGCTTATTGAACAAGGATTTATTGCTATGACTGATGATGCTTTTGCGGGCTTGCCTGATAGCCAAATTGTTTGGCCAGAGTCTCACGCTTGAGTTCATGCAGCGGCCAGGCACCATGTTCAAGCGCCTCAGCCGCCAGGGCGACGTCTTGACTGTGGACCAAACCGATACCCCGGTCTGAGTCCAGATACAAATAGCCGAACTCGTCCAGCCAGGCCGTGTGCACCGTGGCGTCACGCCCGATATGGTCACACACCCGCAGATCGGGCTGAATGCGCCAGACCAGAGGGGTGATTTCAAGTTCCACGTAGACACGCTGCGGGCCATTCTGGAAGAACCACTGCCCCAGAGCATCGGCGGAGTAGTTGCGGCCAATGAAATCGATCAACTTGGTGTGCTGCAGCACTGCACCCTTACAACCGGGAACTCCGCTGGCAAAGGCACCCAGAGCCTGCACCCGGTCATCACGCATGTACCAGCTGCCACGTGTATCGAGCCCAAGCCAGCCATAGCAGGCTGGCACATTGGGCCATTTGGCCATGGCCTGTTTGACGATGTCATCCACGGTGATTGACCGCCTTGACGCCTGCAACACGGGACAAATCGCTGCCGGCATGTGCAAGCAGCCAGTGGCCAACCGTATCTGGCAAGGCTTGAGCGTGGGTGGCGCGCGCCACCGCAAAACCCACATGCCCACCGTGCTGGGGTTGCCACAACGTCACACTCTGGCCCACCTTCGACGACTTGGGCAGACTGCCCGCCGGAACAAAGGGGTCATTACGCGCATTGACCACCAGCGTCGGAACCCGTATCTGCGCCAAGCCGGGCTTGGCGGATGCGCGCAGCCAGTAGTCATGGGTATTCTTGAAACCATGCAGAGGTGCGGTAAAAATATTGTCAAACTCAAACAGGTCAGTGGCCGCCTGCATGGCCGTGGCGCTGAACAAGCCCGGGTGCTGGGCAAGTTTGCGCATGGCCTTGGGCTTCATGCTGGCCAGGAACATACGCGTGTAGATCTGGCGGTTCAAGCCGCGTCCCATGGCGTGCCCGCTGATGCTCAGGTCAAGCGGTGCACAGACACTGGCCAATGCCGCCACCACGCGTGCGGTGGTCTGGCCCATCTCCTGCCCCCAACGCAACAAGGCATTGCCGCCCAGAGATACACCCAGCGCAAGGATCTCACCGGTATGCTGCTGGTGCAGACGACGCAATATCCAGTCAATCTCTTCAAAGTCGCCCGAGTGATAAGCCCTGGGTGCAAGATTGATCTCGCCACTGCAACCACGAAAATGCGGGACGACATAACTCAGCCCATGTTGTTTGGCAAACTCGGCAAAAGCCAGGGCGTAGTGACTTTGGGAGGATCCTTCCAGGCCATGGAACAGCACCAGCAATGGTTTGCCGGGCACGCCATGCAACCAGTCCAGGTCAATAAAGTCTTGATCGGGCGTGGCCCAGCGCACACGCTGGTAGTTGATGGCCGGCGTTTTAACCGATCGGCGCCCGTAACGACCAAAAAGTGCTGGCCAAATGGTCTGAAGGTGACCGCCAGGTAACCAAAACGGAGCTGCATATTCCATAGCTTACAACACTTACTGAATATGCGCTGGATGCCAATTTAATGCAAAATCTTTGGGCTGCCACCGAGCTCATGTGTGTCCATCTCGGTGCCCGGACTGGCATGATGGGCCACCATGCGCCATCCTTGGGCGGTCCTGAAGTACACGTTGGTCGCCAGGACATACGCAGTGACCGGCCCTTCATTGCTCAACACTTCAATGCGCTCGCGCACACTGTGCACCGCACATGACAGATTGTCGATCTTGCGCACTGCTTCCGGGTGAATACGCAAACTGCCATTGTTGAACATCTGCTCAAAGGCAGCGCGTATCGCACCAAGTCCCAGTAGTCGGGTACCGCCCGGATGCAGACAGACCACCTCGTCCTCATCCGCCCAGCACGCCATGAGACGCTCCAGGTCCGCGGCTTGCAACGCCTCATAAAAGCTTGCCTCAATGTCGTCCACTGAGGCACCTGGGGTACTTGGCTGAGACTTGGTCTTGGACATGAATAAAACCAAGTCAATTGTGGATTGGGATTCTTATCGCTAGACGCCGACCAGCTGAAAAACCCGAACCTGACAAGCAAGTTGTCAGGCCGGGAAAGAGCCGCTACTTGGTCGCTGGAACCGCTTCAAGAACTTCTACGTCAACCCGGCGGTTTTTGGCACGGCCTTCTTTGGTGGCGTTATCAGCCACTGGCTGCAATTCACCCATACCGCTGGCCTGCACCTTGTTGGCGTCAATACCCTGTTTGACCAGGTACGACTTGACCGCCTCGGCACGGGCTTTGGAGAGCTTGTCGTTATAGGCTTCGGACCCAATCGAATCGGTATGACCGACGGCACTGACCTTGTCGATCTGCATGGTCTTGAGACGCGCAGAGAACCTGGACAGGCTGTCGATACCTTCCATCTTCAGGTCAGACTTGTCAAAGTCAAACAAGGCATCCGCTGACAAACGCACCTTGGTGACGACTGGCTTTGGAGCCAATGGTGCGGCAACGGCACGCGCCACAGGCGGCAAAACTGCCTCGGCCTTGATGCGCTCCAGGCTGTCGACCTGCACGTCCTCCAGTGGGCACAACTCAGATGGGTCAATACGGTCACGCTCCTGGCCTGCATCCTGAGCGCTCGGAATGTCTTCACGATTGACACCCATGGTGTTGACCAGACGTCCCATACCCGCAAGCGTACGTGCCTGGGCAATCGCTTGGTTGTGACGGGAGTTGATGTAGGAGCGTGACGCCTCAAAGAACTCGTTCTGGCTGTCAAGCAAATCGAGCAAGGTGCGCTGACCGATGTCGAACTGCTGCCGGTAGGCTTCAAGTGACTTCTCGGTCGCCAAGCGGTGTGTTTCCTGATAGCGTTGCTGCGACGCGATACTCTGCACGTCACTGTAGGCGATCGACAAGGTCTGGCGCACATCCCGACACGCCTTGATCTGCAGATCATGCGCCTGCTCAGCTTCTTCCACCGCTTTGCGCTCCAGCGCCTTGTCCGCGCCACCACGGTACAGGTTGTAAGACAGTGTCAACTGGATGCCGCGGTCACTGGTAACGCCTGAAACGTCACCGCCATGGGCTTGCTCACGGGACTGGAAAAGTCGCAAATCCAGACGCGGTTGAAAAAACGCTTTGCGTGATTCAATGCCTTTTCTATAGGCCAGCGTGTTTTCCACCGCAGCGTTGAGAGTGGGACTGCCTTGTAAACCCTCATCCATCAGCACCTGCACATTGGGTGGCATCACACCCAGAACAAAAGGTTCTGGCAAGGCAGGCAATGTCAGCGGAGGTTTTTCGCCCACCACCCGAAGATAACGTGCACTCACATCATGCAAATTGGCCAGTTCGACCACCAAGTTGAACTCAGCCAGAGCCAGTCGACCATTGGCCTGCTCGACATCAACCCCTTTTCCAACACCTGATTTGGCACGCTCCTGAACCAACTGGGCAGAACGCTTGTGCTCGATGTAGTTTTGCGTTGCTGCGTCCACCAATTCCCGGTAACGCAACACATCAATGTAGGCACGCATGGCCTCAAGCGTGATGTTTTCAGCGATTTCACGCAACTCGTAATACCGAGTCAGCTTGGCTAGCCCAAGTCGTTTGCTTTCGTTGGCCGTATACATGCCGTCGTACAGCATCTGGTCCAAGGTCAACTCAGCCGCATTGAAGTTGAACGAGCCGTAACTCGCGGTGGGCGTTGTTAAATTGCGCCGACCAATCGTGCCCACAAAATCGATCTTTGGGAAAAAGCCCGCGCGCGCATACTGACGGTCGCTCTCGGAAGCCTTAAAGCCGTTCCAACGGGCTTGAACTTCCGGATTGGTTAAAACCGCAGTACGAGCAGCGGCTACCAAAGGAGCAGGCAGACCGCTTGTGGGCTGTTGTGCGTTGGCCCCGCCAAAAGCCGCGAGCATGACAACAGCCAAGGCTGTTTTTCGCATAGTTAAAACCACAACACCTCCACGATATTAAGAAGAACTGCGAATGTAACTGGATTGACCAGTTTTCGCAAAAGAGTAGCGCGAAGAATTCGAAACTAACACTTTGTTACCAGTTCCTGCGTTGCGTTAATGCCACAAGGAAATTGCTGTTCAACACTTACTCAGGTATAAACCATTCCGTTTTCCCTGCGGCCGCGACGCGCCAACCAAAGCCATAGAACCAAATATCGGCTATTCTTACTTTATGGATTTTCGCGCCGCCATCTTGTGCAACCCACTTGCCTTTTTGGCGCGACACAAGCGCGGACTTCTCAGAGCCCTGACGTCGGCACTGATGTTGGTGTGTTGGGCGGGACCAGACTTGGACAAGATGCAGGCTTTGGCGCTGGAGCGTTATGGCACAAGCGCTGCTGACACAGTAGCAGCATGGCGAAGGATGATGGAAGAAACCCGCGCCTTGCCTGATGCCGACAAACTCAACAAGGTCAACACTTTTTTTAATCGGCGTACTTTGTATGACTCTGACCAGGTGATCTGGCAGCGCAACGACTATTGGGCAACGCCGCTTGAAACCATGGGGCGGGCCGCCGGTGATTGTGAAGACTTTGCAATTTCAAAGTACGTGACTTTGTTGATGCTGGGCATCAATAGCCAGCAGTTGCGCCTGGTTTATGTCCGGGCATCGGTGGGCGGGGTGTCAGTGGCACACATGGTGCTGGGTTATTACCCGGACCCAAGTGCTGAGCCTTTGATTCTGGACAACCTGATCACCAGTGTGCGCAGAGCATCCCAACGCTCCGACCTGGCACCGGTTTTCAGCTTCAATCGCGACGGACTTTGGGCAGGTGGCGCAAGCACTTCGAGTGCCGACCCGACCGCCCGCTTGTCTCATTGGCGCGATGTACTTGAGCGCATGCGTCAGGACGGCCTGTAATCACTTTGCACATTCGAGTTTTAACTTTTTCTGGAACCTTCATGTCACTCGTCAAACAACTCTGGGTCGCCATTGCTTTGGTCATGGTGATGGCTTTTGGCATCAGCATTGTGATCAGCACACTTTCGGCACGGCACTATCTTGAACAACAGTTACAACTGAAGAACATTGACAACGCGACAGCGCTGGCCCTTTCTCTTACCCAGATGCCCAAAGATGAGGTGATGATCGACTTGCAGGTGGCCGCGCAGTTTGATGCGGGTCATTACCGGTTTATCCGGATTGTTTCCCCCGAAGGCAAGACTCTGGTAGAAAAAGTGGCTGCCCATGCTGCATCGGGGGCACCTGACTGGTTTGTGCGGCTGATCCCGATCCATGCAGAGCCCGGTCAGGCGCTGATACAGAACGGATGGATCCAGTTCGGAACCTTGACCCTGGCCAGTCAGGATGTCTTTGTTTACAAGAGCCTGTGGGATGGGGTTATCGACCTGGCAGTCTGGTTTGCACTGGGCGGGTTGCTGACCGGGCTGGTCGGCACTCAGGCTATACGCTTCATTACCCGGCCACTGCGGCATGTGGTGCAACAAGCCCATGCGATTACCGAGCGCCGCTTCATCACGATGAAGGAGCCACGCACACCGGAACTGCGAAGTGTTGCCAAAGCCATGAATGACATGGTTCAGCGACTCAAGGTGATGTTCGCTGAAGAAACGGCCCGGCTAGATGCACTGCGCAAAAGAGTCAATCGTGACGAGGTGACGGGCCTGTTCAGCCGCGAGTATTTTTTATCACATCTGCGTGAAGTGCTGCAGGATGATCAGGCTGGCGCCAGTGGCAGCCTGGTCATGGTGCGGCTGCCTGACCTCAACACCTTGAACACCACACTGGGTCGACAGCAGACCGATGCACTGCTGAAAGCGACCGCCAGTGCCTTGTTTGCGAGCGGGCGCAGCAATGCAGGGCAGCGCATCGGCCGCATCAAGGGCGCCGAGTTTGCAATTGTTTGCCCCACCTTTGAACACGCCTCGGCGGCGGCTACTGCAATTTTTGAGTCTTTGCAACAGCATGTCACGGCGGCTTGGGGCGCGCAGGTCCCAGATCTATTCCACGTGGGTGCTGTGCGTTATCACCGGCACCAGGAGTTGCGCGAATTGTTGTCTGGTGCAGATGAAGCCCTGGCACGTGCGGCAGACAAGGGGCAAAACAGCTGGTATGCAACGGAAGACGGCCAAAGTAAAAACCCTGTGCCAGCAGAACAATGGCGCGCGTTGCTGAGCAATGCGGCAACAAATGAGCAACTGAGCTTGTTCTTTTACCCGGTTCTTGCTGGAGAAGGGCAGAATGTTCTGCATGTGGAGGGAGTGATCCGGCTGAAAACTGATGCAACCGGCACCTTGCTGTGCGCAGGGGACTTCATGCCGATGGCCGCCCAATTGAACCTGACGGCCCTCATTGATCTGTGTGTGGTGAAGCTCGCGCTTGCGCATTTGCAGACCAACGCCGGAGATGTTGCCATCAATCTGTCAGCTCAGACCATTTCCGACTTCCACTTTCGCAATCAGCTGGCCCAGTTGCTTAAAACTCAGCCACTACAGTGTGGACGCCTGCTGTTCGAAGTACCTGAGTATGGTGTGATGAAACAGTTTGACGCGTTCTGCGACCTGGCTCGTGTCCTCAAAGAGTTGGGTTGCCGGGTTGGCATCGAGTATTTTGGACAACACTTTGCGCAAAGCAGCCAACTGGCCGAGCTCGGCCTTGACTACATCAAAGTGCATCCCAGTTACACCAATGCGCTGGCAGACAACCCGGGCAATCAGGAGTTTTTGAAAGGACTTTGCCGTATGTCCCACACCTTTGGCATCACGGTGCTGGCTCTTGGCGTTACCAAACGGGAGGACCTGCCGCTATTGGCATCACTTGGGTTTGATGGCGCCACCGGGCCAGGCGTCACAGCGACCTGAGCTCCCAAAAAGTAGAGCCCGTTTTAAACGGGCTCTTTTACTTGGAGAGCTGGCCCGCAACAACGGGCCAGCTGGGAGCTTAGTCAGCCGGGGGTGGTTTGATCTCGATCGTCACCGGGTCTGCCATGATGGTGCCAACCGTCAACACATCCGGGCTGATGTTCTCAACCACAACCTCCTGAGTTGCACCACCGGCCTGGGCACCGTTGCTGTCCAGCTCGACCACGGTATCACCCTCTGGTGTTGCGGCAGGTGGCAACAAGGCGGTCAGATCGCCACCGTCATCGTCTGGCAGCAGATCGGCAGCAACAATGACATCACCGTCTGCCAGATCAGTCACCACATCGACATCGCTGCCGTCGGCGGAACTGTCAGCCAGGTTGATCTGAATGACGTCGTCACCCTCACCACCGGTCAAGGTATCACTGCCCTGGCCAC
>JAGOUM010000014.1:31039-34886 GCA_018061265.1 Rhodoferax sp. | reverse complement strand
CAATCAGCGTGTCATCACCATCTCCACCGATTAGCTCGTCGTCTCCCTCACCACCAGTCAAGGTGTCACTGCCCTGCTCACCAATCAGCGTGTCATCACCATCTCCACCGATTAGCTCGTCGTCTCCCTCACCACCAGTCAAGGTGTCACTGCCCTGCTCACCAATCAGCGTGTCATCACCATCTCCACCGATTAGCTCGTCGTCTCCTGTACCACCCAACAACACATCGCTACCACCACCACCATCAATCACGTCATTACCAGAACCGCCCGACAGAGAATGATCGTCTGTCTCACTGCCCTGGATGACATCATCATCGGTGTAAGTGCCAGGCAATGCAGCAAGGACCACATTCGTCTCTACATCGTCAAGGGCATCGATGGCTTCGTCGCCGAGGCCTGTTAATACCTCTGGTTCATCAGTGACCACCTCAGTGTAAGAACCATCGACGAGCGGGCTGCCTTCTGGCAACAAGGCCGCATCGTCGGGGTTGACCAAGGCGACCGTCGTTGTTGTGGTCACCGTTTCAGCAATCACGACCCGCGCCTCGCCTGTGGACAGCGCATCCATGATGCGGTCTTCGTTCGCGTCGATGGTGACATGGAAATCGGTCGACACGGTATCGCCATCACCATCGACAGCTGTCAAGGTCAGCGGGATGGTGAAATCCATCGCATTTGTCGTGGTTGTGACTGTTGTGACGGTAGTTTCAACAGGGATCTCCTCCGTATAGACCACATCAACCTTGGTGACCGCGATCGGCGTTTGTGACGCCTCCGTTGGTGTCGTCTGGATGTAGACCTGATCGATACTCTCGGCGCTCACAGTCGCAGAGTCCGGCGCATTCGGTGGGGATACACCGCTCGGTACAAGGTTTCCGTCGGCATCCAACTCAGTGCCAACAAGGACAAGTGGGGCTTGGTCAGAGGTCTCAGGTGTGTACTGCTGAGAAGTCAAAACATTCACAGAAGTTATGTTGACACCAGCCGCCGGTTCAAAATCGAGAACCAAACGCTCGCCTTCACCATCAGCAGAACCTGCGTTATTGACATTGGCGTCGTTTACGCCCAGTTCAACGGTGCCGGCGTTATCGACCACAACAACTGTTTCTACAGTTGGCAGGAATCCATCATCGTCGGACGCATCGGCCTGGGCACTGACGATGACTGCACCGATGCTAACGGTTGTGTCGACAGAGACCAGATCAAACGACTTGCTCGCTGCCGCATCAACCGGTTCGAGTTCAACCACTGCAGCCATTTCTTTCGAGGTGACAGTGTCCGCAGTGATCACTGGATCACTTGTGACCGAGCTGGTCTCGACCATGTAGGGATCGACTTTATCCAGCATATTGAGCGTGTACTGTGTCGCGTCAGGGCTAAGTGTGACCGAAAGCACAGCCGCAGCACCAATCACCGGAACGCCATCGGACGTCAAATCGCTTTCGCGATAAGCCACCAAACCCATACCTTGGTTGACAAAAACCAACCGCTCCCCAACAGAGGTGACATTAAAGATGGTGCCATCTGATGCCACACCAGTCACATAACGCGGATCAACCGGATTCGGCGCAGCAGCAAGCTGTTCGTCCGTAAACTGGTCCTGGCTGATGCCGGAGATTTCGGTATCCAGGCCGTCAGCCCCCATTGACACAATGCCGGTGCTCGCAACTGCGCTGATACCAGCCACGTTGGCAATCACCACATTTTGTGTTTGCAGTGTTTGCGCATCATCTGCCAAGGCCACCGTCGGTGCGTCGTCTTCGACGGTCACCTTCAATGTCATCGTGTCAGTTAATCCGGTAGTCGGATTCGCCGGACGATCATTGGCGATGATCTTGAAGTCGAGGGACGCAATCTCACCATCCGTGCTGGTACCAGGGGCAGGTGCCGCATGATCCACCGGGCCGCTGAGTACAACGTTGGTGGTGTAACCATCTGCATAGTTGCCACCAATACTGACACGAATAACCTCGTCAACCCCTACTGAACCGACCATTTCGGTGCCATCGTCGTTCGGAGCCCAAACAACGGCATTGCCACCGGACGTGAGTACGGGCATGTCCGCGTCCACATCAAAGCGTGCAACAGGTGCGTCACCAATATCGGGATCCACTAGTGCAAAGCTATCGCTGTCCGTCACTGACTGCTCGGCTGTTTCACGGTTACCAATCTCTTCCAGCGCATCTTCTTGCACCGCCATGGCAACCACGTCATCGGTAGGAGCCGCATACTGCGAAGTTTCTCCTTCGTCCTTGGCACCATCACCATTTTTGTCCAGCCAGATTTCTTGCGGAGTGGCGTCACTGCCGGTCACAAACTCGGGTGCATCGTTCACACCGGTTATCTCGACATTGACCTTAGCCACATCAGTGTCACCGTCTGAGTCTTTCATCTGGTAACTGAAGACATCTTGCTGCGTATCACCTTCGCCCAAAGCCAGTGCTTTGAGGTTGTCCAGCTGATAGACCGCATCACCCGTGGCAGACACCGAGAGATCGCCCATCACACCTTGGGCATCAAAAGAGGGTGTGAAGTCGGTTGCACTGTAGGATTGATCGCCACCGGCTCGGTCCCAGACAACACTCGCTGCTGCGCCGTCTGTCTTGGCTTCGTAGGCGTCATTCGTCAGAACATTGAGTACCGCAGAAGGGGTCGTGCCTGACACTTGGCCTTGAACCGCAGTCAGGTTAATGGCGTCCTCAGCCGCCACCGGACCCACATCCTGGAAGTTGATCTGGCGTCCAATGTCAAACTTGTTGGTTGCAACGTCCGAGTCGCCGTCAGTTGCGGTGGCAGTCAAATTGACAATGTTGTTGCCGATGCTAATGATCTCGCTCGGATCGTTGGTCGGGTGGACCACGGCACGGTATTGCTCCACAGTGACGACACCAGCGGCGTCAACACTGACGGCAAAAACCGGCACCTTATCGCTGCCCACCATGATGTAACCTTGAACACTATTCCCAGCAGCACCGGTTGCCTCGACGATAACTGTCTGGCCAGTCGCCGTGTCTTTCAGCGACGATGCAGCGTTAGCCACTTCCAGTCCGAACGCCTTGCCACCCGTCGCCAGTTCGCCATCCGCTCCAAAATCAAAGACAAAACGCCCAGTCAAAGCCTTGTCATCCGTATCCTGGCTGGTGCCAGTATCAGCCACTGCATCCTTGACCAAGAGGGGCACATTCCAGTTGAGATTCAGGTTGATGTCGTCATAGTCCTTGTCGGACTGCTCATCACCTTGGCTGTTCACCGAAATGACCAAGTCTTCCCAGTTGAAATTGCCATCAGAAGTTTCACCCGCCAAAGTTCCGGCAGGTGCCTGCTGCAGGTGTGACTGACCATCGGCGTTCAGCGCCTGATCAGAAAAGAACGCCGCAGCACCTTGACCTGCCAGTGCGCTTCCATTGACAGAGGCCGTCCAGACGCCACCCTCCAGCGCAAATGTCACAGGTGTAGCGTTCTCAAGTCCGGCATTCAATCCGCCACCATTTGGAATGATGAAGTAGCCAATTTGGTCAGCCATTACACCTTCTGGCAATGTCACCGACAAACTTGCGGTCGCGAAGTCTTTGACATTGTTCCAAACCACAACACCTGTCGTCGGAGTACCGTCAGCGCTCTTGACGTAATAGCCAAAACTACTCTGATAAACCGCCTCATCGACACCGGTGTTCGCGACCGTAAATCCATGACCGGCTTCGGCAGTATCCCGAACACCCACTTCGGGTACGTCGTCACCAAAGAGCAGTTTGCCGCCCAGGTCAAAGTTGTTTTCTGCCTGGTCCAGGTCTCCGTCGGTGGCTGTGGCCACCACGGCCAGTACACCGTTGGCCAGGGGCTTGAC
>JAGOUM010000014.1:0-30939 GCA_018061265.1 Rhodoferax sp. | reverse complement strand
GCCGCCAGTGGTCATCTTCGCACCGTCTGCTCCAAAGTTCACCGTGAAGCTGATGCTGGCATCTGCCTTGTCTACCGCTCCACCCAGGTCCGCGTCGGTTTGTTCCAGCGCCGCTATGGGCTCGCCGCTGAGGTCCACTTCGGGTACGTCGTCACCAAAGAGCAGTTTGCCGCCCAGGTCAAAGTTGTTTTCTGCCTGGTCCAGGTCTCCGTCGGTGGCTGTGGCCACCACGGCCAGTACACCGTTGGCCAGGGGCTTGACTTCGTCTGCTCCTCCAGGTGTGCCGTCCGGTGCGTCGTGTTCGATGGCGCGCACTTGGTCCAGCGTGACTTCGCCGGTCTTGTCATCTATGCTGACCGTCAGTACCACCGGGCCGGTGGCTGAGCCTGCACGTCCTTCCACCACTCCGGCGGCGTTGGTGAACAGCAGTACTTTGTCGCCTGTGGCCATGTCCACTAGGCCGCTGTCGGCGCCGTCGGTGACTTTGAGGCCGTATTTCATGCCGTCGGCCACCGGTGTGCCGCCAGTGGTCATCTTCGCACCGTCTGCTCCAAAGTTCACCGTGAAGCTGATGCTGGCATCTGCCTTGTCTACCGCTCCACCCAGGTCCGCGTCGGTTTGTTCCAGCGCCGCTATGGGCTCGCCGTTTATCTCAACAATCGGCACATCGTCTTGCACTGTCACAGTTAACGGAATCGTCACACTTGCACCCTCTGGCGAAGTGCCATTAAACGTCACCTGCACCGGCAAAGTCAGGATTTCCTCCACCGAGCCTGGAGTCGAGTGATTCATCTTGTCGACTACAGTGATGATGTAGTCGCCATTTGGCTGTACTGCCAAGACTACTGCTGGCGGCGTTGTGGTATCTGTCGCTGGTATTGGATTGCCATTGATATCAAAGTAAATGGTGACACCATTAGGACCAATTGGCACATTCGCAAAGCCCGGGATCGAAATGCTTGAAAGCGAGCCGCCAATTCCTGTCAACAAGTTGCCAGTTTGACTGGCAGACAGCCCTTCATTTTCATCAATACCAATTGCGGGAATGCCTGCTGACTCCTCTTCCAGATTGATGACCAAAGAAGATGTAATCGGTGTCGGTGTCGGTGTCGGAGTCGGAGTCGGTGTCGGTGTCGGTGTCGGTGTCGGAGTCGGAGTCGGAGTCGGAGTCGGTGTCGGTGTCGGAGTCGGTGTCGGTGTCGGTGTCGGTGTCGGTGTCGGTGTCGGTGTCGGTGTTATCGACGTATTCGTATCATCCTCTTCAGGCTGATTCAGAACCAAATTGGGATCAGCCAGCAATGCGGTTGCCTCCAACGGGGCAAAGGTGTAGTTATAAGCGAGAGGATCAACACCTTCGGTAATTCGCAATAGCAAAACAAAACCATTTCCGCCGTCACCGGCGCCACCGCCAGCCAAACCTGCGGCTGTTGCTTCAAGTGCTTCGTTCAAATCGGTTCCACGTTCAAGCGCCTGAATCACCGCATCGGCACCGCCAATTGAAGCCACCGCACTGTTTTGTGCTGTCGGCCGTTGCTCAGACTGGACAACGTTGTCGTCGAGAAGAATCGACTTCCCTGGCGCAACAGCCAATGTTTCGCCATCTTGCATCAGCAACTCGGCCCTGGCACCTCCAGTGGTCAGTATGGTTTCACCTTTCTCGAGGTTGTCACCCACCTTGAGTTCCCGACGAACGCCCGCCGAATTAACAGCATACACGGTACCGGAACCATTGATAGCAACCAGCGTAGCGATTTGCGCCATGAGAATCTCCAAGAAATAAAACAGATCTGAGCAAACTTGCTCAGGGCAAAAAAGAGTAGCGCAAGCTTAAAGGCAAGCAGTTCAAGCGCCTATTGGACTTAAGTACAGAAATTGGGGCCCTGAACCGGTTCAGAGTAGCCCGTTTTCTCCGTCCAGGGGCATCAGTTGCAGGCGATTTGATAGATTTGCCCGTGACTGGCGCCGTTCAAGCAACTTGTCTTGTGCGGCCTGCGGCAGGTCAGTGAACTGAATCAGTCCACGCGTAATCAGCACATCAATGACATCTTCAAGAACACGGGCCAAGCCGCCATCGGATTGACTGAGCAAACTGGCATGATCGGTGTCACTTGCGATGAACTGCTTGACCTGATCGTCACCAGCCGAAACCGCTTGCCAACGTTCATCGGCGACTTGCGATGCGCTGAGTGATTGAGCCGTCAGCTCAACGATTTTTCCAACTGCATCACGCCTGCAGAACAACGCATCGGGTTCGGTCATGTTGCCTCTCGCGCCCTCAACTCGCCAAGAGATGCGTCAGGGCTCTGAGATGCCACCAGACGCAAAGCCAACTGGAGTCGATCGCGTACGCCCAGTTTGTCGAAGACAACCCCCAAGTGGGCCTTAACGGTTCTCTCGGAGATAAACAGGCGATCTGCGACCTCCTTATTGGAGCGGCCATCAACGACTAACCGTGCAACCTGCGCCTCGCGGCTTGATAGGCCAGCCCATACGTCGGACACCGACATTGATCGTTGTTGTGGAAGTCGCTTGGAGATTGCACTGAAGGTCGCACCCACCAAACGCTGCAGAAGCTCTGGACCAACCCATAAGCCCCCGTGTTGTACGACCAGCGCAACCTCTTGAAATACTTCAACGATGGCGTGTGAGTGTGTATAGCCACGTGCCCCACCGTCAAGGGCCAACAGCCCCTGTTGTTCTTGCGGAGCATCGGACAATACAACCACCTTCGCTGACGGAATTTTCAGGCGGACTTCTTTTAACTTTGTTTCCCATTCTGAATCTGCACAACTGATCCAAAGCAGCCCATCCCAACCATCTAGATTGAGCGACTGGAGGTCCGACAAGCCACCAAATCGTCCGGCAGGGAAAGACTGACGCCAACGGCTGGGAATCTGAGTCTCAGAATCCCCAAGAAAAAACTGTTCCGTGTTCATAGGTGTCTCACCGTTCAGTTAGTGCATTGGCCTTGGCCCTCAGCACGGGTTTCAGCAGGTAGGACAACACTGTCTTCTTGCCGGTCATGATGTCCACTTGGGCAACCATACCAGGGATGACCGGCAGGTTGGGGGCAAGGCTGGTTTTTTTGGTACGAACACGTACATGGTAGAAGGCATTGCCTTGTTCGTCCAGTACGGAGTCAGCACCGATCAAAAAAACCTCAGCGGCCAAACCGCCATATATCGAAAAATCATAGGCGCTGAACTTCACCATCGCTTCTTGACCCGCCCTCAAGAATCCGATGTCCTTGGGTGCAATCTGCACCTCAAGAATTAATGCGTCATCCAAAGGCACAACCTCCACTACTTCTTTGCCTGGCTGCACGACTGCCCCTATCGTGTTAACCAATAGTCGTTTGACGGTACCACGCACCGGCGACTTGATATCTGCATGTTTGACTTTGTCCTCCAGCGCCAGGCCACCCTGCTTTAGGCTGGCCAGTTTGCTCATCGTGTCTGACAACTCGGCGCTCATGGTGTTTCGACTGGTAAGTTGAACCTCGTTAATTTTGCTGATGGCCTCCTGTATAGAGGATTGCACCCGGGAAATCTGGGCAGTAGATTGCTCTCGATCACCACGCAGTCGAGCAACCTCGCGCTCAAGTCGCAATACCTCGACCTCGGATACAGCACCACTGTTCACCATCGGTCGGGTCGCATTGAGCTCTCTTGTCATCAGATCAAGGCTGCGTTCAGCTTGATCTCGTCGGGCCCGCACTTCATTTAACTCCTGTTGCCGCTGCACCAGCTGACTCTGATAAATCGATGTCTGCGCACCAATTTCCGCCTTTCGCGACTCAAAAAGTCGCATTTCATGGGCAACGATTTCTGGCGCTTCCTTGACCAAGGCAGCCGGTGGGGAAAAGGCAGTTCCACGCGTCAAGGCTTCCAATCTCAAAGCTTTGGCTTTCAAGGCAGTTTCGCCAGCCCGACTTTCCAGCATACTTGACACAAATCGGGTTGGGTCCACCCTTAACAGTATTTGTCCAGCCTCAACGACTTGACCTTCCTTGACCAAAAGGCTTTCGACAACCCCACCATCAACGCTTTGGACAATCTGCAATTGCGTCGTTGGGACTACGCGTGCATCACCCCGTGTGATCTCGTCAATCGGGGCAAATGCGGCCCAGGTCACCATCACCAGCAAAGCCACGGCGACAATTCGTAGCAGACCTCTGGCTCGCAGTGGGTCCTGCTGTAATCGTGCCCAATCCGCATCACCCGCCCAGTCAAGCCGGTCTGTCGACTCCGTTGGCGTCAAGCGTTTTACTATGGGGCCAAAAAATGCATCAGTGGACTTGGTCACGCGTTTGATCAGGTTGCCACTGCGCTCAAATGCCTTTTCGTTGAACCAGGCCATCATGCAGCCTTTCCAATGCGACCCTGCCGCAAGGCGGTGATAACTTGCTCCTTTGGACCGTCTGCCACGATCTTGCCGCCATCCATGACAATAATGCGGTCAACCAAGTCGAGTAGCGACGTGCGATGACTGATCAACACAATGGTCTTGTCCGTGGCAAATTCGGTAAGGCGTCGCTTGATATCGTCTTCGCTGGAATAATCCATCGAGGATGTTGGCTCGTCCAGCAGCAGAATTGGAGGCGAATTGATGACTGCCCGGGCAATTGCAACACCTTGTCGTTGGCCACCCGAAAGTGACTCCCCTCGCTCACCAACCAGCATGTCGAAACCCTGTGGATGCTGATTGACCAGATTAAGGATACCTCCAACCTCCGCCGACCTGACCACATCCGCGTCAGTTGACAAGGGGGCACTCATGGTGATGTTCTCGCGCAGGGTCCCGTAAAAAAGCATGATGTCTTGTTGCACATAACCAATCTGGTGACGCAACTCGGCTGGGTCAAGCTGACGCAAATCGATGCCATCAACCAAGACGGCGCCCTCAGTGGGCCGGTACAGGCCGAGAATCAGCTTCTCAAGTGTCGTCTTTCCTGAACCAATACGTCCCAAAATTGCAACCTTCTCCCCAGCCTTGATGCTCAGATTCACGTTGCGCAACGACGGTGTGTTCTGCCCTGGATAGCTGAATGACACATCCCTGAAATCTATGGCACCTTTCAAGCGACCTCGGCTGATAAAGTTTGTGTCCTGAGGGCGCTCAACCTCCCGTTTCATCATGTCATTGAGAGACGTCAATGCAGTTGCCGCAGTGTGGTACTGCACCAACAACCCGGCCACCTGACTGACTGGTGCCATCGCGCGTCCCGCCAGCATGGTGCAAGCGATCAATCCACCCATGGTGAGTTCGCGCTCGTAAATCAGATAAACCCCCATCACCACAATGACCAGATTGATGAACTGCTGGACAAATGCGGATGTGTTGCTGGCCGTGGTGGACAACAGCCGCAATTGCGCTCCGACACGGGCGAGTAGCGCGGCGCTTTTTTCCCACTTCCGTTGAATGGGTGCCTCGGCAGCAATGGCCTTGATCGTTTCGAATCCCACCAGACCCTCGATCAATGTGGCATTCCTCTGTGCCCCCGCGCGGTAAGTCGTCTCCGCCAACTCATGCATGCGGCCTTGAACCGCCAGCGCATAAAGGACCATCACCGCCCCACCAACAAATAGCGGAACCAGCATCAACCACGAGATCCATCCAATGGCCACCACAAAGATCACTGAAAAAGGCAAATCGATGAAGGCCACAACAGTCGCAGAACCAATAAAGTCCCGTACAGATTCAAATGACCGCAAATTCGATGCAAAAGACCCTGCTGAGGTGGGCCTTTGTTCCATGCGCATTCCGAGCACACGCTCCATGATGAAGGCCGACAACTTGACATCTGCGCGACTGCTTGCAAGATCAACAAATCGCCCGCGCATGGTGCGCAATACAAGATCACTGACCATCATCAGCACCAGACCCGACGCAAGCACCCACAAGGTTTCTATTGCCTGGTTGGGTACCACACGGTCGTAAACATTCATGGTGAAAAGTGGCATCCCCAGCGCAAAAAGATTGGCAAGGAATGCAGCCAGCAAAACATCCTGATAAATGGGTCGACTCTCGGCGATGACTCCCCAAAACCAATGGTCGTGCCGACCCGGCCGAACAGTTGGCGTTCGGGCATCGTAGCGCAGCATTGGCCTTGCATAAATGGCGTCACCTGAATAGTCCGGAGCCAGCTCATCTAGCGGACGCCATACCGGTGCGTCCGCAAGTTCAGGATAGACGATCTGGGCCTGCGTAGTGTCATCGCTAAAACCTAGCAAGACGCAAGCACGTTCATTATTCAGAAGCAAAATCACCGGAAACAGCGACGTGTTGAGCGAATCCAGGGCACAACTGACCACCCGGCTGCTGAGATGGGCACGCTTCGCCGCCCGCGCAAAAAGCGCTGGTGAAAGACGAGCGCCCTCGGCGGGCAAACCAGACATCAATGCGTCGCGACTGGCCGCCTCCCCATGGGCACGGGCGACAATTTGCAAGCAAAGCAGCAACTCATCGGGCTGCTCTGGTTGGCGTTTGGCTTCGCCTGGGGCCACCGCTTTGGACATTGGCATCCTAACCTTGTAATGGTGTTTAACGGGGTCAGTTTAGCAAATTGGGTATCCATACAGTGCACGATCTGACCAGCCCCATTTGCCAAAAGAAAAACCCGATCGTTTGACCGATCGGGTTCGTATTTCAAAGCGGCTGGACGCGCTGTCGCAGCTACTTTTTGTCCCTGTACTTGCGCAGCGCGCTGATTTGTGCTGCCATGATGGCAAGTTCTGACGACGCCTTCGCCAAGTCAATATCAGACTTGGCGTTTTTGACCGCCTCTTCCGCTGCAAGTCTGGCCTCGTTGGCCTTTTCGTCATCCAGATCCTTGCCGCGAATCGCCGTGTCAGACAACACGGTCACACAATTGGGTTGAACCTCGAGAATCCCACCGGCGACAAAGACAAACTCTTCGCCGCCGTCGGCCATTTCAATGCGCACCGAGCCCGCCTTGATGCGGGTAATCAGCGGCGTATGGCGTGGATAAATGCCAAGTTCGCCCGCTTCACCGGGCAGCGCAACAAACCGCGCTTCACCGGAGAAAATGGACTCCTCTGCACTGACCACGTCAACGTGGATGGTGTTCATGTTGTCGCTCTTTCCTGCGTGGGACAGTTAAACCTTCTTGGCTTTTTCGAACGCTTCGTCGATTGTGCCAACCATATAAAACGCCTGCTCAGGCAGGTGATCACATTCGCCAGCCACAATCATTTTGAAACCGCGGATGGTCTCAGCCAAGCTGACGTACTTGCCGGGAGACCCGGTAAACACTTCTGCAACGTGGAAGGGCTGTGACAGGAACCTTTGAATCTTGCGCGCGCGTGCCACTGTCAGTTTGTCCTCTGGTGCCAATTCGTCCATACCCAAAATGGCGATGATGTCGCGCAGCTCTTTGTAACGCTGCAAGGTGCCTTGTACTGCACGCGCTGTCTCATAATGATCCAGACCAACCACGTTGGGGTCAAGCTGCCGGCTGGTCGAGTCGAGTGGATCCACGGCAGGATAAATTCCAAGTGACGCGATATCACGGCTCAACACCACTGTGGAGTCCAGGTGAGCAAACGTTGTGGCTGGCGACGGATCGGTCAAGTCGTCAGCAGGTACGTAGACAGCCTGAATCGATGTGATGGAGCCCACCTTCGTCGAGGTGATCCGCTCCTGCAGACGACCCATTTCTTCAGCCAAAGTCGGCTGATAACCCACAGCAGATGGCATACGGCCCAACAGTGCGGACACCTCAGTTCCCGCCAGGGTATAACGATAAATGTTGTCCACAAAGAACAATACGTCGCGCCCCTCGTCACGGAACGACTCAGCAATGGTCAGCCCGGTCAGGGCCACACGCAGACGGTTGCCTGGTGGCTCATTCATCTGCCCGTAGACCATAGACACTTTAGAGTCTTCAAGCTTCTCAAGATTCACAACGCCTGAGTCCGCCATTTCATGATAGAAATCATTGCCTTCGCGAGTCCGCTCGCCAACACCAGCAAACACTGACAGACCGCTGTGCGCCTTGGCAATGTTGTTGATCAGTTCCATCATGTTCACGGTCTTGCCCACACCAGCACCACCAAACAGGCCAACTTTGCCACCCTTGGCGAATGGACACACCAGATCAATCACCTTGATTCCGGTTTCCAAAAGCTCCTGAGACGGGCTCAACTCGTCATAAACAGGCGCTTTGCGGTGAATCGAAGAGTAGACTTCCGCATTAACCGGGCCACGCTCATCAATGGGATTTCCCAACACATCCATGATGCGCCCCAGCGTTGCAGCGCCGACCGGAACCGATATCGGTTTGCCAGTGTTGGACACCATGAGACCACGCCGCAAACCATCACTGGAACCAAGTGCAATGGTACGAACAATGCCGTCGCCCAACTGTTGCTGGACTTCCAAAGTTAACGCCGAGCCATCAAGCTTCAGTGCGTCGTAAATGTGCGGCATATGCTCACGTGGAAATTCCACGTCGACCACAGCGCCAATGCACTGAACAATCTTGCCCTGAACGCTGGCGTTCGTGTTTGTGTTTTCTTGAGCCATTTGGTTTTGCTCCAATAAATATGATTCTTGCTATTTCGCCAAGCGACAGATCAGGCAGCAATCGCGGCTGCGCCAGAGACGATTTCGGAAAGTTCTTTGGTGATCGCAGCCTGGCGGGTCTTGTTGTACACCAGCTTCAGTTCACCGATGACATTGCCAGCGTTGTCGGTCGCAGCTTTCATTGCAACCATTCGTGCAGCATGTTCGGAAGCCATATTCTCCGCGACAGCCTGAAAAACCAGTGCCTCTACATAACGTACCAGCAGATCATCAATGACAGTCTGCGCATCAGGTTCATAGATGTAGTCCCAACCATGTTTACTGCCAGACGCAGTTTCACTGATTTTGGTCTGCTCCTGCATCTGGACGGCTGACAAAGGCAACAGTTGCTCCAAGACAACTTCCTGACGCATGGTGTTGACAAAACGCGTGTAGGAAAGATAGACCGCATTGACCTCACCATTGGCATAAGCGTCGAGCAAGACCTTTACGGGGCCAATTAGCCGCTCAAGATGCGGCCTGTCACCCAAATGCGTCACGTTTGCCACCACATTGGCACCAATACGATTGAGAAATCCCAAACCTTTATTGCCGATGGCGACCGCTTTGGTTGACATACCGGCACCCTGCACTTCCCGCAGTTTGTTGGTCACCGCACGTAACACGTTGGTGTTAAGCCCCCCACACAAACCCTTGTCAGTGGTGACCACAATCATTCCCACCGATTTGGCATCGTTGGGTTTCATGAACGCGTGCACATACTCAGGATTGGCCTGCCCAAGGTGTGCAGCAATGTTGCGCACCTTTTCGGTGTAGGGCCGCGCTGCCCGCATACGGTCCTGGGCTTTACGCATCTTGGAGACCGAAATCATCTCCATCGCCTTGGTGATCTTCTTCGTGCTTTCGAAGTTCTTGATCTTGCCGCGTATTTCCTTGCCTGTTGCCATAAAAGTCTCCTAACTATTCAAGGTGACGTCAGGCAAAAGACTTCTTGAAGGCAGCGATAGCAGTATTCAACTCGGCCTCAGCATCCTTGTCCATAGCGCGCGCCGCTTCCAGTTTGGCCAGCAGTGCAGCATTTTTATCTTTTAGATAGCCATGTAAACCATGTTCAAAGGCCAACACCTTGTTGACTGCAACGTCATCCAGATAGCCTTTATTGACAGCAAACAGCGTCGCACCCATCAGAGAAATTGGCAATGGGCTGTACTGGGCCTGCTTGAGCAGCTCGGTTACCCGAGCGCCCCGATCCAGCTGCTTGCGTGTCGCCTCGTCGAGGTCTGACGCAAACTGGGCAAACGCCGCCAGTTCCCGATATTGGGCCAAGTCGGTACGAATACCGCCAGAAAGGCTCTTGATCAGTTTGGTTTGTGCTGCCCCACCAACGCGTGACACCGAAATACCCGCATTGATCGCGGGACGAATACCCGCATTGAACAAACTGGTTTCCAGGAAGATCTGACCGTCTGTGATCGAAATCACATTGGTCGGCACAAATGCTGACACGTCACCTGCTTGCGTCTCGATGATTGGCAAAGCGGTCAAAGAACCCGTCTTGCCCTTCACTTCACCTTTGGTGAAGGCTTCGACGTAGTCGGCATTCACACGAGCCGCACGCTCAAGCAGACGACTGTGCAGATAGAACACATCGCCCGGATAGGCTTCA
This sequence comes from Rhodoferax sp., assembly GCA_018061265.1. GTDB lineage: Bacteria > Pseudomonadota > Gammaproteobacteria > Burkholderiales > Burkholderiaceae_C > Rhodoferax. The sequence continues at coordinate 20,726 of JAGOUM010000014.1, read as the reverse complement.
CGACCTGGAGGACGGCGCAACAGCAAAGAGACCTGACGGTAAGCCACAGCCTGCTTGGACAAGTCGTCGTACACAATCAGTGCATCTTCACCGCGATCACGGAAGTACTCTCCCATGGTGCAGCCAGAGTAAGCCGCAACGTATTGCATGGCTGCAGACTCAGAGGCGGTGGCCGCCACCACAATGGTGTACTCCATCGCGCCAACCTGCTCCAAAGCCCGAACCACATTTTTCACGCTGGAGGCTTTCTGGCCGATCGCAACGTAAACGCAGGTCATGTTTTGACCTTTTTGATTGATGATCGCGTCGATCGCCACGGCGGTCTTGCCGGTCTGACGGTCACCAATAATCAGTTCACGCTGACCACGTCCAATTGGCACCATTGAGTCGATGGACTTCAACCCCGTTTGCATGGGCTGATCCACTGACTGGCGGGCAATCACCCCTGGTGCAACTTTCTCGATCACGTCCGTCATCTTGGCGTTGATGGGGCCTTTGCCATCGATGGGTTGACCGAGCGCATTGACCACCCGACCCTTCAACTCAGGGCCAACCGGCACCTCCAAGATGCGCCCCGTGCACTTTACCGTGTCGCCTTCAGAGATGTGCTCGTATTCACCCAAAATCACCGAGCCTACCGAGTCTCGCTCGAGGTTCAGAGCCAAACCGAAGGTCGGCTGACCATCCGAGCCAGCCGGAAACTCCAGCATTTCCCCCTGCATCACGTCCGACAGGCCATGGATGCGGCAAATGCCGTCGGTAACAGACACAACCGTACCCTGATTGCGTATGTCAGCAGTGGCTGACAAACCTTCAATGCGGCTCTTGATCAGTTCAGAAATTTCTGCGGGATTGAGTTGCATGACTCTTTCCTTCTTTCATTAATTGGGGCAAGACGTCAAGGCAGCGCCTCAAGCCGTCAAAGCCACTTTCATTTGTTCCAAACGCGCCTTGACAGAGGTGTCAAGAACTTCGTCACCTACAACCACCCTGATACCACCGATGAGTTCAGGTTGCAATTCAACCGACGCATTGAGCTTGCGACCAAATCGCTGCTCCAAGACTTTGGCCGTTTCAGCCAAGGCACTGTCGTCAATCGGAAAAGCGCTGAACACCACGGCATCACTTGACCCAGTCCGCGAATTGGCCAGGGCCTTGAACTGCGCGGCAATCTCCGGCAGAAAGGCCAGCCGATTATTGGCAATGACCGTTCGCAGAAAGTTCTGTCCACGCGCATCCATGGTGGTACTCATTACTCCGGTAACCACGTCAAATACCTGATCCGCAGTGGCTTTGGGACTGTCGGCAAACTGCAGCAACTGCGGTTGCGCCGCAATACCGGACAGCTCGCTCAGCCAGTCAAGTGCACCCACCGGATCAGACGCACAGGCCTTGAACAGGGCTTCAGCATAGGGACGGGCAATAGTGGCAAGTTCAGCCATGTTGTACTCTCAGAGCTCGGTCTTCAGACGGTTCAGCAGATCAGCATGAACACCTGCATTGACTTCCTTGCGGAGAATCTGCTCGGCACCCTTGACAGCCAGCGCAGCGACCTGCTCACGCAGCGCCTCTCTTGCCTTGACAGTTTGCTGCTCGGCCTCCGCCTTGGCAGCAGCGACGATCTTGGCACCTTCTTCTGCAGCCTTGGCTTTCGCCTCTTCAACAATGGTCAAAGCGCGACGCTCAGCGTCAGCCAGACGGGTAGCAGACTCGTTGCGCGACTTGACCAATTCATCTTCCACACGCTTGTTCGCGGATGAAAGCTCTGATTTGGCCTTATCAGCAGCGGCCAGACCGTCTGCGATTTTCTGTGCGCGATCGTCGAGCGCTTTTGCAATTGGTGGCCATACGAGCTTCATCGTAAACATCACCAACAGAAAAAACACCGCCATCTGCGCAAAGAATGTTGCGTTAATACTCACAACAACACCTCTCTAAATCAGTGAAAGGCGAAAAAATTACTTCAACACAAACGGGTTGGCGAAAGCAAACATCATCGCAATACCAACGCCAATCAGGAACGCGGCGTCGATCAAACCAGCCAGCAAGAACATCTTTGTTTGCAGCTCATTCATCAACTCGGGTTGACGGGCAGCCGCTTCAAGGTATTTGCTGCCCATGATGCCGATACCAATACAAGCACCGATGGCACCCAGACCAATAATCAAACCAGCGGCCAATGCCACAAAACCAAGAACGTGTTCCATTAAAGTGCTCCTATGGATTTAAGTTAAAAAAGAAAGGAAAAGAAAACTACTGACAAACCGAAATACTGCGCCTTAGTGATGGTCATGGGCCTGACCCACATACACCAAAGTCAGCATCATAAAAATAAACGCCTGCAGGGCCACGATCAGGATGTGAAAAATGGCCCAACCTGTTCCTGCCACAACATGCCCGAGCCACAAAGCAATCCCCGTCGCCGAACCAAAACCGACCGCCCCCATCAATGCAATCAGCATGAAAACCAGCTCGCCAGCATACATATTGCCGAACAACCGCATCCCGTGTGACACTGTTTTAGCGGTGAACTCGATCATCTGCATGCCGAAGTTGAGCACGCCCAAAATCAGTGCAAACAGCGGGTTCTTGCTGGTTCCAAACGGCGCAGTCACCAACTCATGCGCCCAACCGCCCACACCTTTGATCTTCACGTTGTAATACAGACACACCAGCAGCACCGAACATGACATCGCCAAAGTGGTCGACAAATCAGCAGTTGGCACCACCCGCATGTAGGCGTGATGGGCATCGTGCCCCGCTGCAGCGTAAATCATCTCCCAAATCAACGGAATCAGGTCAACCGGCAGAAAGTCCATGGAGTTCATCAAGAACACCCAGATAAAAACCGTCAAAGCCAGTGGACCGACAAACTTTCGCGACTCAGCATTGTGAATGATGCCTTTGGCCTGACCATCCACCATCTCCAGGAGAATTTCAACAGCAGCCTGCATCCGGCCCGGCACCCCAGAGGTCACACTTTTGGCCACCCGCCACATCACATATACACCCAATACACCTAAAAGAACGGACCAAAAAATCGAGTCGAGATTGAAGACAGACATGTCAATCACACCTGACTGCTTGCTGGTTTGCAAGTGGGTCAGGTGGTGACCAATATATTCCCCGGCCGTAGGCCCCTGTTGTGCAGCGTGTTCTTCGGTAGCCATCAGTTACTCTTAGATCAGTTACTTTTGCAGTTAAGCATCATTTTCACACCGGACCAATCGCTTTGCGTTTAAACGCCAGCGCCAGCCAATACACCTTGATGGTAATGATCAACCCAACCAACATGGCCGGCCAACTCAATCCATCCATCAGACGGTGCGCTGTCAGCAGCACCCCCACCGTCACCAAAATCTTTACCAGCTCCCATACAAAGAAGCTCAATACAGCGGCACCTGGATTGGCCCGGGCAAACTGCCCCGTCAACCCCCGGGCAAACAGAGCCGCCGGGAGAACCACCGCCAGTACACCCCAGGACACCGACTTGGCGATCAATCCACCAAACAGCATCCATGCCACCAACACCGCCAGACCACCTACAACCATCTGCCCAAGTACAACCCACCACGGCGATATCGAGGGGTTGGCTGCCCTGACCTGCCTGGCTTGTTCTGCCGTCAGCGGAACAATTTCGTCAGGGTCATCATCCAATTCAAACACTGGTGCTCGCAAAGCTGCTATTGTCCCCATTTAGATTACGACTACTTTACAGCCAGGCTGAACAAATAAGCCTTTGATTATAGATAGAAAATTTCGGAAACAGCAATAGGGTTTGCCAGCAGTTGCCCCGCGCAATGGTGCTCTCCCCTCCCTGTAACCGTATTACTTACGCCAATTCTTTGCCCATGAGAAGCCAGCCTCCTTCACCAGCCGACAATACCCAGCCATCGCTGATCACCTACCCTTGCCAGTTCCCGATCAAGGTAATGGGCCAAAACCATGAAGCACTGGTCGGTGCCATCACCCATATCGCAAAGCAATTTGACCCAGAGTTTGATGCGACGACAGTCGAGCTGCGACCCAGCAAGGCGGGCAATTACCTGGGTGTCACCATCACCATTACCGCCACCAGTCGGGAGCAGCTTGATGAAATCTACCGTACCCTGTCAACCCATCCGATGGTCAAGGTGGTACTCTGAACATGCTGTCAGACATCCGGTTTCTGGGCCAGGTCGACTATGCAGCCACGTACGCTGCCATGCAGCGTTTCACGCTTGAGCGGCGCGAGGAGACTGCTGATTCACTTTGGATATGTGAGCATCAACCTGTTTATACACAAGGGCTATCTGGCAAAATAGAACATATTTTTACCCCTGGAAACATTCCCGTGGTTCAGACCAACCGGGGAGGGCAGGTCACCTACCATGGCCCAGGGCAGGTGATCGCATACCCGCTGGTGGATTTGAAACGGGCGGGTTACTTCGTCAAGGAGTTCGTTTACCGGATCGAGGAAGCATTGATTCGCACGCTGATGCAATTTGGCGTCACAGGCCACCGCGTCGCCGGAGCTCCGGGAATTTACGTCCGGCTGGACGACCCAAGGTCACATGCCTTGCTGCCTCAGCGCCCACAGAAGGCCAACACCCCCGCTGGGTCAAGTGGCATTGGCACCCAGCTTCAGCCAGACTTCACCGGGCTGGGAAAAATCGGCGCCTTGGGCTTAAAAGTCAGTAGAAACTGCACCTACCACGGCGTCGCGCTGAATGTCGCCATGGATCTGGAACCCTATTCGCGCATCAACCCCTGTGGCTATCAAGGTCTGCAAACGGTCGACCTTTCTAAAATCGGGGTCACTGCCTCCTGGGATGAAGTTGCCCACCTATTGAGCCAGAAACTCACCACTTACCTCGCCTGAAGCCGACGCGCCAAAAATTCCATGCCACACAGAACCACTGATACCCAGGGTGTCGCCAACCCTACCGTACACGAAGCGCAGTCCCAAGCCGACTACAACCCGATGGCCAAACAAAAGGCGGCTGCCAAGCTGTCGCGCATTCCAGTCAAGGTTCAGGCTGGCGAGATCCTGCGCAAACCCGAGTGGATTCGTGTCAAGGCGGGCAGTCCCAGCACACGTTTTTATGAAATCAAGGACGTGCTGCGCAGCAACAAACTGGTCACCGTGTGTGAAGAAGCCAGTTGCCCCAACATCGGCGAGTGTTTTGGCAAGGGCACGGCCACCTTCATGATCATGGGCGACAAATGCACCCGGCGCTGCCCTTTTTGCGACGTCGGCCACGGTCGACCCGACCCGCTGGACGTGAACGAACCCGTCAACCTTGCCAACACCATTGCCCAACTGAAACTGAAATACGTGGTCATCACCAGTGTTGACCGTGATGACCTGCGCGACGGTGGCGCCGGTCATTTTGTGTCGTGTATCCAGCATATTCGAGCAACTTCCCCGGGCACCCAGATTGAAGTGCTGGTGCCCGACTTTAGGGGTCGTGACGACCGTGCGCTTGAGATCCTGACAGCCGCCCCGCCCGACGTGATGAACCACAACCTGGAAACCATCCCGCGCCTCTACAAGGAGGCCCGCCCCGGCTCCGACTACCTTTTTTCGCTCAATCTGCTGAAAAAGTTCAAGGCCCTTTTCCCTGACGTGCCGACCAAGAGTGGCCTGATGGTGGGCCTGGGCGAAACCGACGACGAAATTCTGCAGGCCATGCAGGACATGCGCGACCACGGCATCACCATGCTGACCCTTGGGCAATACCTCGCTCCGTCAAGCAGCCACCTGACTGTCAAGCGTTATGTACACCCGGATGTGTTCAAAATGTTCGAGACACGCGCCTACGAGATGGGTTTCAAACATGCGGCCGTTGGTGCCATGGTGCGCTCCAGCTACCACGCCGACCTTCAGGCCGGGCACGCCATGGCAACACCTTCACCCTAAGAAAATCTCGGTTTATATAGCTATAAAGCCTTATATTTAAAGCGCTTAAGGCCAATTTAATGCCTGACCATCACGCTGCCTCCGGGCTCTGGCTCGATTTGGCCACGCTGGTGCAGCAATGTGACCCAGCCAGCTATGCCCGCGCCCTGGAACTGTATCGCAGTCAAAAAGTACTGACGCTGGCGATTGAGCCGCTGAAAGACTACTGGCTATTGTCGGGCGATGTGCAGGGCAGCCAACGTCGGCCTTATCAGGTATCCATCGAAGTCAAGCGCAGCTTTAATGGCCGGATTCTGGAATGGGACAGCGACTGCACCTGCCCGGTCGGCTACCAGTGCAAACACGGCATTTCGCTGATGATCAAGGCCGCTTACAAAGGGTTCGCGCTGCTGGGCGAGACCAGGCCGACCACGCCAGCCAGAGCGCCAAGCGCAAAGGAGCTCGAAGCGCTGCAGCACGCCGAAGTGGCACGCAAACAAGCTGCTGCCGAACTTGAGGCCGAGAACCAGCTGATCCGCTGGCTTGGCGAACTCGAACGTAGCAGCACGAAGCCGCCATTGGAGTCCGCAGACCCACGAAAACCAGGCCATGGCAACGGCCAGGCGCCACGCATTGAGCATTTTTTGTACCTGTTGACCATTTCCAACCCACAGGGACCCAGCCCTCAGCTCAGCATGGAAGTGGTCACTGCCTACACCAAGGTGGGCGGCGGCTGGTCAAAGGCCAAGGCACTGAAGTACCAGCCGGAGAAAGGACAAGCTGTTTTTGACCTGGCCAGCGAAGCCGATCACGATGTGCTGCAACTGATGCGCGCCCTGCCGAGCAGCGTGAGTCACTATTACTACAGCTACAACGCCCGCCACAAGGTCACGATCGAGGGTAAATTTGGCCTGATGGCGCTGGAGAAGGCGGCCAGCACCGGGCGGCTCTTTGTCGGCGACCTGCAAAGTCAACCCGGCCCTGTGGCGCAGTGGGCCGACCCGCTGGAACTGAGCTGGCAGTGGCACGAAGTCACCCAGCCAACGCGGGGCGAAGCGGGCTGGACCTTGCGCGCCCGGCTGGGCGATGGCCGGGCGCAACTGTGCCTCAACAAGCCGCCGCTGTACCTGGACAGTCACAACGGGCGGTGTGGACTGGTCGAACTCAATGGCATGAGTCCCGGGCAAGTGGCGGTGCTGCTCAAGGCACCGCCACTGAAAGCCCAGGCACTCAAAAAGTACCAGCTTCAACTGGCTCAACAGCTTGGCGGCGTACCCTTGCCACCGGTGCTGGAGCAACTGACCACACTGTCTGGCATCCGGCCCAAAGCCTGCCTGACGCTGCAGGCAGTGCCCGCGCAGGACGTACCCGGCAACGGCCTGATGCTGGCAAAACTGCGCTTCGACTACAACGGTCACCGTGGCTGGTGGGTGGGCCAAGGCACCACCGTCCTGATCGACGAGGCAGGCAAGCGCTGCCTGCTGCAGCGTGATCCGCAAGCTGAGCTGGAGGCCATCATGTGCCTGCGTGACCTGGGACTGGCCTCTGATGGAAGGGGGTTTTTCGGAATTCCGGGACAGACACCACAACACCTTTGGCTGCAGTGGGCAAACAACGACTACGCGCCGTTGCGCCAAGCCGGTTTCGAAGTCACCCTCGACGACTCTCTGACCGACTGGCTGCGCTATGCCGACACGCTGGAGGTCAGGCTACAAGCCCAGGGCGAGGATGAACTCGCCACCTCACCCTGGTTTGACCTGTCACTGGGCATGGAAATCAACGGTGTACGCCACAACATCCTGCCCTGGTTGCCCGAGTTGATTGGCGCAGCCGCGGCCAGCCCCACCGACCCGCAGACGGGTCTGCCGGGGCTGCCCGAGTTCATTTTTTTGCCTGGCCCCACGGGCGGTTTTATCCGGGTGCAGACCGAGCCACTCAGGCCATGGATGGCCGCGCTGCTGGAACTGGTGGGCGACCGCACCCATGACCTGAGTGGCGAAACCCTGAAACTGTCGCGTTTTGACGCCCTGCGCACCACCGCTGCGCTGGGTGAAGGCGCGGTCTGGGCCGGCAGCAATCAGCTGCGCGACATGGTGCAACGCCTGAGCGGGCGCAGCGAACTGCCCGAAGTAGCCTTGCCCAAAAGTATCCACGCCAGCCTGCGCCCCTACCAGCAACAGGGAGTCAACTGGTTGCAGTTTCTGCGCGAATACGACCTGGCAGGCATCCTCGCCGATGACATGGGCCTGGGCAAAACCCTGCAAACCCTGGTCCATATCCAGATCGAAAAAGACGCCGGTCGCCTGACCCTGCCCGCGCTCATTGTTGCCCCGGTGAGCCTGATGGGCAACTGGCGGCGGGAGGCCGAGCGCTTTTGCCCTGAACTGCGCTGCCTGGTGCACCACGGCCTGGACCGCCATGGGGCCGCTGACAGCATGGCCGATCACGACATTGTCATCGCGCCGTATTCGCTGCTGCACCGTGACCGCGAGCGCTGGCTGCAGGCCAAATGGCATCTGGTGGTGCTCGATGAAGCGCAAAACATCAAGAATGCCAGCACCAACGCCGCTCAGGTGGCCAGTCAACTGCAGTCGCGCCACCGCCTGTGCCTCTCCGGCACCCCGATGGAGAACCACCTGGGTGAAATCTGGAGCCTGTTTCACTTTTTGATGCCTGGTTTTCTGGGCAGCCAGAAACGTTTTACCGAGGTATTTCGCAACCCCATCGAAAAACAGGGCCACCCCGAACGACTGCAAGAACTGCGTGCGCGCATCACCCCGTTCATGCTGCGTCGCACCAAGGCGCTGGTGGCGCACGAGTTGCCACCAAAAATTGAAACGGTAATGCGGGTGGAACTGTCGGGCAAACAGGCCGATCTGTACGAAACCATTCGCCTGGGCATGGAAAAAACCGTGCGTGAGGCACTCAACACCAAGGGCCTGGCCAAATCCCAAATCACCATTCTGGATGCGCTGCTGAAGCTGCGCCAGGTCTGCTGCGACCCCCATTTGCTCAAACTCGAATCAGCCAAAAAGGTCAAGACCTCTGCCAAGCTGGAACAACTGATGGAGATGCTGCCCGAGATGCTGAGTGAAGGTCGGCGGATTTTGCTATTTTCACAGTTCACCAGCATGCTCAGCCTGATCGAGGACGAACTGACCAAGCGCAAGATCAAGTGGGTCAAACTCACTGGCCAAAGCCAGAAGCGTGACGAACTCATCACCCGTTTCACCAGCGGCGAAGTGCCCTTGTTCCTGATCAGCCTGAAAGCCGGCGGTGTGGGTCTGAACCTGCCGCAGGCCGACACGGTGATCCATTACGACCCGTGGTGGAACCCGGCCGTCGAAACCCAGGCCACTGACCGCGCCCACCGCATTGGGCAAACGCAAAGTGTCTGGGTGGTCAAACTGGTGGCCCAGGGCACTATTGAGGAGCGCATTCTGGCGCTGCAAGAGCGCAAAGCCGCGCTGGCCGAGAGCATGTACAGCGGCTCCGTCGGGCGCAAGCAGCCACTGTTCAGCGAAAGTGATCTGGCCGAGTTGCTCAAACCACTCTCTATTTGATATCTATAACTTGTTGATAGTATTGAGCTGGAGGCCATTTTGATCATAAACCCTGCAGAACTGCCTGACGCCCCGATCCGGCTTGTCGCCTATACCGAGGCATGGCCCGAGCTGTTTGCGGCCGAGGCACAACAACTGCAGGCTGCGCTCCAGCCCTGGCTGTGCGCCGGGATCGAGCACATTGGAAGCACCGCTGTTCCAGGCTTGTCGGCCAAACCGGTCATCGACATCATGGCACCGGTGCGGGACCTGTCATCTTCCCAGTCGGCCATCGCCGTGGCGCAGCACCTGGGCTATTGTTATTTCCCCTACAAGCCAAGCCAGATGGTCTGGTTCTGCAAGCCGTCGCCCGCCACGCGCACACACCACCTGCATCTTGTGCCCTGGCAAAGCCCGCTCTGGCACGAACGACTGGCTTTTCGGGATGCGTTGCGGCGCGACCCGGCGCTGGCGCAGCAGTACCAGACGCTGAAAATGCAATTGGCGGCACGGTACCCCACCGATCGCGAGGCTTACACCGAAGCCAAGACACCTTTCATTGCAGCCGTGCTCAAAACCTGGCGCAACAGCTTACCGGCGGGCTAAAGGACAAAAATCTTGCCCGGATTAAGGATGTTGTCCGGGTCAAGCGCCTGTTTAATGCTGCGCATCATGGCCACTGCGCCGACTCCGGTCTCTTCCAGCAAAAAGCCCATTTTGTGCAAGCCAATACCGTGTTCACCGGTGCAGGTGCCGCCGAGTTTGAGCGCACGTTGCACCAGCTGCGTGTTCAAGCGCTCAGCCGTTTCACGCTCTTGCGGCTTGTCCGGGTCGATCAGGTAGCCCATGTGGAAATTGCCGTCGCCCACATGGCCCACCAGAAAGTACGGGATGCCGCTTTGCTGCACCTCGGTGACCGAGTCCAGCAACGCATCGGCCAGGTGGGAAATCGGCACACAGGTATCGGTGGTGATGGCTTTGCAGCCCGGGCGCGATTGAACGCCAGCAAAGTAGGCGTTGTGCCGCGCCGTCCACAGCCGGGTGCGCTCCTCTGGCGTCCTGGCCCATTCGAAAGTCTGGCCGCCAAATTCAGCGGCGATGTCCTGCACGGTCTGAACCTGCTCCTGCACCCCGGCGGGTGAGCCATGAAACTCCATCAGCAGCATGGCACCCTCGGTCAGGTTCAGGTGGGCGTAGTGATTGACGATGCGGATGGTGTTGGCATCGAGCAGTTCACAGCGTGCAATGGGCACCCCGAGCTGGATGATCTGGATGGTGGTGTTGACCGCATCGGCCAGCGTGGCAAAACTGCAGGTGGCCGCCATCACAGCTTCGGGCAAAGGGTACAGCCTGACCGTGATTTCAGTCATGATGCCCAGCGTGCCTTCGCTGCCCACCATCAGGCGGGTGAGGTCGTAACCGGCGCTGCTCTTTCGGGCACGGGTCCCGGTGCGGATGACCTCGCCACTGGCGGTCACCACTTCCAGCGCCAGCACGTTTTCGCGCATGGTGCCGTAACGCACCGCATTGGTGCCACTGGCCCGTGTCGCCGCCATGCCGCCGAGCGTTGCATCAGCACCGGGGTCAATCGGAAAAAAAAGACCGGCAGACTTGACCGCCGCGTTGAGCTGGGTGCGGGTCACCCCGGCCTGCACCGTCACGGTCAGGTCCTCGGCATTGATGCTCAACACCTGATCCATTCGACTGACATCCACACTGATGCCGCCCTGCACTGCCAGCAGATGCCCTTCAAGCGATGAGCCAATACCAAACGCGATGACCGGCACCTTGAACTGCGCCGCAAGCCTGACGGTGTCACTGACATCCTGCGTGCTCAGCGCATACACCACGGCATCGGGTGGCGGCACGGTGAACGCCGACTCGTCACGTCCGTGCTGTTCACGCACCACCTGGGCACTGGAAAACCGGCTGCCAAAACGCTCACGCAACGCGACCAGCAGCGCTTGCGGTACCTCGCGTGGATGAATTTCGGGCAGCAGGTGGCTGGTACAGATGTTGGCGTTCATGAAAGTCCTTGGACTGGGTTGCCGGATTATCGGCAGTTGGCGTCAATCTGCGGCGCTGGATTGGATTCGCAGCGGGATGCGGCGGCGGCCAAAGTGGCCACAGGTGGCATCAAAGTGTCCTGACAGCACCCGGTTGCAATCGGGGCAACGCGCCTGCGTGTCAAGCCGGTACTGCTTCATCTGGTACCAGTCTCGCTCGATCAGCAAACTGCCGCAACCTGCACAGTAAGTGGTGTCGCCTTGGGCGTGGTGAATGTTGCCGGTGTAGACGTGTTTGAGTCCAGTCTGCAAGCCGATTTGCCGGGCGCGCAACAGGGTGGCTAGTGGCGTGGCGGGAACATCCGTCATTCGGTGATCGGGATGAAACGCCGAAAAATGCAGTGGCACCTCGGTCCCAAGTGCTTCGGCCACCCAGCGCGTGAGTGACTCCAGCTCAACATCACTGTCGTTATGGCCTGGAATCAAAAGTGTTGTCAGCTCAATCCAGACATTGGTTTCATGCTTCAAATACAAAAGTGTTTCACAGACCTCCTGCAGATGTGAGCCGGTCTGATGCCAGTAGAACTCTTCGGTGAATGCTTTCAGATCCACGTTGGCAGCGTCCATGACGGAAAAAAAATCGCGCCTGGCTTGCGCATGGATGTAGCCTGCGGTGACCGCGACGGTCTTCACACCCAATGCATGGCAGGCGTTTGCCACGTCGATGGCGTATTCGGCAAAAACAACCGGGTCGTTATAGGTAAAAGCCACACTTTTGCAGCCATGTTGTTGCGCCGTTCGGGCGATGGCTTGTGGCGAGGCAGCGTCCATCAATCGGTCCATGTCGCGCGATTTGCTGATGTCCCAGTTCTGACAGAACCGGCAGCTCAAGTTACAACCTGCGGTACCAAAAGACAGCACGCTGCTGCCCGGAAAGAACTGGTGCAAGGGCTTCTTTTCGATCGGATCAATACAAAAGCCGCTGGATCGCCCGTAGGTGGTCAACAGCATCTGCTGCCCTGACCGTTGGCGTACGAAGCAGGCACCACGCTGACCGTCATGCAGCTTGCAGTCGCGCGGGCACAGATCACATTGCAATCGGCCGTCTGCCAGTGCATGCCAGTAACGCGCTGGATACTCTGGCTGCGGGTTCATGGGGGGTCGACCTCCTTGAACTTGTGCACCGAATAGCGCCACAGGCGTAGCTCGGGTGACCAAAAATCGGCAGGCAGCCCCGCCTTTTGTTTCAGGTGGGCCATGAACTCCCGTGCCGTTGGCAGTTGCTCCCAGACCTGCGGCAAAAAAGTGCTGCGAAGTCGCCCGCACTCCAACACCACCCCATCCAGCCCAGGTTGCAAAAGGCACAGCGCTTGCGCCTCGCTGTCGAACTCAAGCGGCTCCTGGGCCGACAACACCGACACTTCAACCCGGGTCTTGTCCAGTTCGCCTGGGGACAGGGGCACAAACCGGCTGTCTCGCAGTGCAGCAGCGACGGCATTGGCCCGCGCGTCCTCACCAAGTGCCCGCCAGGGCGTCAAGGAGCCGATGCATCCACGCAGGCGCCCATGCTGCGTCAGGGTGACAAAACTCGCCCCGGGCTGCTGCAGCCACGGCGCCTCCTGCCCGGCGGCAGCGGCCTGCGGTAAACCCAAAGCGCTGGTAATGGCGGCGCGTGCAATCCTCACCAGGGCAGGCCCCTCCAATGCATGTGCGGAATCGACCGGGTCAATGTCCATGATGGACCTGCGGCACAAAGGCGACCGAGGCATACCCCACCACACGACGTTTGTCACCCGCCGAGTCACCCGAATTGCACGCCCCCAGCAGATGTGGGCATAGCCGATGCTGCCGGGCCGCAAGCAAAAAACCATTGACCGGTGTGCCACCACACGCCTGGTGATGCGTCAAACTGGCGTCAAGCTGCAGGATGTGCTGCAGCGTCGCCTGATCCGTAACCTGTGCCTGCGCATAGGGTAGAAAGTGCGACAGGTCAGTGCTGATCACAATCAGCGTTTCATCATCGCCCCACAGACTTTCGATCACCTCGGCCACAGCCGGGGCACCCACATCGCCTGCCAACAGCGGCAATAGCTTGAAGTCCCCCAGGACACACTGCAGGAACGGCAATTGGACCTCCAGCGAATGCTCCGCGGCATGCGCAGCCTCGCTGATGAGCACCTGGGGCAAGCGCACCAGCGCATCCCGGGCATCCTGGTCAATCGTCACCTCGCCAAGCGGTGTGGTAAAACTGCTCGCCCCGGGCAGCGCCAGACCTTTGACATGGACCCGGTGCGCCGGCCCGAGTAACACCACCCGGCGGATGCACTCACGCCCCGGGCGCAGGCGTGCATAAGCCAGCGCTGCCGTAGCACCAGAGTAGATGTAACCCGCATGTGGCACCAGGATGGCTTTGGGTACCTCGCCGACGCCATGCTCTGGCTCGGCCACCTGCCCAAGCAAAGTCAGCACCAGCTGCTTTAGCGCGCTCGCCTGCGCGGGGTAAAAATGGCCGGCTATCGCAGCCGGGCGAACTGTTTGCATCAATCAAGCTCCTGAACTTTCTGTTCCGGCCGTTGGGCATCAGAACAACGCTGAATTGTCAATCGACAGCACACATGGGGCAATCCATGTGCTCGGTGCGGGTCGGCACTTCGTGATAATCTGCACCCATGAACCCTCACCTTCTCAATTACCTGGTCGTGGATGACCTGGAACTGATGCGGGCCGTCACCGTCAACCAGCTGCGTGGCATGGGGTATGAAAAGATCAAGGTGGCGCGCAATGGTGCCGAGGCACTGGAGATGTTGCGTGCCGTCAAGTTTGACGCGGTGCTGTCTGACTGGAACATGCCGGTGATGAACGGTCTGGAACTGCTCAAGGCAGTACGCGCGGATGCCAAACTGGCCAAATTGCCTTTCCTGATGATCACTGCCGAGACAGAACGCCAGCGTATCGAGGAAGTAATCTCGGCGGGCGTCAACGGGCTTTTGGTCAAACCATACAACGCGGGCAGCTTGCAGGCCCGGCTCGACCGCATGCTGAACCCGCAGGCGCGCGCCTTGCCCCAGCCAGCACCCCCGTCGACCGCACCCGCATCGCGTAGCGAAACCGGTTCTGACCCGGTGCCGATGCTGTCACCCTCGCGTATCTTGGTGGTCGACGATTATCCGGTGAGCCTGAAACTGCTGGAGAAACTGTTCAAGGACGAATACCAGGTGGCGACTGCCACCGATGGCGCAGCAGCCCTGGCAATGTGTGAGACCGAGCCACTGCCCGATCTGATCCTGATGGATGTCCTGATGCCGGGCATCGACGGGTTCGAGGTGGTCCGGCGTCTGCGCCAACGGCAGGCTACGTCGCAGATCCCGGTGATTTTTGTCACCGGGCTTACCGACGACGAGTCACGTATCAAAGGCATGGCGTTGGGTGCTGTCGATTTTGTCTCGAAAACCAACGACCCGAAAGCCTTGCGCGCCCGGGTGCGCAACTTCATTGCCTTTGTCGACATGCGGCGTAAATTGCAGCTGGACTACGACGCCATGCTCGATGCGGCCCGTATGCGGGAGGACGCTGACAACATGACCCGCCACGACCTCAAGGGCTCACTGGCCGGCATTGTGGGCATGGTACAAAGCCTGGCCAACGACGAAGACATGCACCCCAAACATGCTGCCCAATTGCGCCTGGTCGAGCAGACTGCGCAACAGGTCATGAACATGGTCAACCTGTCAGGCGAGTTGTACAAAATCGAGATGGGGCGCTTCAGGCTCAAGGCGTCTGCAGTGGACATTGGCGACATCCTGCACCGCATTGTTGACCTGTCTCGCAGCAGTTTTTACGACAAACAGCTGACCATTTCGGTCGACACCGACATGCCGGTTGGCACCGAGCTGCCAAAGGTTGAGGCGGACGCCATGCTGTGTTATTCGCTGTTTCAGAATCTGATCAAAAATGCCTGCGAGGCGGCCCCGGCAGGTACCCGGGTGGAAGTGCTGCTGCGTGATGAATCACCCCTGCGCATCCTGATCAGCAATATGGGGGCGGTGCCCGCCGACATGCGGGAGCGTTTCTTTGAGAAGTTCTCCACCAGTGGCAAAGCCGGTGGCAGCGGCATTGGCACTTACTCGGCGCAACTGCTGGCGCGGGCGCAAAAGGGCAATGTGAGCATGGTCACCGACGACGCCAACAACTGCACCACCTTGACGGTTACCTTGCCACGGCACAATTTTGTCGCCACGCCCTGAGGCACCTGGCCTAAGTTTAGAAAGAACGCACCATGGGTCAACGACTGACACAAATTGCCACCCGCACCGGCGACGATGGCACCACCGGCCTGGGTGACAACACCCGGGTCTCAAAAAACAGCCTGCGGGTCCATGCCATGGGCGACGTGGATGAACTCAACAGCCACATTGGGGTCCTGCTGTGTGAAGACATGCCACAACAGGTGCGCGAACTGCTTGTGGAGATCCAGCACCAGCTGTTCAATCTGGGCGGTGAATTGTCGATTCCGGGGTTTGAACTGCTCAAGGTGGAGGCGGTGGCCACTCTGGATGACGCCCTGGCGCAGCACAATGCAGAACTGCCCAAACTTCAGGAGTTCATTTTGCCGGCGGGCAGCCGGGCCGCTTCGCTGGCCCATGTCTGCCGGACCGTGGCCCGGCGGGCAGAGCGGGCAGTGGTGGCGCTGGGCGCGCAGGACGCGCTCAAAGACACACCACGCCACTATCTGAATCGATTGTCAGACCTGATGTTTGTCTTGGCCCGGGTTTTAAACCGACATCGCAACGACGGTCAAACTGGCGACGATGTCTACTGGCGAAGCCAGAGGCTTGCACAGTCAGCACAGGAGTAAACCGGCCCGGTTTGGGGGCACGGCTCCACAATCAGGCCTTTTTCGCCTTGATGAGACGGGCGTACACCTCGTCTTTGAGGTGTAACTTCTGCTTCTTCAGCTGTTCAATTTCCAGATGTGTCCCCGGCTCTACATGCGCCTCCATTCGCTTGATCTTGGCGTCCAGTGCATCATGCTCATCAAAAATCTGCGCAAAATGTGCGTCTTCTGCTTTGAGCTGGGTGACTTGTTCGCGGTATTCTGAAAACATGAACTCTCCGGTGTGTGTTGGTTATTGGACTGGATTTTCGCCGAAATCTCTGCTGGGCTCCATTATCCATCGTGCCAAGTGGTCCTGAATGCATGTCAATGCGCTCTATTCATTGGAGCAAACAGCTGTTTAAAAATAAGCGCTAAGCGACTAAATGGCTTGGATTTTCCTGCAATTGTCCAGTCTGACTAGCCTCACGGCCTGCCGTGTCGCGGTCGAAAAGCCGCAAACCCGCTGCGGGCTCTGTTCCCACGGCTACAGTCCAGTCACCTGCAATCCCGGGTAGCATCTCGCCATGTCTGATTACCAATTCCAAGTCAAGGTGCAACCGCGCCATCTGCCCGAGCAGTCGGTGCCCGCACAAAGTGTGTACTACTTTGCCTACACCATCACCATACGCAATACGGGCAAGGTTGCGGCGCAGCTGATCTCCCGCACCTGGAACGTCAATGACGCCAACGGCCGCACCGAGAAGGTCAAGGGCCTTGGGGTGGTGGGGCACCAGCCGCTGCTGCAGCCGGGTGAGTCTTTTGAGTACACCAGCGGCACACGGCTGCGCACACCCACGGGCACCATGCACGGGAGTTTTTTTTGCGTCGCCGAAGACGGTGAGAAGTTCGATGTGGATGTGCCCATGTTTGTACTGGACGCTCTCAGCCCAAGTGGCGGCAGGCGCACGCTGCACTGATGGCAGGCATGCACCCCAAACGCGACCTCGCTGCCCTGCTTGACACACTGGACCCCGCAGCGGATGTGGTTGAACGCCACCTGTGGCTGATTGACCTGACTGACTGGTTGCGCGGAGACGCCAGCTCGGTGAATGCCACCGTGTCACGATTAACCCTGTTTGTCGACGCGTTGCAGCAGCGGCCCAGTGCCCGCAGCCAGTTGCAAACCTGGTGGCACACCCTGTTGAACACAGTGGATGCCACGGCGCTGCTGGCTGACTTCGGATTTGCCTCGGGCAGTGCCTTCATCAGTGAGCTATTCGAGCGGATATACCTTAAATTGATGCCCGGCACCCCCGAAACGGCGGATGCGGCCATGCTGTTTTCGCTGGCCCTGGGCCACCGTTTTGACGCACAGTGGATCGCGGCGCTGGAGCCATCGCTTCTGGCGCGGCTGGCTGATCTGCTCCAAACACCACCGGCATCCCTCCCGATCGCAGCATTGCCGCCGGATGGCCTGACCCACTGGCAATGCACTTTGATGGGGGCTATCACCTTTTGCACCGGTCAGATCCGTGCCACCGGCTTTTCGCCAGAGCTGCGCCAGCGCATGAATGCACCGGCGCGTTGGGACAGCCCGTTTCATGCCTTGGGTAAGGATCTGGAGGCCGTTTTTGCGACGCTGCGGGCCAGCCCAGTCGCCAGCACCAGTGCGCGAACCCAGGCACTGGAGCATTTCCTGAGTCGGCTGGACGACTGCCGCCACGCTGCCGCGTCGGTGTATACCCATCTGGACGCGCACGGAATTTCTGTCAATCTGGTTTTTGAGCTGCGCCAGTTGCGCGCCCGGGTTCAACGTATTCACGCCTTGCTGGACTGCCTGCTGTCCGACCAGTCCCACAGCCGCAGCGCTGCCTTGTTGGCACATCTGGTGAATGTCGGGCAGGACCGCCTGAGCCTGCGCGCCCTGATCATGGCCAACTCATCGATGCTGGCGGCCAAGGTGGCCGAGCGCAGCTCCGAAACAGGTGAACACTACATCACCCGCAATCGGGCCGAATACCGCACCATGTTGCGCCAGGCGGCGGGTGGCGGGGCAGTGATGTCGATCACCACACTCATGAAGTTTGTCATTCTGTCAGTGGGCATGTCGGCCTTCTGGGGCGGTTTTTTCGCCGGCATGAATTACGCACTGAGTTTTGTGCTGGTGCAGCTGCTGCACTGGACGGTCGCCACCAAACAGCCGGCCATGACCGCACCCGCCATGGCTGCCAAACTCAAGGAGCTGGGCAATCCGAAGGCCATAGAAGGTTTTATTGACGAGGTCACCCATCTGGTGCGATCCCAGGTCGCCGCAGTTGTTGGCAACCTGGCGCTGGTCATCCCCTGCGTGCTGCTCATCAGCGTCGCCATGCAAATGGGTTTGGGCCAACCAATGATTGGCGAGGCAACCGCCCGGCACGTCCTGCAAGACCTGACCTTATTGGGGCCAACCGCCCTGTTTGCGGCCGGCACCGGTGTGCTGTTGTTTGCCTCAAGCATCATTGCAGGCTGGGTGGAGAACTGGTTTGTGCTGCATCGGCTCGATTCGGCGCTGCGCTACAACCCAAAAATCAACCGCACCCTGGGTGTCGCACGAGCCGACCGCTGGGCGCACTTCATGCGCAATAACATCTCTGGCCTGGCGGCCAATTTGTCCCTGGGGCTGATGCTGGGGCTGGTGCCCGCCTTTGCGCTGTTCTTCGGGCTTGGGCTGGAGGTGCGCCATGTAACCCTGTCCACCGGCCAGCTGGCGGCCGCCGCCGCCAGCCTGGGCATTTCAATTTTTCATCTAGGTGCCTTTTGGTGGTGTGTGGCAGGGCTGGCGGTGACCGGAGTGCTCAATGTGGGCGTCAGCTTTTACCTGGCGTTTCAGCTGGCATTACGCGCCCACAATGTGGTGGGTGTTGATCGGGATCACATTTATGCAGCCCTGCGCCATCGCTTGCGCACCGATCTGCGAAGTTTTTTCTGGCCCAGGACTGAGCCGGTCAATGGGTGAGTTTGAGCTGATCAAACGCTTCTTCGTGCGCCCGACAGGCCGTGCTGTTCTCGGTGTGGGTGACGACTGTGCACTATTGCAGCCGACAGCGGGCACACATTTGGCCATCTCCAGCGATATGCTAGTGCAGGGTCGGCACTTTTTTGCCGACGTCGACCCGCGCAAATTGGGCCATAAGGCGCTGGCGGTCAACCTGAGCGATCTGGCCGCATGTGGCGCCCAACCCCGGGCCTTCACACTGGCGCTGGCATTGCCTCACGCCGAGGATGCCTGGCTGGAACCCTTTGCGCAGGGCCTTCTGAGTCTGGCCGATGCCCATGACTGCGAGCTGATTGGTGGCGACACCACGCGCGGGCCGCTCAACATCTGTATCACCGTGCTGGGTGAAGTGCCGGTGGTCAACGGTCAAAGTCAGGCGCTGTTGCGCTCGGGTGCCAAAGCGGGTGACGATATTTACGTCAGCGGCAACCTGGGTGATGCAAGACTGGCACTCGAAACGCTGCAAGGCAAGCTGCAGCTGGCAGAAGATGTGCTCACTTTGGCGCGTGCCAGGCTTGAGCAACCCACCCCCCGGGTCGCCCTCGGTCTGGCCCTGCGGGGCATTGCCAGCGCGGCGATTGATCTCAGTGACGGGCTGCTCGGTGACTTGCAGCACGTGCTGGACCGCTCCAGGCTTGGTGCGACGATCGACGCCGATGTTTGCGCATCTTTGATAGCATCAATCCAACACCTGGAAATCGTCAGGCATGAATTAAGTGCTGAACTGACGGTTGAGCAAAGACGCCAACTGGTGCTTTCCGGCGGCGATGACTATGAGCTGCTGTTCACCGCACCGGTGTCCCAGCGCGAGGCTGTGGAAGATTTGGCGCGCCTGGTACAGACCCGCGTCACACGTGTTGGACGCACCGAACAACAGCCTGGCGTTCGCCTGTTGGACTGCCACGGTCAGGTTCTGCCAAACCACTATCGCTCATTCGATCATTTCGCATGAACCTGTCGCGGTGACACCCCTCCACCATTGCTTCATCGGCGCGGGTTTACACGCATAACCCCGACAAATCGTGTGGGCATAATTATTGCCTATAGCGAAACCAGACAGTTTGGAGGGTTGAGCGTATGTTGCACCTGAAACACATGAGCATCACAGGCCGCTTGTCGATGCTGGTCGGCAGTGTGGTGTTGGTTATCGTGATGCTGGCCGGCGGCTTTCTCTGGTCGGAGCGAACGCTGATCATGGATGAACGGCAGGCCAATGTGCGCCAGGTGGTGGAAGCGGCTCACGGCGTGCTGAGCCATTTTCACGCACAGGAAACCCAGGGCAAACTCAGCCGCGCGGACGCGCAACGTACCGCCAGAGAAACCGTGCGCGCCATGCGCTACAGCGGTGTTGAGTATTTCTGGATCAACGACATGCAGCCCAAAATGGTGATGCACGCCGCGCGTCCAGAACTCGATGGGCAGGATCTCTCCAGCTTCAAAAGCC
>JAGOUM010000013.1 GCA_018061265.1 Rhodoferax sp. | reverse complement strand
AGCTCACCGGTTGAGTTTTCCCGTGTCAGCAGTGGCTTTGCAATGCGTTTCCATCCGATTCTCGGGCAGTGGCGCAAACATCTGGGTACCGACTTTGCCGCCAGCACCGGCACCCCGGCACGGACAGTGGGTGACGGTATCGTCTCCTTCGCCGGGACACAAAACGGTTATGGCAATGTGGTGTTCATCCAGCACAGGAACAATACCGAAACAGTCTACGCACACCTGAGCAAGATCATGGTCAAGCGTGGGCAAAGTGTGCCCCAGGGGCAGACGATTGGTCTGGTTGGTGCCACCGGATGGGCGACTGGGCCGCATCTGCATTTTGAAGTTCGGGTCAACGGTGTACAGCATGACCCGATGGCCATGGCGCAAAAGAGCGAGACGATCCCAGTCCCGGGTTCCGCGATGCCCGAGTTTCAGCGGCTTGCTGCCAATGTGCGCAGCGAGTTGTTTGCCGCTGACAGCATGAATCTTGCCGGCTTTGAATAGGATTTGGGTGTGCTCGCAGGTGCCCGCTACCGGAGTTGGTGGGCCAAAGCATGACTTGCGAGGAACGGCTGGACACCTTGTGCTCTGACGTCTTGTTTGGTGCGCATCGTGCGTGATCTGTTCATTGGCTTGATGTCCGGCACCTCCTTGGACGGTGTTGATGGTGTCCTGCTCGACCTGACAGACTCGCAACCCAAGGTCATCGCCAATGCCTCAGCGGGTTTTACACCGGCGTTTCGCCAGGAACTGCTGGAACTCAACAGCCCGACGGTCAACGAGTTGCACCGCGCGATGGTGGCTGGCAATCAGATTGCTTGCACCTACGCTCAGGTGGTCCGTGACCTGCTGGCTCTAGTTGCTCATCTGGGTATTGACGCATCCTTGGTGCGGGCCATTGGTGCCCATGGCCAGACGGTTCGGCATCGACCTGCGCCCGAACTGTCGCTGACAGGCTGCACGACGGCCTATACCCTGCAATTGAACAACCCTGCGCTGCTGGCCGAGTTGACCGGCATCGATGTGGTGGCCGACATGCGCAGCCGCGATATTGCAGCCGGTGGGCAGGGTGCCCCTCTGGTCCCCGCTTTTCACCGCCAGGTTTTTGCCAGCACCAATCAGGATGTCGCCGTTCTCAATGTCGGCGGGATCGCCAACCTCACGGTTTTGCCCGCCAGGAACGACGCACCTGTGCTCGGATTTGACTGCGGCCCGGGCAACGCACTGATGGACTATTGGTGCCATCGACACATCGGACACATGTTTGACCACCAAGGTGCTTGGGCCGCCAGTGGGCAATGCCAGAGTGAGGTTTTGTCGGCGCTTCTGGACGAAGCCTATTTTTCGCAAGTGCCGCCCAAAAGTACGGGCCGGGACTTGTTCAGCACGGCCTGGCTCGAGCACAAGCTCGCACCGTTTGTGCAAAAAAACCCGGTTGACATTCAAGCCACATTGGTTGAATTGACCGCCAGCGCTTGTTCACAAAGCGTTCTTAGATACGCTAAAGATAGCAAACTGCTGATTGTTTGTGGAGGCGGGGCGTTCAACAGCTTTCTTGTGCAACGCCTGCAAGCCATGTTACCCGGCACCGAAGTGTGTGGTTCTGAGCAGTTTGGTATGCCCCCTTTGCAGGTTGAGGCATCCGCTTTTGCCTGGCTGGCCAAACAAACCCTTGAACACAAACCCGGCAATCTGCCCAGCGTCACCGGTGCCAAGGGTGCCAGATTACTTGGCGCAATCTATCCAGCTTGACAAGTGGCGACAAAAAAACCGCCTCTGAGGGCGGTTTTGGCCACAAGCTTGGGCTTCAGGCTGAAAAGCTGGACCCGCAGCCACAGGTTGTCGTGGCGTTAGGATTCTTGATGACAAATTGAGCACCCTGCAAATCTTCTTTGTAGTCGATCTCGGCACCAACCAGATATTGGTAACTCATGGCATCAATCAGCAGAGACACCCCATTTTTGGTCATGGTGGTGTCGTCCTCATTGGTCACTTCATCAAAAGTAAAGCCATACTGAAAGCCTGAGCATCCCCCGCCCTGCACAAACACGCGAAGTTTCAGATCCGGATTGCCTTCCTCGGCAATAAGGTCAGCCACTTTGGCAGCGGCACTGTCAGTGAAGATGATGGGGTCAGGCATTTCGGTTTGGATGTCTTGTGCAACAGCACTCATGGTGGTCTCCGGTAAAAGGAATAATCAAATGCTACAGTAATTCTGTCGGATATTGTGTCACTGGTTATTTGCAGCCAGTTTCAGTGTGGGCTTTTCTTCAGCCACCATATCGGCAACGATGGGACACAACTTGCCCGCCACCATGGCACCCTGGTGCATTTCCAGAATCTTGTAGGTCACATCGCCGTTGACCCGTGCCTTCGGTTGCAGTTCAAGCAGAACACGTGCCATCACCGGGCCATCAATCTGTCCATTGATGATCACATGGTCCGCCTGCACACACCCCGTCACCCGGGCGGTCTCTGAAATCACCAGAATGCTCGGCTTGTCAACTTGCCCCACAAGGTCACCTTTGATCTCGCCGTCAAGCCGTAAACCGTCCATAAAACTGAAGTTACCCGTGAGCTGGCAGCCGTGTGCCAGCAGACTTTTGATGGGTGGCGGTTTTTTTTTGCTAAACATAGCATGTCCTTGCGTCAGTTAATCCGTTGAACAGTATCACACGGGTCTGGGCATCAATTTGACCGTCTGCATCGCCCTGATGTTTTTTCCGTCCAGTACCTTCACCGTCAAGCTACGCACCTCCACCTGGGCAGGTACCTGGTACACACCAGAGAGGCGCACATATTGCCTGATCTGAAGCTCTTGCGGATTGGTGGGCAAGTTGCCGGTCCAGGGCTTGCCATTCAACACGCCGGCAAAAGCCACCTCCAGCTGGCCATTAAATTCTGTCGGATTTTTCAGCGCCTGAATCACCAGTACCTGCCACTTCAGTTCCCCACTCTGCAGCCGCTCGGCCTGCAGACTGCGAATCGCCAGGATGGCCGAACTTGAACCAGCACTTGAGGTGGGTATCAGCTGTTCAAAAAAGCCCAGATCATCTTTGAGGCGCTGGTTTTCCTGCTCAAGCAACCTGTTTTGTTCCTGCAGCTTCTGGTGCGCAACCTTTTCGGTGGTCAGAATCGTGTCGGCCGTATTGGCAATCGACTGTGCCTTGTTGCGTTCCTGCGTGACCAGGTCCAGTTGCGCACGAGTATTCTGCAGCTCTGTCTGCAACTGTTGCAACTGTTGCTTGGAACCACCGTCCAGCCCGGCGATGTCCTTGCCAAATTCAAACGCCCACACGGCGATGGCCGCGCAGAACCCTGCCACCAGTGCCAGCAGAACCCAGCGAATCGGCCAAGGCAAAGCGCTGCGAACCGCCATGCGAGGCGCACTCACGGTCAATCGCCGCATCAACAATCGCAGTCGCATCAGGGCATCTCAGATCTTCAAAATGCAAACAACCGCCAGAATCTGCATTCGGGCGGTTGTTTGCTGGTCGAAACAGGCGTGATTAACGCTTGCTGAACTGCTTGCGACGGCGAGCACCGTGCAAACCGACCTTTTTACGTTCCACTTCGCGTGCATCGCGGGTCACGAAACCGGCTTTGCTCAGCTCGGGCTTGAGTGTTGCGTCATAGTCGATCAGCGCACGGGTGATGCCGTGGCGCACCGCGCCGGCCTGACCCGACTCACCACCACCGGCGACATTGACCATGACGTCGAAGGTTTCGGCGTGGTTGGTCAACAGCAGGGGCTGCTTGCAGATCATGATCGAGGTGGCGCGACCAAAAAACTTGTCGATGGCTTTGCCATTCACAACGATTTGACCCGAGCCTTTTTTCAGGAAAACACGGGCAACGCTGGATTTGCGACGGCCGGTACCATTGTTCCATTCACCAATCATTTGGGGGCTCCTTAAAGTTCCAACACTTTGGGTTGCTGGGCCGTGTGCGGATGCTCGGCACCGCCATAGACCTTGAGCTTCTTGATCATCGCGTAGCCCAACGGCCCTTTGGGCAGCATGCCCTTGACGGCTTTCTCCAGGGCACGGCCCGGGAACTTGGCTTGCATGTCACGAAAGTTGGTGCTGGAAATGCCACCAGGAAAGCCGGAATGGCTGTAATACATTTTGTCGAGTGACTTGGCACCGGTCACACGCAGGCGGGCTGCGTTGGTGACGATGATGAAGTCGCCGGTATCGACGTGAGGCGTGTAAATGGCCTTGTGTTTGCCGCGCAAACGGAGAGCAACTTCGCTGGCTACTCGTCCGAGGACCTTGTCGGTCGCGTCAATCACAAACCACTCGTGCACGACCTCAGCGGGTTTTGCGCTGAAAGTTGACATGAGATTTCTCTTGAAAAAGAAGGTTTGCGGGGCTCTTTTCTACGGTCGGCGTTCCTCTTTTGGGAATCTCTTAGGTAGGATTTCACTCGGCACACGGCCCGTTGGGACGATACTGAGACACTTCGCCGCGGAGCCACCAAAGCGCTGCGAAGCCGAGCATTATACAAAATCGCCGGGCAAGCGGGTAACATCTACCAATGTTCAGTTACCGCCACGCCTTTCACGCCGGCAACCATGCCGATGTCCTCAAACATACCACCCTGCTGGCGACACTGCGCCATATGGTGCTGAAAGACACCGCGATCCACTTTTTTGACACCCACGCGGGCGCAGGCCTGTACCGGCTGGACGGTGATTACGCGCAGACCAGTGGCGAGGCCAGCCACGGCTATTTACAACTGATCTCCGGCAACCCTGGAGACAACGCGGCCAAAGAGAAAGAAATTGCACCTGCGCTGCAGGACTACCTGAGCCTGGTCGCCAGTTTTAACACCGGGGGGGGTCACAAGGTGTACCCCGGCTCGCCGTTTATCATCCAACGCATCTTGCGCGATCGGGATCGGCTGCGTTTGTTCGAGCTCCACCCGACCGATGCCAAAACGCTCAAAGCCAACGTAGCGCAGCTCGATGCGGGCCGTCTGGTGACCGTCATGCGAGAGGATGGCTTTGACGGCCTGAAAAAGTTTTTGCCCCCACCCTCAAGACGTGCCCTGGTGTTGTGCGACCCCAGTTACGAGCTGAAGACCGATTACGGACGGGTACTCGACATGATGGTTGATGCCCTCAAACGATTCGCCACAGGTACTTATCTCATTTGGTACCCGATCATCCCGCGCCCCGAGGCCCATGATTTGCCCCGCAAACTCAAGACACTGGCCACGCGGGAGGGAAGGGCCTGGCTCAACGCCACACTCACTGTCAAGTCAAGCAAACTCGAACGCAGTGACGAAGGTGATCTGGTGCGCCCCGGATTGCCCGCCAGTGGCATGTTTGTGGTCAACCCGCCGCACACCCTCAAAGCCAGCATGACCGCCACACTCAAGCAGGTGGCCGAGTCACTCGCACAATCCAGCCACAGCACATTTACTGTCGAGTCGGGCGGTCACTGAGACTGCTCCGGCACCATTGGTGCCTACGACAGTGTCACAAATCAAACACCAACGCTGATTTGGTGTCAGTCTAGAGCGTATTGACCAGGGAAAACCCTTATAGTTAGATCATGCAAGACTTCCATCCTGAAATTGAATCCACCAGCCTTGCAGTTGCCCAGCGCCCTGTGAGCACCCGAGGTTTTGATGTGGTGGTCCCCATCCGTTCGCTGGGTGAGAACCATCGCGAGCGTATTGCAGAGCACCTGCGCTCGCTCGACGCGCAGGATCGCTATTTCCGGTTTGGGTTTACCGCCAGCGACGATCAGATCCTGCGTTACGTGGATGGTCTTGACTTCGTCCATGATGAAATCTTTGGCATTTACAACCGAAAACTGACGCTGATTGCCATGGCGCACGTGGCGTTTTCCATTGATATGCAGCGCCATCCGGCGGCGGAGTTTGGTGTGTCGGTGTTGCCAAAGGCGCGCGTTCGGGGCTATGGCGCTCGCCTGTTTGACCGGGCCGTGATGCACGCACGCAACCGGGGTGTTCAAACAATGTTTGTCCATGCCTTGTCCGAGAATGCCGCCATGCTGAAAATCGCCCGGCATGCGGGTGCACACATCGTGCGTGATGGCGCTGAATCCGAAGCCCATCTGCGTTTGCCACCTGCCACCCTCAACACACAGCTGGCCGAGATTGTCGAAGAACACATGGCCCAAACCAACTACCAGTTCAAGGTCCACGCCAAGCAGTTTCAGGAGACGGTGCAACGCTGGCAAGCGGTCTGGAGCGGTGGCACAACGTCCAAAAGTGCCGAGTAAATCACCTTCAGTGACAAAAACCGTGCGGCGGTCGGCGTCGTTTTCCGCTATCCTTCTAGGCTGATCAACTACCGCATGTCCTGCTTGCCTGCCTGTGTCAGACCCTAACCCCACGCGATCCGACCGCGAAGACACCCGAACGTTTCTGCAAAAACTGGCCGAATTCATCCATCCCGGCCCGGACTCAACAGATGAGTTGATCGACTGGCTTGGCGATGCCGAGCGCAGCCAGATCATTGGGGCAGACTCGCGCAAGATGCTCGAAGGCGTGATCCGCATGGCCGACATGACCGCGGGTGATGTGATGGTGCCCAGCACTCGCATGGAGCTGATCAACATTTCTGATCCTTATGACGTGATGATGCACGGCGTCATCGACACTGCGCACTCGCGATTCCCGGTTTTTGATGGCGAGCGTGAAAACATCATCGGCATTCTGCTGGCCAAAGACCTGCTGAAGCTGCAGCGCGCACCCGAGCTCAATATCCGCGCCCTGCTGCGCCCGGCCGTTTTTGTCCCGGAGAGCAAAGGGCTGAATGACCTGCTGCGCGACTTCCAGAGCAACCACAACCATCTGGCCATTGTGATCGACGAGTTCGGGCGGGTCGCGGGCCTGATCACGATTGAAGACGTGCTGGAACAAATTGTGGGCGAAATCGAGGACGAGTTCGACATCGCCGATGACGAGGGTGATATTTTCGGATTGCCTGACCGCAGTTACCGTGTCAGTGGTGACACATTGATCGAGCGCGTCGAAAACGCCTTTGGTGTGACACTGAGCAGTTCCGACCCGGACGACGAGTTTGAAACCATCGGCGGTCTGATTGCCCACGAGATGGGCCATGTGCCCAAACGCGGCGAACATTTTGTGCTGTCGGGTCTGGACTTTGTCGTGCTGCACACCAAAGGCGGTGCGGTCAAGTGGTTCAAGGTATCGCCAGTGCCGGTCAACGCCAGCTGAGACCACGCGTTTGCGGCTTTTTATCAGCCATTCATCCCGACTTGGTGCAGCACCAGTGTTGCTGGTCGGGCTTGCCGGAGTGCTGCAAGCCACCAGCCTGGCCGTCCCCTTTGATGTTCCGGGCCAGCTTGCACCCAGCCAGGGCCAAACACTCTGGTGGTTACAGTTGCTGGCCATGACGCTGTTTGCCAGGACCTTGCTGGGATGCAAAACCCCGGTCCAGGCGGCTTGGCTGGGTTGGCTGTTTGCCAGCGCCTGGTTAAGCGCCACCTTTGCCTGGCTTTACACCTCCATGCACACCTTTGGGGGTCTGCATGCGGTGCTGTCTGTGTTGGCGGTACTGGCGCTGGCTGGCTTTCTGGCACTGTACAGTGCCGCAGTTTGCTGGTCTTTTATGGCTCTAGCGCAATACAGCAAATGGTTTTCAGCTATTCTTTTCGCATCATTGTGGTTGATCGCGGAGATGGCTCGTGGCACCTGGTTGACAGGTTTTGGCTGGGGTGCCGTCGGCTACGCCCATGTGGATGGCCCTTTGGCAGCACTGTTTTCCTGGGCCGGTGTTTATGGTGTGACCGCGGTCGCCGCCCTGCTGGCAATGCTGCTGGCGCAGCTGGCACACTCTGATTCGTGGGCACAGGCGCGCGGTTTTGGCCTGGCAGCCTTGGTGCTTGTGCTTTTGTCATGGTGGTTACCAGCCAGCCAGAGTCAGCCTGACCAGACCATCAGTGTTAGCCTGCTGCAGGGCAATATTGCCCAGGAGGAAAAGTTCCAGCCACAAAGCGGTATACCGGCGGCGCTGAACTGGTATGGCACCCAGTTGGCCAACAGCTCAACCGATCTGGTGATCACACCGGAGACGGCTCTGGCGGTGTTACCCGATCAATTGCCCGACGGTTACTGGCAGGCGCTGCGCCAGCGGTTTGCCAGCAATGATCAAGCGGCATTGGTCGGTGTGCCGATGGGCAGTTATTCGCAGGGTTACACCAACTCGGTGGCAGGCTTCAAGGCCGGGCAGTCTGAGCCCTGGCGGTATGACAAACACCACCTGGTGCCGTTTGGCGAGTTCATTCCCCCTTTTTTTCGCTGGTTCACCAACTTGATGAACATCCCGCTGGGCGACTTTAATCGGGGGGCGCTGCCTCAGCCGACCTTAGACTGGCACGCACAGCGACTGGCCGTGAGCATCTGCTTCGAGAACCTGTTTGGCGAAGAACTTGCCAAACAGTTCATCGACCCGGACCAGTCGCCCACCTTGCTGGTCAACGTGAGCAACTTGGGCTGGTTTGGCAACAACCTGGCGATGGACCAACATCTGCACATTGCCCGCGCACGCTCACTGGAATTTGGCCGTGCGTTTCTGCTGGCCACCAACACCGGGCGCACCGCGGTGGTGAATTCTGCGGGCCAGATCACACACGCCTTGCCACCACACACTCAGGCCGTTTTGACCGCCCAGGTCCAGGGCCACATTGGCAACACCGTGTACGCCAACTGGGTGTCGCGCTGGGGTTTGTGGCCGCTGTGGCTGCTGGCTCTGATGGTGCCGGGCGCTTTTTTGCTCAGCGGCCGTCGCCGAGACCGCGACGCCTAAGGTGCACCGTCACACCCACTGCAATGGGCAGCCGTAAAATTGCGATCTTGCGCCCAGCGCATGTTTTTCACCCAACCGGGCCGCCTCCGCCGAAGCCACCGACCATGCTGACCTTCCAACAAATCATTCTGAAATTGCAGTCCTACTGGGACGCCCAGGGCTGCGCATTGCTGCAACCCTATGACATGGAAGTCGGCGCGGGCACCTCGCACACGGCGACATTTTTGCGGGCGCTTGGGCCAGAGCCGTGGAAGGCCGCCTATGTACAACCCAGTCGCCGCCCCAAAGATGGCCGCTATGGCGAGAACCCCAATCGCCTGCAGCATTACTACCAGTACCAGGTGGTGCTCAAACCAGCGCCTGGCAATATTCTGGAACTCTATCTGGGCAGCCTGGAGGCGCTGGGCTTTGACCTGAAAAAGAACGACATCCGTTTTGTAGAAGACGACTGGGAGAACCCCACACTGGGGGCCTGGGGCCTGGGCTGGGAGGTCTGGCTCAATGGCATGGAGGTGACACAGTTCACCTATTTCCAGCAGGTCGGCGGCATCGACTGCAAACCCATCACCGGCGAGATCACCTATGGCCTGGAGCGACTGGCGATGTATCTGCAGGGTGTGGACAACGTCTACAACCTGACCTGGACACACAGCGCTGACGGCAAATGTCTGAGTTACGGCGACGTCTATAAACAAAACGAGGTGGAACAGTCAACCTACAACTTCGAGCACAGTGACGCAGACTTTCTGTTTACCGCCTTTGGTGCCCATGAGAAACAGGCCAAACACCTGATGGATGCGCAGCTCGCCCTGCCTGCCTACGAACAGGTGCTCAAATGTGCGCACAGCTTCAATCTGCTGGATGCGCGCGGGGCCATTTCGGTCACTGAACGTGCCGCCTACATCGGCCGTATCCGCAACCTGGCACGCAGCGTGGCGCAGAGTTATTTCGACAGCCGGGAACGCCTGGGCTTTCCGATGGCACCGCGCGAATGGGTCGCACAAATGGCCAAAAAAGCCGCATAGCCCCTTATCGCGCCACTCCGGCTTACCCGAATCGAATCACCATGACATCCCAAAACCTCCTCGTTGAACTGTTCGTTGAAGAACTGCCCCCCAAAGCCCTGAAAAAGCTCGGCGAAGCCTTTGCCGGACAACTGGCCGAACAATTGCGGCTGCTCGGGCTGGCCACCGCGTCTTCAGTGGTGACACCCTATGCCTCACCACGCCGCCTGGGCGCACACATCACCCAGGTGGCAGCCAAGGCGGCCGACA
Source organism: Rhodoferax sp. (assembly GCA_018061265.1). Classification (GTDB taxonomy): domain Bacteria; phylum Pseudomonadota; class Gammaproteobacteria; order Burkholderiales; family Burkholderiaceae_C; genus Rhodoferax. The sequence goes on along the minus strand of JAGOUM010000013.1, from coordinate 42,806 downwards.
AGGCCGTGCAGCAGAAACTCATGCCGGTGAGCGTCGGGCTCGATGCCAATGGGCTGGCCACCCCGGCCCTGATCAAGAAACTGCAGGCGCTGGGTGCCGATGTGTCAGACCCGGTATTTGCCGTGGCGGCGCTGCGCAAGGCGCCCGACGGCAAGAGTGATGCCTTGTTTTATGACAGTCTGGTCGGCGGTGCCACGCTCGACATCGGTTTGCAGCAGGCGCTGGAAACCACCCTGGCCAAGCTGCCCATTCCAAAAATGATGAGTTACCAGTTGGAGACCGATTGCGAGTTGCCGGGCTGGAGCAGCGTGAATTTTGTCCGTCCGGCGCATGGCCTGGTGGCATTACACGGCAGTACCGTCGTGCCGGTACGGGCGCTCGGTCTGACGGCTGGGCGGCGCACCCACGGACACCGCTTTGAAGCCCGTCTTGCCGACATCGACCTGGCCGACGCAGACCATTACGCCGCCACTTTGCTGCATGACGGCGCGGTGATCGCCAGTTTTGCTGAACGGCGTGCTGAAATCGTTGTACAGCTCGCGCAGGCAGCCCAGAGCCTCGGGGCGGGTTATCAGGTGCTGCAGGATGATGCCTTGCTGGACGAGGTGACGGCACTGGTTGAGCGCCCGCATGTGTTGACCTGTGCTTTTGAGACCGAGTTCCTGGACGTCCCGCAGGAGTGCCTGATCCTGACCATGAAGGCCAACCAGAAGTACTTTCCGCTGCTCGACCCAAACGGCAAACTGACGCGGCATTTTCTGGTCGTCAGCAACATCAACCCGGCGGACGCCAGCGCAGTGATTGGTGGCAACGAACGTGTGGTGCGCCCGCGCCTGAGTGATGCGAAGTTCTTTTTTGACCAGGACCGCAAGCGCTCACTTCTGTCGCGTGTGGCAGGCCTGGACAAGGTGGTCTACCACAACAAGCTGGGCACCCAGGGCGCGCGCACCCAGCGTGTACGCAGCATTGCCCGCGCCATTGCGCAGCAGCTGGGGGATGAAAGCCTGACCACGGCGGTCGACCTCGCCGCCCAGTTGGCCAAGACCGACCTGCTGACCGACATGGTGGGCGAGTTCCCCGAGCTTCAGGGCACCATGGGGGCGTATTACGCCCGGCATGACGGGCTGCCCGAGGAGGTGGCGCAAGCCATCGAAGACCACTACAAGCCCCGTTTTGCCGGTGACGAGTTGCCCCGCAACACCGTTGGCCTGGTGGTCGCCCTGGCCGACAAGCTCGAAACACTGACCGGCATGTTTGGCATTGGCAACACCCCCACCGGAGACAAAGACCCGTTTGCGCTGCGTCGCCATGCGCTGGGAGTGATCCGGATGCTGGTTGAGCGTAATCTGGCGCTACCACTACAACCACTGTTCGAATTGGCGCGACCGGCCTTTGGCGAGCAGATCACCGACGCCACCAGGGCCCTCAGTGATTTTTTCTACGACCGGCTGGCCGGTGCACTTCGCGAGCAGGGTTACAGCGCCCTGGAAGTGGACGCGGTGCTGGCGCTGCAGCCGCAGCGCCTGGGTGATATTCCCAAACGGCTGGCCGCGGTGCGCGCCTTTGCCGCACTGCCCGAGGCGCCCGCGCTGGCTGCGGCCAACAAGCGCATCAGCAACATCCTGAAAAAGGCCGACGCCGCCGCCGTGGCCGATGCCCATGTCAGCGCGCTGCTGCTGCGCGAACCTGCAGAAATTGCACTCAATACCGCCATGCTGGCGCTTGGACCACGCGCCCAGGCCCAGTTTGATGCGGGCGACTATGCGGCCTGTTTGCAAACACTGGCCGGACTGCGTGATCCGGTGGATGCCTTTTTTGAAGGTGTCATGGTCAACGCCGAGGCACTTGACCTGCGGCTCAATCGCCTGGGTCTGCTCAAGACCCTGCACGAGGCCATGAACCGGGTGGCCGACCTATCGCGTCTGGTGGCCTGAGCCACGTCAGGGCTGTCTCTCATTACCTGGGGCTAAAGCATGAACTCGCTCAAACTGGTGATCATTGACCGCGATGGCACCATCAATCAGGACAGTGCAGAATTCATCAAATCGGCCGACGAATGGCACGCCCTTCCCGGCTCGCTGGAGGCGATCGCCCGACTCAACCACTCGGGCTGGCATGTGGTGGTGGCAACCAACCAGTCCGGGTTGGGGCGCGGCCTGTTTGAAGTGTCTGACCTCAACGACATGCACACCAAGATGCACCAGCAACTGGCCACCTTGGGCGGCCGTATTGACGCCGTGTTTTTTTGTCCCCACACGGCGGACGACGCCTGCCATTGCCGCAAACCCGCACCCGGGCTGTTTGAGCAGATCGCCGAGCGCTATGGCATCAACCTCAAGGGCGTACCTGTGGTGGGTGATGCCCTGCGCGACCTGCAGGCCGGTGTGGGTCTGGGTTGTGAACCCCATCTGGTGCTGACCGGCAAGGCATTGGCGTACCGCGGCGCACCCATTCCGGAGACCTTTCCTGCCAATACACAGGTCCACGCTGACCTGGCGGAGTTTGCCGAGTTCCTGCTGGCACGCGAGGCACAGTTGCTGGTCTGAAGCCGTGGAGAACATCTCGTCATAATGTTAAGCTATGTCTTTTGAAGCTATAAATGGCCGTCTGATATGGGCTGGCGCCCTAAAAGGCTTGAAATGGCGCTGATCCGATCGCTGCTACACATGGCCTGGATGGTGCTGACCGTTGTTCCCTGGACCATGGCAGTGCTGTTGACTTCACTTTTCGCCTCACGGACCAGCACCTGGTGGGTGGCTGTGAACTGGTTTCGGGTGGTGATGTTTGGCACCCGCTGGATTCTCGGGGTGCGCATGGAAGTCCACGGGATGGAGAACCTCCCCACCGGGCAGACCAGCGCGGCAGTGCTGCTGGTCAAGCACCAGTCGGCGCTCGAGACACTTTGGTTGCCCACCCTGATGACACACCCGCTGGCCTTTGTGTTCAAGCGCGAGTTGCTCAGGATCCCTTTTTTTGGCTGGTCGATGGCGCGCCTCGACATGATCCACATCGACCGCGAGTCACGCGCCGCCGCCATGAAGCATGTGATTGAGCAAGGTCGGCGTCTACTGGCCCAAGGCAACTGGGTGTTGATGTTTCCGGAAGGCACCCGTATTCCCCGCGGTCAGGAGGGCACCTACCAGACCGCCGGCACCCGGCTGGCCGTTGAAACCGGCGCTCCGGTGGTGCCCATTGCGGTGGCCACCGCGCGATGCTGGCCACGCCAGGGCTTTGTCAAATACCCAGGGGTGGTGCGGGTGTCCGTCGGGCCACTTTTACCCAGCCAGGGCCAGGACCCCAAAGTGCTGATGCGCCAGGCGCAGGCATGGATCGAGGCGGAGATGCGCCGCATCGACCCTGAGGCCTATGTCTAGGGGTTAAAGCCAATGTTGCCGCTGCTGCGTTACACCCTGGATTTATTTGAGCAAATTCAGCCCCTCGTCACGGAGGATCGGCAGCCCCTTGCAAGCGGTTCACAAAAAAGACCGGGGACGGTGCCGGTATCGCCAGAACCCAAAGGCCGCACCATTGCACCGGACCCAGGCATCTGTTTTCGGCATCCTCAGGCCAGCCGTGAGTGTCGACTGGGGTCGACCCGGGTCGCCTATGCACTGACACGCAGCGCCCGGCGCAGCATTGGTTTGAGTGTCGGGGCCGATGGTCTGGCGGTGCGTGCCCCCAAATGGATTGGCCTGCAGGCCATCGACGCGGCAGTGCAAGCCAAGGCAAGCTGGATCTTGCGCAAACTTCAGGAAGGTGTGGAACGCCAGTCACGCTTGCCACAGGCAATTGCCTGGCAAGACGGCACCAGGCTGCCCTACCTGGGCCAGACACTTCAACTGCAACTCGACCCGGCGCACCATCTTGGCGCGCCAGGCCCGTTCGGCGCATGTAGCACGAACAAGGTCAGCGGTGTTGCACCAGAATTGACCCCCATCGTCCTTCCTGTCAGCCTGTCCCACAGCGCCACACCGGCGCAAATTCGTGACGCGGCCCAAGCCTGGCTGATGCGGCAGGCACGCAGCAACTTTGAGGCGCGGCTCAATCACTTTGCGCCACTGCTGGGCGTTCGATGGAAAAAGCTCACACTGAGTCAGGCCAGCACACGCTGGGGCAGCGCACGCTCGGACGGTTCGATACGGTTGAATTGGCGGCTGATGCATTTCAGCCAGGCGATCATCGACTACGTGGTGGTGCACGAACTCAGCCATTTGCGCGAGATGAACCACAGCGCCCAGTTTTGGCACACGGTCGCCACCGTGCTGCCCGACTACAGTGCACGACGCCAGCAACTCAAAGCCAATCCGGTTGTGCCCTGGCGATGAGCACAGGGCGTTGCCAGCGTGCCGACAACACCCGGGTGTGACAGCCTCAGAACCGGTGACGCACCCCGACGCCGTAGCTGGTACCTGAGGAAAGCGCGGTGATTTTGTCCTGCATCAACATCGCGTAAACATCTGTGCGTTTGGACATGGTGTAGTCGTAGCCCAGCGTCATCGTGTCACGCTTGGCGCCGCCAGAGATTTTTGTGCTGGCAAAACCGGCCATCAGTTTGCCGCTGCCCAGCGGCGCAGAAGCACCGATCGAGGTCGTTTTACGATCTGCGGAGCCGACCGCGTCCGAGCTGGCTTTACCGTAAGTCAGGAAAGCCTTGACAACCCCGGCGTCATAGGTGCCACCGAGCATCCAGTCGGTGCGGGTATCGGGCAAGGCTGCCGAGGTAAACGGGTTGCTGATCTGGTCGCGCTCCCAGAACGCGGTCAAGCCCACGGGGCCAGCGGAATAGAAGACGTTCAGGCCGATGTTGTGTTTGCTGCTGCCTGCAATCTCGCCGAGTTGGTAGTGCAGATTGCCTTTGAGCCCGCCAAAGGTCGGGGTGGAATAGGTGATCTGATTCGACCAACCGGTGTCAGCGGGCACTGTGCCCAGCCAGTAGCGTGCCGTGGTCGGCCCAAGCGGCACGCTGGAATGTAAGACCAGCGGAGAGAAGGTGTACGAGTCACCGAAAGGGTTGAACAGAATGGTGGGCAAGAAATTGGGTGCTTTGCTGCGCCCCAAAGTCAGCGCACCCCAGCCACCCGACAGGCTCACATTCGCGTCCCGCGAGAATTGCTGCTCACCAAAGCGGCCTGTGGCACCCGAATCGGCCTGGAAAAACGAGGTGAACAAAAAACTGGCCTTCATGCCGCCACCCAAATCTTCAGAGCCGCCCATGCCCCACCAGGAGGTGGTCATGCCGCCGCTGTTCAATTTGGTCACGCTGCTGGATTCACCGGCCATGCGCATGGAGCCGGCGTACACATCGACCAGGCCCATCAGTTGAACCGAGCTCTGCGCTTGGGCAGTTATGGCACAGATGGACAGACAGGCCGCGGTAACGATTGTTTTTTTCATGATGAATCTCAAGGTAGTGAATGAAATGTTGAGCGATTGGGCGTCATACGGGCGAACGCAACAGAAAAATTATTAGCAAATTTCATGCCAGAGTTAAATCGACACGCTCAAGGGTGACGCTGGGTGCGGTATTCGAGTGCAAAGAACTGAAATGCAAATACCCACAAAAGCGCTGATTCCGACACCGCTACCCGTTCAAGCCGAGAGGTTTCCTGTTTTCTAACGTTGCACAAAAACTCTGCAGTTTTGATAACCGTGCATCAATTTGATTCGTCCACCTGCCAACAAAGCTGTCAATTTGTACGCCATAATCCTTCCTTACATTGACGTTAACGTCAACGTCAAACACCCAACCCGTCCTCCACCATGCCCCAGACCTACAGCATCAGCGACCTGGCCAAAGAGTTCGACCTGACTACCCGGGCCATGCGTTTTTACGAAGACATGGGCCTGCTGCAGCCCGAGCGCAGCGGCCCCGGTGGCCGCAACCGCATCTACAGCGGCCGCGACCGCACCCGCCTCAAACTCACCCTGCGCGCCAAACGGCTGGGCCTGAGCCTGACCGAGGCCAAAGACATCATCGACATGTACGACAGCCCGCGCGACACCGCCGCGCAGCTGGAGAAATTTTTGCAGGTGATTGACCAGCACCAGCAGCAACTCGAAGCGCAGATGCTCGATCTGCAGGCCAACATGGACGAACTCAAGGTCCACCAGCGCGAAGCCCGCGCCCTGCTGGCCAAGGCACAACGAAAGACCAGCGCGTGACCCTGACCGCCACACCGCACCACTACGAAACTGCGCTGCAGCGCGTGCAAAACAGCTTTGATCGCCAGGGCATGATGCAACATCTGGGTGCGCGCGTGTTGCGGGCCAGCGTCGGTGAATGTGTGATCAGTCTGCCGTATTCCGACAAAGTAACGCAGCAACAAGGCGGGTTCCATGGTGGCGCGATTGGCGCATTGGCCGACATTGCCGGGGGATACGCGGCGCTGACCCAGGCGCCTCACGGCATGGAAGTGGTCACGGTTGAATACAAGATCAACTTCCTGACCAGCCGCCAGGGAGGCGAATTACGTGCCACAGGCCGGGTGGTAAAGGCTGGCCAGCGCATCATGGTCACCAGCGCCGAGGTAACACACATTGCCGACGATGGCACCGAAACCGCCTGCGCGGTATTGCAGCAAACCATCATGCCGGTGCCCAAGAGCTATTAAGAATACTAGCGTCCAGCGCAATCGTATTAAGCGCTAGAGCACAATTTGACCCGATTTTTTTGATTGATAGAGGAGACAAAACATGAACAACCTGCCCGGACTGAACTTTCAACTCGGCGAAGACATCGACGCACTGCGCGATGCCGTGCGCGATTTTGCCCAAGCCGAAATCGCCCCACGCGCAGCCGAGATCGACCGCAGCGACCAGTTCCCCATGGATTTATGGCAAAAAATGGGCGCGTTGGGCGTGCTTGGCATCACCGTCGGCGAAGAATATGGCGGTGCCAACATGGGCTACCTGGCGCACATGATTGCGATGGAAGAAATCAGCCGTGCCAGCGCATCGGTCGGTTTGAGCTACGGTGCGCACAGCAACCTTTGCGTCAACCAGATCAAGCGCAACGGCACCGAGGCCCAGCGCGCCAAATACCTGCCCAAACTCATCAGCGGCGAGCATGTGGGTGCGCTGGCCATGAGCGAGCCCGGCGCGGGCAGCGACGTGATCAGCATGAAACTCAAAGCGCAGGACAAGGGCGGTTATTACCTGCTCAACGGCAACAAAATGTGGATCACCAACGGCCCCGATGCCGACACGCTGGTGGTCTATGCCAAGACCGAACCCGAACTGGGTGCGCGCGGCGTGACAGCTTTTCTGATTGAAAAAGGCATGCCTGGGTTCAGCATTGCGCAAAAGCTCGACAAGCTGGGCATGCGCGGCAGCCACACCGGCGAGCTCGTGTTCCAGAATGTGGAAGTGCCCGAGTCGCACATTTTGGGCGGCCTCAATATGGGTGCCAAGGTGCTCATGAGCGGACTGGACTATGAGCGCGCGGTGCTCACCGGTGGCCCGCTGGGCATCATGCAAAGTGTGATGGACAACGTGGTGCCTTACATCCACGACCGCAAGCAGTTTGGCCAGAGCATTGGTGAATTCCAGCTGATCCAGGGCAAGGTGGCCGACATGTACACCGTTCTGCAAGCCGGGCGCAGTTTTGCCTATACCGTAGCGAAAAACCTCGACATGCTGGGCACCGAGCATGTGCGCCAGGTGCGCAAAGACTGTGCATCGGTGATTTTGTGGTGCGCCGAAAAAGCCACCTGGATGGCTGGCGAAGGTGTTCAGATTTTTGGTGGCAACGGCTACATCAATGAATACCCGTTAGGCCGTCTGTGGCGCGATGCCAAGCTGTACGAGATTGGCGCGGGCACCTCAGAAATTCGACGCATGCTGATTGGACGGGAGTTGTTTGCCGAGACTTGCTGAAGCGGCGTCTTTCAAACACCCAATCAGAGCCGTGTCAGTGCAGCACCAGATGTTGCAATGCACAATATCTGTATGACATCTTCACTTCAACACCTGTTTGACAACAACCGCGCCTGGGCGGCGCGTATGGAGCAGCAACGCCCCGGCTTTTTCACCCAACTCGCCAAACAGCAAGCGCCCAAATACCTTTGGATTGGTTGCGCCGACAGCCGCGTGCCAGCCAATGAAATCACCGGGCTCGACCCTGGCGAGGTGTTTGTGCACCGCAATATTGCCAATGTGGTGGTGCACTCGGACCTTAACGCCTTGTCGGTCATCCAGTTTGCCGTGGACCACCTCAAGGTTGAGCACATCATGGTGGTCGGCCACTACAGTTGCGGCGGCGTATTGGCAGCACTGCGTGGCACCCGCGTGGGCTTGGCCGACAACTGGCTACGCCATGTGCACGATGTCAAGCTGCGCCACCGCAAGCGGCTGGACCACCTGACCATCGCGCAGCAGCAAGACACCTTGTGCGAGATGAATGTCATTGAGCAGGTGGGCAACGTGGCGCTGACCAATGTGCTGCAAGATGCCTGGGCGCGCGGCCAGAAGGTCACGGTACATGGCTGGTGTTATGGCCTGGCGGACGGTCTGGTGAAAGACCTCGGCGTCAGCATGCAGGCCAGCCACGAGGTGATGCCGGTGTTTCAAAACGCCTTCAAACGTTATCCGCGCCCGGATTCGCTTTGATGCCGCGCCGGTTGACCTGGCAACGAAATCGGTTTCTCTTGACGTTGAGCTAAAAGCCAAAGAAGCTCACACGGCTGGGCTGCCAAGCTTGGCATGAAGCAGCCAGGTCTTGAATGCCGATGCCGCAGCACTGAGTCTTTTTCCCGCTGGGCACACCACGTACCAATGTCGGATGAGTGGGAAACCCTGCACATCGAGCTGAACCAGTTCACCCAGCGCCAGCTCAGACACCACGGTCGTGCTCGACAGCACCGCCAGCCCCAGGCCACCGGCCACGGTTTGTTTGATGGCTTCGGTGCTGCTGACTTCCAGCCGGTTCGTCAGTGTGATGCCATGCCCGCTAAAAAACCGCTCGGTCGTCAGGCGTGTGCCTGAACCGGGCTCGCGCAGCACGAAGGGCTCTTGCGCCAGCCACTGCGCTGGCACCTCACGCTGCCCGGCCAGTGAGTGCCCGGGCGGTGCCACCATCACCAGACGGTTTTCGGCAAAGTGTTCGCTCATCACGTCCATATGCGCGGGCGCTTGACCCATGACGTACAGGTCGTCGGTATTGGCTGCCAAGCGCTGCAACAGGGTCTCGCGGTTGCCGACAAACAGCGTTGCTTCAATGCCCGGATGCTCGGCACAGAACTCCGCCAACACCTTGGGCACTGTGTACTTCAGCGTCGTCAGGATGGCAATGCTGACGCTGCCCTTTTCGATGCCATGCAGCGCCGCCAACTCTTGCGACAGGCGCTCCATGCGCTGCTCGATGTCCTGGCAAGTCTGCGCCACCGCCTGACCCGCACGGGTCAAAAAAATCTTCTTGCCGATTTGTTCAAACAACGGCTCCCCCACGGTTTCAGCCAATTGTTTGACTTGCAAAGACAGGGTGGGGGGCGACAAGTGCAGCGCCTCGGCGGCGCGCGCAAAGCTGCTGTGACGGGCAACCGCCGAAAAAATGCGCAATTGGTGCAGTGTGGCGTGGCGCAGCGGCATGGGCTTTATTGTTTAAAAAAGCTAAACGTTATCGTTAAAACATTTTACTTTTATTTATTGAACACATCATCAAAAATTCATGCCAGTTCAGAGCAACGCACGCTATACAGCCAAGCTTTGAGCCGCAAAGCGACTACTTTATTACCACTTCGACAAGGAGACAGCATGGCAAAAGCCTACAACGCCGGCGTGAAGGAATACCGGCATACCTATTGGACCCCAGAGTACACACCCAAAGACACCGACATTCTGGCCTGTTTCAAAATCACTCCGCAGGCGGGCGTGTCGCGTGAAGAATGCGCGGCTGCGGTAGCCGCCGAGTCGTCCACCGGCACCTGGACCACGGTGTGGACCGATTTGCTCACCGACCTCGATTACTACAAAGGCCGCGCCTACCGCATCGAAGACGTGCCTGGCGATGACACCTGCTACTACGCCTTCGTGGCCTACCCGATTGACTTGTTTGAAGAAGGCTCCATCGTCAACGTGTTGACCTCGCTAGTGGGCAACGTGTTTGGCTTCAAGGCCTTGCGCGCTTTGCGGCTGGAAGATGTGCGCTTCCCGATCGCCTATGTCAAGACCTGTGGTGGCCCACCGCATGGCATTCAGGTCGAGCGCGATGTGATGAACAAATACGGCCGCCCCCTGCTGGGTTGCACCATCAAGCCCAAGCTGGGTCTGTCGGCCAAGAACTACGGCCGCGCCTGTTATGAGGGGCTGCGTGGTGGTCTGGACTTCACCAAGGACGACGAGAACGTCAACAGCCAGCCTTTCATGCGCTGGAAGCAGCGTTTTGACTTTGTGCAGGAAGCCATTGACAAGGCCGAACGCGAAACCGGTGAGCGCAAGGGCCACTACCTCAACGTGACCGCGCCGACACCCGAAGAGATGTACAAGCGCGCCGAATACGCCAAGGAAATCGGCTCGCCCATCATCATGCACGACTACCTGACCGGCGGTTTCTGCGCCAATACCGGTTTGGCCAACTGGTGTCGCAATAACGGCATGCTGCTGCACGTGCACCGCGCGATGCACGCTGTGCTTGACCGCAACCCGCACCACGGCATTCACTTCCGGGTGCTGACCAAATGTCTGCGTCTGTCGGGTGGCGACCACCTGCACTCGGGCACCGTGGTGGGCAAGCTCGAAGGTGACCGCGAAGCCACGCTGGGCTGGATCGACATCATGCGTGACAAGTTCATCAAAGAAGACCGCAGCCGTGGCATCTTCTTTGACCAGGACTTTGGCTCCATGCCCGGCGTGATGCCGGTGGCCTCGGGCGGCATTCACGTCTGGCACATGCCAGCGCTGGTCAACATCTTTGGCGACGACTCGGTGCTGCAGTTTGGCGGCGGTACCTTGGGCCACCCCTGGGGCAATGCGGCTGGCGCTGCAGCCAACCGCGTGGCGGTGGAAGCTTGCGTCAAGGCACGCAACGAAGGTGTGGCGGTTGAGAAAGAAGGCAAAACCGTGCTGATGGACGCTGCCAAGCACTCGCCCGAACTCAAGATCGCCATGGAAACCTGGAAAGAGATCAAGTTCGAATTTGACACCGTCGACAAACTCGACGTTGCCCACAAGTAATCACCCCGCTTCGGGCGGGTGAGACCCATCCACCCGAAGCCTCGCCCCTAACATCTGAAAGGAAATGACATGTCTGAAGTCATGGATTACAAGAGCCGCGTGAGCGATCCGACGAGCCGCAAGTTTGAAACGTTTTCTTACCTGCCGGCCATGACCACCGAGGAAATTCGCAAACAAGTGGCTTACCTGGTAAGCAAAGGCCTCAACCCCGCCATCGAGCACACCGAGCCGCAGTACTTGATGGATTCGTATTGGTACATGTGGAAATTGCCTATGTTCGGCGAAACCGACGTGGACAAAATCCTTGCCGAATGCGAAGCCTGCCGCAAGTCCAACCCGGACAACCATGTGCGGCTGATTGGCTACGACAACTTCAAGCAGTCGCAAGGTGCCTCGATGGTGATCTTCAGAGGCAAGACGGTTTAACGCCACTGCAACGCAACTGGCCCCGGCAGTTCATACGCCGGGACCACTGTGCAAGATCGCCCGTTCTTACGATGACAGGCCTCTTTCACAGTGGCGCTGCCGGCAGCACCAGTGCAGCACCAAATCCGCGTACTTTGATTGGAGACAAAAATGAACGACATCCTGGAACCTTACCGCGTCACGCATCAGCCCTACTACCGCCCTGTGGCCGATGAGGTTGAACTGTTTGATGCCGCCTATGACGTGCGTATGCCGATGATGCTCAAAGGCCCCACCGGCTGCGGCAAAACGCGTTTTGTGGAATTCATGGCCTGGAAGCTGCAAAAACCGCTGATCACGGTGGCCTGCAACGAGGACATGACCGCCTCTGACCTAGTAGGGCGCTTCTTGCTCGATGCGCAAGGCACGCGCTGGCAGGATGGGCCGCTGGCCACCGCCGCGCGCCATGGTGCAATCTGTTATCTGGATGAGGTGGTGGAGGCGCGCCAGGACACCACCGTGGTGATTCACCCGCTGACCGACAACCGGCGCATCCTGCCATTGGAGAAAAAGGGTGAGTTGGTGCATGCGCACCCGGATTTTCAGGTGGTGATCTCCTACAACCCGGGCTACCAAAGCCTGATGAAAGACCTCAAGCAGTCCACCAAGCAGCGTTTTGGTGCGCTCGATTTCAGCTACCCGGCGCATGCAATTGAAACCGAAATCGTCGCCCACGAAACCGGTGTCACACCCGAGGTGGCGGGCAAACTGGTGTCGATTGCCGAACGAGCCCGTAACCTCAAGGGCCACGGTCTGGACGAGGGCATCTCGACCCGCATGCTGATTTACGCGGGCAATCTGATTCGCAAGGGCGTGGCGCCGCAGGCCGCCTGCCGCGTGGCACTGGTGCGCCCGATCACTGACGACCCCGACATGCGCGATGCCCTCGATGCAGCCGTCGCCACCTTTTTCTGATGAGGCATCATGTCCGTTCACCTTGACGACTATCAACAGTGGCTTGATGAGCTCAAGCCCGAGTCGCGCGCACTCATGCTGCACACCTGGGCCGATGCCACCCGCGTGTTCTCCGCCCGCGGCTTGGACAACTATGTCAAGGGTGCTGCAGCGCTGCACGGGCTGGGCAAGGGTGCCAGCCTGGTCAACGCCTGGATCGAGTCGGCACCGCAAGTAGCCAAAGAGGTCGGCGAAGACGTGGTGCCCGACCTGGTCACCGAGGCGCTGATGCTGGCCTCCAAAACCTCGGGCGCGGTGATTGAACTGGTGCTGGCCACCGCGCCCACCGCAGCAACCCGGCTGGCCGATGGCGAACTGTTTTTACAGTACCTGCAAGTGATCAGTTCGCTGGTCAACCAGGCACCCCGCGCTTTGCGGCCGATGCTTGACAAGATCGATGTGCTGTTGGGCCAGCTCACCTTGGGGGGCTTGCGCCGCTGGGCCAACTGGGGCGCGCAGGCGCATCGCACCCAGTATGAAGAACAGGTGAAGTACTTTGACCTGAACTCCAAAGAGTCGCTGGCGATTCTGCAACAGGAGCGCAAGGGCACCCTGCTGGTGGATGTGCAGCGGCGCATCAACCTGTATTTGCGTGCGTTGTGGGGGCGAGATTTTTTCATGCGGCCCACCTCGGGCGACTTTGAGTCACGCGAGGGCTACCAACCCTATATTGAAGACTACCTGATCCACCTGCCCGATGCCTTTGATGCCGCTCACGGCCAGCAGGGTACGGTCAGCGCCCTGGAGCTCTACCGTGCCAGCGCTGCCCACGCTGCAGCGCATCTGGTTTATACCCGCCAGCCGATCTCGGCCGAGGCGCTGAACCCCTGGCAGATGGCACTCATTGGTGCCATCGAGGATGCGCGGGTGGAAGCGCTGGCCTGTGCCAGATTCCCCGGCTTGCGCCAGCTTTGGTGCAGCCTGCACACCTGCAACGCAGCGCTGGACCAGTCGGCCGGCGACTACCTGAACCGGCTGGCGCGGGCTTTGCTGGAACCCGACTACCCCGATGCCCATCCGTGGATTGCCCAAGGGCGTGCCTGGTTTGCCCAGGCGCTGCCCGGTGTGCTGGCGCAGCCGTTTGCCAACACGGTGTCGTGGGACATCGGCGTGGCGCTGGCTCACAGTTTCAAGGACGTTGGCCCCGCTTACCACCCGCGCACCGACGTGCAAAGGGCGCCTTACCGCGACGACAACCGCTATTTCTGGGCCTTTGAGGCATTCGACCTGGACCAATCGATGGCCGCTGGCTACCATGAACCGCAGCAGGTACGCAAATACGTCAACCTGATGGAAATGGCCAACGAAATCGATGTCGAGACCGCTGGCGACGACGCGCAGGAAGTCTGGGTGCTGGCCACCGAGTTGTTTCCTTACGAAGACATGGGCGTGTCCTTCAACGACTCCGAAGGCAAAGAGCCCCTGGTGCCGCCCAGCCATTACGGCGAATGGGATTATTTAATCCAGTTGGAGCGCCCGGCCTGGGTCACGGTGCAGGAACGGCGCGTCAAAATGGGTGATCTGGCCTTGATTGACGCCATTGCCGCCGAGCACAAACGTGTCATTTCGCGCATGAAGTATTTGCTCGATGCGATGCAACCGCAAGGCGTGCAGCGCCTGCGCAAGCTTGAAGATGGTGACGACATCGACCTCAACGCAGCGCTAGACGCGCTGGTCGGCATGCGCATGGGGCAACAACCCGACCCACGCCTCATGATGCGCAGCGTGCGCAAAACACGCGACATCTCGGTGATGGTGTTGCTGGACCTGTCGCACTCCACCAATGACCGGGTGGCAGGGCAAGATCACACCGTGCTGGCACTCACGCGCCAGGCGTGTGTGCTGCTGGCCGACGCGATTGGCAAGGTGGGCGACCCGTTTGCCATTCATGGGTTTTGCTCAGACGGCCGGCACGATGTGAATTACTGGCGGTTTAAGGACTTCAACCAGCCTTACGACGATCAGGTCAAAGCCCGCCTGGCCGGCATGACCGGACAGCTTTCCACCCGTATGGGCGCAGCCATTCGCCACGCCAGCACCGCCTTGAAAGCGCAACGCTCAGCCAAAAAGCTGCTGCTGGTCATCACCGATGGCGAACCCGCGGATATCGATGTGCGCGACCCCCAGTACCTGCGCCACGACACCAAAAAAGCCGTGGAAGAGGCTGGGCGCAGCGGCATCATCACCTATTGCATGAGCCTGGACCCGCGTGCCGACCACTATGTCTCGCGCATTTTTGGCGCGAAGAACTACATGGTGGTGGACAAGGTGGAGCGCCTGCCAGAGAAACTGCCGCTGCTGTATGCTGGCTTGACGCGATGACCGCCTGAACCTGCGATCATCGCCCACCCTGAACTTTTACATTGAGCAAAACCATGCAAACCTATGCCGGTCTGGACCACGAAGAAAACGGCGGCATGACCATGATCGGCCGCACCATCCGGGACGCCTGGCTGTTTGGCCTGCTGCCTGAAAACGACACGTTTGCGGGCCGCAGCGCTGCAGATTTTCAGATGCTGCTCGATGCCGTTTCCAAAGCCTGGGAGCCGTATGGCAACTTGCCCAGCCGGCTACCGCCTGCGCTGGCTGAGCAGCACCACCGGATTTACGATGCTGCCATTCAAAAAGCGCGCGCAGCGGGTTGGGACCCGGAGCTTGCTGACGACGACTGATGTTCCGTCTCGGCCGCGCGCCATGGGGTGCCCGCGTTTATCGATAATGGGGCTTCACATTAACGGTAGTGATTGCCATGTTCCCCACCCGACTCGATTCCCGGCTGGCCTACGATATCGCCAAAGCCATGATGGATGGCTTTAATCGCCATTACCAGTTGTTCCGCACCGAATCGGCGCGTGCCAAGCACCGCTTTGAAACGGCCGATTGGCCGGCCCAGCAGCGCGCCCAGCGTGAGCGTATCGAGTTTTACGACCTCCGCGTGCGTGAATGCTCGAACCGACTGGAGCGCGAGTTCAAGGCCGGCGAGCAGCCCATGGAGATCTGGCAGCAGGTCAAGCTGCACTACATAGGGCTGCTGGTCGACCACCACCAGCCCGAGTTGGCCGAGACCTTTTTTAACTCGGTCACCACCAAAATACTGCACCGCAGCTATTTCCAGAACAGTTTTATCTTTTTTCGCCCGGCGGTCAGCACCGAGTACATCGAAAACAGCGAGTCCGAGACGCTGCCCACCTACCGCGCCTATTACCCGACACCCGACACCATACAGGCGGTGCTGATACAAATGGTGCAGGACTTTGGCCTGTGCCGGGATTTTGAAGACTTGGCGCGCGACACGGCACGGGTCATGGGTGTGATTGCGCCGATGCTGGAGCGGGTCAAGGTACACGCCAACTTCCAGTTTCAGGTGCTCAGCAGCCTGTTTTACCGCAACAAAGGTGCTTACGTCGTTGGCAAACTCATCAACGGCTTCAGCGAAGTGCCGTTTGCGCTGCCAATTTTGTACAACCGGCAAGAAAACCGCCTGCACATCGACGCGGTGCTGCATGGCGAGGACGACATGCATGTGCTGTTCAGTTTTGCACGCGCCTATTTCATGGTCGACATGGAAATCCCCAGTGCATATGTGCAGTTCCTGCGCAGCATGATGCCGCGCAAGCCGCGCAACGAGCTGTACAACGCGCTCGGCCTGGGCAAGCAGGGCAAAACGCTGTTTTACCGCGACTTTTTGTACCACCTGCGCCACTCCACCGACCAGTTTCGTATTGCGCCGGGCATCAAAGGCATGGTGATGCTGGTGTTTGATTTGCCCAGCTTTCCCTACGTGTTCAAGGTCATCAAGGACTTTTACCCGCCGCCCAAGGAGACCACGCGTGAGCAGATCAAGGGCAAATACCTGCTGGTCAAGCAGCACGACCGTGTGGGACGCATGGCCGACACGCTGGAGTACAGCGGCGTGGCGTTTCCGCGCGACCGCTTTACCGACGAGCTGATTGCCGAAATTGAAAAATTTGCCCCCAGCCAGCTTGAGATCAGCGACCGCGACGGTGACGGCAAACTCGAAGTCATCCTGCGTCACGTCTACATCGAACGGCGCATGATCCCGCTCAACATCTACCTGCAGGACGCGTTTGACGCCGGCGGCGCCGACCCAAGCAACACCAGCCTGGAGGCGAGGCGCGCGCGGGAGCAATTGGAGCGCGGCGTGATCGAGTACGGCAACGCACTCAAAGACCTGATTGCCGCCAACATCTTTCCTGGTGACATGTTGTGGAAGAACTTTGGCATCACCCGCCACGGCAAGGTGGTGTTTTACGACTACGACGAGATTGAGTACATCACCGACTGCGTCTTCCGTAAAGTGCCCGCGCCGCGTTGTGAAGAAGATGAAATGTCTGGCGAGGTCTGGTACACCGTTGGCCCCAAGGATGTGTTCCCGGAGACCTTTGGGCCTTTCCTGCTGGGCAACCCGGCTGTTCGCGAGGTGTTCATGAAGCATCACGGCAACCTGCTGGAGGCAGCGTTCTGGCAGAAAAACAAGGACCGGATTCTGCAGGGGCACATGTTTGACGTCTTTCCTTACGACCAGAACAAGCGCTTTTTGCCGGATGTGTCGAAGTCGGAGCTGCCGGATTCGATTTAACAGATAACATTTTTCATAGCTGTCAGCGTATATCCAATAAGCGCTTGAGGCACTTTTTATAGAAAGACCTGTATGTCAGACCCAATTGTGATTGTTAGCGCCGCCCGCACCCCGATGGGCAGTTTTCAGGGTGACTTTTCCACGCTGGCCGCACATGACCTTGGCGGCGTCGCCATCCGGGCCGCAGTTGAACGCGCCGGTATTGCGCCGGAGTTGGTCAACGAGGTGTTGTTTGGCAACTGCCTGATGGCCGGCCAAGGGCAGGCACCGGCGCGCCAGGCGGCTTATAAGGGCGGCTTGCCCAACAGCGCTGGCGCGGTGACCTTGAGCAAGATGTGTGGCTCGGGCATGCGCGCGGCCATGTTTGGTCACGATATGTTGCTTGCTGGCAGCGCAGACGTGGTGGTGGCCGGTGGTATGGAGAGCATGACCAACGCGCCCTACCTGCTGCAAAAGGGCCGTGGCGGCTATCGCATTGGCCATGACCGCATTTTTGACCACATGATGCTCGACGGCCTGGAAGACGCCTACGAGGCTGGTCGCTCGATGGGAACTTTTGGCGAAGACTGTGCCGCCAAGTTTGGCTTTACCCGCGATCAACAGGACCAATTTGCCATCACCAGCGCCAGCCGCGCGCAGAACGCCACGGCCACCGGAGCTTTTGCCGCCGAAATCGCTCCGGTAACAGTGAGCGGGCGTGGCGGTGACAAGGTGATCAGCATCGACGAAGGCCCCGGGCGCATCAAGCTTGACAAAATCCCCACGCTTAAACCCGCATTCAAAAAAGACGGCACCATCACGGCGGGCAGCAGCTCCAGTATCAACGACGGTGCAGCGGCCATGGTGCTGATGCGCGAAAGCACCGCCGCCAAGTTGGGATGCAAGCCGCTGGCGCGTATCGTGGCGCATGCGGTGCACGCACAGGAGCCCAACTGGTTTGCCACGGCGCCCGTGGGGTCGGTGCGCAAGGTTCTGGCGCGCGCGGGCTGGTCTGTTGAAGATGTGGACCTGTGGGAGGTCAACGAAGCCTTCGCCGTGGTGGCGATGGCGCTGATGCACGACCTGAACCTGAGCCACAATATCGTCAACGTCAACGGCGGAGCCTGTGCGCTGGGTCACCCGATTGGCGCCTCGGGTGCTCGCATCATGGTCACGCTGCTGCATGCCCTGAAGGCGCGTGGCCTGAAAAAAGGCGTTGCCACGCTGTGTATCGGCGGTGGTGAAGCGACCGCCGTGGCGCTGGAGATGTTATAAAAACAGAGCATTAAGCGCTTATTGAAAAAGCGCTAGAGCCTGATTTCTCTTGAATTTAATCGAGCAGGGTGGCCACTGTGCCACGCCAGCCGATGCTGGCCAGCTCTGCCTCCGAGTCTGCACCCTCAAATACATACAGCTCAAACCGCCCGGCAGCATTGCGCCGATGAACCTCCAGCCGAGGTGCTTGCGCGTCGAGCAACACATACTCCTGCAGGCTGGGCAGTTTTTGCAGACTCAAGAATTTCTGCCCCCGGTCATAGGCTGCGGTAGAGGGTGAGAGCACTTCAAGCACCAGGGTGGGTGCGCTGATCCTGACGGCATCCAGGTCAGCCAAGTCCTGCACGTTGCAGGTCACCACGACGTCGGGGTAAAAAAGGTGCTCAGCGACATTGACCGCCACTTTGACGTCACCGGTGAACACTTGGCAAACCTGACCCTTCAAGTGTGTCTTGAATGCGATGGCGCTGGCCAAACTGGCGCGGTTGTGCCGCAGCGTGCCACCCGTCATGGCGAACACTTCTCCACGAAAAAAATCGTGCTTCTCGGTTTGCTCGGCCTCCCAGGCCAGGTAGCTGTCGACGGTCATGATCGTTTGGGTGATGGCTGAGGCCATGATTTGGTCCCTTGTGCGGACTTGTTCGGATTGTCGTGCAATCGAGCGCGCCGGGCATAATGCTTTGAGTTGACGTGCACGTCAATAACCCATTGTCCGATCGTTATAAATTTTGAGTCTGCCCGGCCGGGCAGGCTGCCGGAGACCCTTATGTTACTGACCCAGGACCAGGAAATGGTGCGAGACGCGGTTCGCGCCTACGCCCAGGCTGAACTTTGGCCCCATGCGCCGCGCTGGGACAAGGAGCACCACTTTCCCAAGGATGCGCACAAAGGCCTGGCCGAGTTGGGCTGTTACGGCATTTGTGTGCCAGAAGAGCTGGGTGGCGCGGGCATGGACTACCTGACATTGGCGCTGGTGCTGGAAGAAATCGCCGCGGGTGACGGCGGCACCAGCACGGTGATCAGCGTGACCAACTGCCCGGTTAACGCCATTTTGATGAAGTTTGGCAACACCGCGCAAAAGAAACAGTGGCTGGCACCGCTGGCGCAGGGCCAGATGCTGGGTGCGTTCTGCCTGACTGAGCCCCATGTGGGCTCGGACGCCTCGGGCCTGCGCACCACGGCGGTGAAAGACGGTGATGGGTACATCATCAACGGTGTCAAACAGTTCATCACCAGCGGCCAGAACGGCGATGTGGCGATTGTGATTGCGGTAACCAACAAGGGTGCTGGCAAAAAAGGCATGAGCGCTTTCCTGGTGCCCACCAATACACCCGGCTACGTGGTGGCCCGCCTGGAAGACAAGTTGGGCCAGCATTCCAGCGACACCGCACAAATCAGTTTTGACAACTGCCGCGTGCCCGCCGAGAACCTGATCGGCAAGGAAGGCGAAGGCTACGGCATCGCCCTGGGCGGACTGGAGGGCGGGCGCATCGGCATTGCTGCACAAAGTGTGGGCATGGCACGCAGCGCGCTGGAGGTGGCCGTGGCGTACGCCAAAGACCGCCAGAGTTTTGGCACCGCCATCTTTAACCACCAGGCGGTGGGCTTCAGGCTGGCCGAGTGCGCCACGCAGCTGGAGGCAGCGCGCCAACTGATCTGGCACGCCGCGTCCTTGCGCGATGCCGGGCGCCCCTGCCTCAAAGAAGCCGCGATGGCCAAGCTGTTTGCCAGCGAAATGGCCGAAAAGGTCTGCAGCGCCGCCATACAAACGCTGGGGGGTTATGGTTATGTAAGTGATTTTCCGCTGGAACGCATCTACCGCGATGTGCGCGTGTGCCAGATTTATGAGGGCACCAGCGATGTGCAGAAGATCATTATTGCGCGGGGCCTGGGGTAAGCATAAAAAAGCTTCCATCCCTTCTAGAAAAAAGGCTGGAAGCTATTGAAAATAGAGCGTCGACTCAGTGAAGATACTGACGCTGACCGTCCATGTTCTGCTCGCAATGGCTGAGCCAGGGCTCAGCCAGGTAACGAATTTGCGCGTCGTTGTTCAAAATGCGTTGCATGATGCGGGTCTTTTCGGCGCGCTGCTCTGGCATCAGCTGTTCGGTATGGGCACGCGCCCGTAACTGCTCGATCAGGACCGCGCAGGCACCTTCAAATCGCACCACCTGCTCCCAGTCTTCAGAACGGGCGGCGTCGAGCATCTTGGCACTGCTGTCTTCGATGGCTTTGTAGTAGTCGATCAGCGTGCAACTCGCTGCTCCAATATGGCCAGACACAATCGGGGAATTTTCATATCCAGTTGACATATCAAACTCCCCCTGTCACATCACTGCGGATCGCCTGCCAGCTGGATGCAATTGGTTGAATCAACTTGACCACTTCCTCAATGGCGGCAGTATCGTTCTTCAAGTTGGCATGCATCAGCCGACCAACGCAATAATCGTAAAGCGAGGTCAACTGAACCGTCAATTCACCACCGTCGGGACTCAACCCCCCTTTTAACCCTTCGGAGATCAGACGCGTCGCCTTGGAAATGGCCTTTCCTTTGGTGGCAATGTCTTTTTGCTCAATCGCACATTGCGCCAAAGAAAGGGTTTCAAATACCCCATTAAACAGTAAACTGATCAGTTCGTGGGGGCTCGCGCTCAGCACACTGGTCTCAACCCCGACCCGTGAATACGATGAGGCTGCTCTGCTGTGGATTGGAAGGTACATGGCATTTAAATCAACGGTTTTGTTAGATTCTTTATCGTCCATTTAACCCTCGACTAAAGCAATTTTGACAATCTGAAGTTCAAATTTCATTGACGACGCAACCATGCGCCTGGCCAATGGGTGATGTTTTTCGTCAACTCGCTTTCATTGAACGGCCAACTTGGTTGCTCAATGGTGAACTCGGGATTCGCCGTTGCAAAGTCTGCGGCCGCACACATCGGATTGTCAGTGCTCCACCCGGAGTGGCCGCGTGGGACGTCAGCCAAATCAAACATGATCCCGTCGGTAGCAACAATATAAGACCCCCTACTGACCAATTTGCCATAGGCGTTCAATTCGTTGAGCACATGTTCATAGGTGTGGTTGGAGTCAAGAATCACCAGAACAATCTCATTGGGCTGAACCATGGCACCCACCTTCTGCACGATGTCTGGTGCGGTTGAGCTGCCCTCTACCAACGTGATTCGATCACTTAAGGGGTGCGCCTCGATGGCCACGCGATTGTGCGGGCGAATTTCAATATCAATTCCAATGACCCGTCCCTTACCCATCGCCTTGCAAAGGCTTGAGTAAAAAATCAGTGAGCCGCCGTGAGCAACCCCGGTTTCGATAATGACGTCTGGCTTAACTTCAAAAATGACCTCCTGCATCCGGATCATGTCTTCTGGTAGCTGAATGACCGGACGCCCCATCCAACTGAACGTGTACTGGTACTTTTGATTCCACCCAACTCGCACCCAATACCGCGAAATGGCTTCAAACGCCTCCCTGGAATAGAGGTCCAACTGGGTAATATGGTCAGTGTCTTCAAGAGTCAAGGTCCGCGCCTCGGTGTCCAGACTGAGTCTCATAGGTTGCTCCAATCTACTAGCTTGGTTGAAATACCGGACGACGCAAGCAAGTGCTCATTTTCTTGCCGGTAGTTGGGATTCATCAAAAGTGCGTTCATGATTTTGCGGCTGCTCAATTCGGCTGGAGGCACTATTCTGTGTGCACTTCCGGGAATAAACTTACCTTGTTTGTTGGGATTTAGGTCCACAACGCAGTCAATCAAGGTCGCTCCGGGATCAATCAGATTTGCCAACGTTGCTCCTTTGGCGCCGGCCCCCCAGAGTGCGACCGCGCCCTCAGCACGCAAACCGTCCATTCGAATTTTCCATGTTTGCCGCATAGCCTCCTCGCATTGTCCATAGTTTAAGGCTTGAGCATAGACAGCTTGGCCACGGTCGGTTCGCGCCGACGCTGCGGTGCCGACTCTTGCCTCCAACCAAAGGTACTGACCGCCAAAAATATGGTCAACCTTGGACACGGTGAAACCCGTTTCTTCAAATGCCCGAACGATGGAACTGACACTGAACAACGAGCAGTGCTCATAAAAGAAGTCCCAAAGAACTCGGTTATCCAGTATCCATTCAACACATGGCGTTTCGAAAAACACGCGTGCATCCGGTGAATTTTCAAGCGCTGATCTAATTGCATGTAGCAAGCTAAGCGGTGCTGGTACATGTTCGATGACGTGCCGACATATCACCACGTCTGCCTGTACATCGGAACAGGTATCGTCATAGTAGCAGCGCCTGAAGTGAGCTTGCCCGGAGCAAGTGGATTCGGGTCCAATGTAGCTCGGATCGAATCCAAAACCTATGATCCGTGATCCGGGTATATTCACCAGCTTTTCCAGAAACTGGCCCTTGCCACACCCCACTTCCACCACCGTGCAATCTCGCACGCTTTGGACATTGACCAGGTCGTGCGCCAAATGATCCAGATAAGTATCGAAGTACGGCGAGCAAGACTGGGTGTTGTCATATCCTTCACCATAGGCAAGTCGCGACATGTCGAACCGGCGATTGAAGACAAACCCGCATTCCGCACATACTGCCATGTCAAGGTCCCCACGCGCAACCGACTGCGCCGCAATCTTGCTACCCAAGACCAGGTTCTGGTGTACGGGCACTTCCAAGCGATTGAGGAATGGAGTCAGTGAATTTCCATTACAAATCGGACAGTTGTGAGGTGTCATTTGAAGCCTTCGGCCAAGGTGCGTTCCAAGGCAGCATGTAAGTTCATGGCGGGTTGCCAGCCCAAGTCCAACAGCCGCCTATTATTCCCCACCAGGAGTGGGACATTGTCTCGTCGACCGGGTGGCATGGATAGCACGAGGGAAACATCAACATCCAGCAGTTGAGCCAACATTGTGGCCAGGTCGGCCAGCGAAGTGGGTTGCCCCGAACTGATGTTGTAAGCCCCATGCGCATGGCTCTGCAACAATGCCACCAAGCCACGAGCTACGTCACTGGCGTGCAAAAAATCGCGATATACATCCGAGTTGATGCCCATCGGCGGAATCTCACCACGCAAAGCGCGAATCAAGGCGGGGATGAGCCGCTGTTCGTTTTCGCCATAGCCGAACGGGGAAAATACTCGACCCCAAGCAAAGTCGACCTTGTTCTGCCTGCAAAGACAACCGGTTAGCCGCCGCGTAGCGTCTTTGGCACATCCATACAGTGTGGCACCGTTCAACGGAGTGCTAGCCTCGCTGCACCACCCGTATTCCCAGTCGTACTCGGCACAGGTCCCGACCATAACAATCCGTTGCCCTCCTTGCTGGCAAAAGGCTTCCGCAAGCTTCACGGAGGCATCCACCCACCGGTTGTTTTCGGATGATGTCCAGAACTTTCCATGCTCGGCGTACCATGCGCAGTGAAGTAAGTGGGTTCCCTTGGCTTGAGCCAACAGGTCTTTCCAGCACGGGTCCCGTAATAAATCGCATTGAATATGTTGTTTCGCAGATGTTGCGTTGTCAGGAACATTTCGACCAAAGGTGATCGTTTCGATGCCAGCCGCGTTCAGTTCGTCGAGCACGTAGCGGCCAATAAAGCCGCTGGCACCAGTCAACACAACTCTCATGAGCTTGCAGACTCCAGGATCCGCAGTTCAGGGACTGACACCACAAACCGCCCTCCCCAAGCGCGAATACCTTGAAGCTGGGTAGATACTTCGTCCAGCAAGTTCCACGGCAGGACCACCACCAAATCGGGGCGGTCAGTCCACAAATAGTCTTCTTGCACAATGGGTATCCGGCTGCCGGGCATAAATTTGCCCTGCTTGCCTGGGCTGCGATCTACCACATAAGGCAGCAGGTCAGGTCGCACACCGGCAAAGTTCAGCAAGGTGTTGCCCTTGGCGGCAGCACCGTATGCCCCCACGCGCAGTCCTTTTTGTTTGGCTTCTAGCAAAAAGGCCAACAACCCATTTTTTACGGACTCAGCCTTGGACTGAAACTCTTTATAAACGTCAGGCCTTGCCAATCCAGCCTGAGTTTCCGCAGACAGAATTGCTGCAACGCTGCCCTGAATCGTCCGCGCTCCTGAGTCGCTTCGCTGGGCCAGCACACGCAGACTCCCACCATGTGTCGGCAGTTCCTGAACATCAAACACAGTCAGGCCGTTAGCAACAAAGATCCTCCGCACTGCGGTAAGCGACAGGTACGAATAGTGCTCGTGGTACGCGGTGTCAAACTGGTTATGCTCCATCATCCGCATCAGGTGTGGGAACTCAAAAGTGGCCACACCTTGAGGCTTGAGCAGAGTGGCAAACCCGGCCACAAAGTCGTTAATGTCTGGCACGTGTGCCAACACGTTGTTGGCCACCATCAGGTCGGCCTGTCTGCCTTTGGTGGCCAGCTGTGTGGCCAGTTTCTCGCCAAAGAAGCTCTCCAGAATGTCCAGACCCTTGACTTTGGCCGCAGCCGCAGTACTGGCCGTCGGTTCTATGCCATAGCAGGGAATGCCAGACTGCGCCACGTATTGGAGCAGGTAGCCATCGTTGGCAGCGACCTCCACGACGGTACTGCTCGGACCAAGACCCAGCCGTTGTACCATGTCGCTCACGTACTGTTGCGCATGTGTCAGCCACGATGTGGACATCGAGCTGAAGTACGCATACTCGTGTGTGAACAGTTGTTCTCGCCCGGCGTGATCCTCGGTTTGCACCAGCCAACAGGTTTCGCACACCAGCAGCCGCAGCGGGTACCAGGTTTCTGGGGCCGACAGGGCCTCATGGGACAGGTAGGCGTTGGATGGCGGAGCGCTGCCCAGATCCAGAAAGTTCAGGTGCAGCTCACTGCCGCAATGCCTGCATTTCACAGTTCAACTCCTGCAAAACCCTGGTCCACGGTGAGCAATTGCCTGTCGCGCTCTGACCACTGAGACACCGGCAATGGCCATTGCACGGCCGCAGTGGGGTCATTTGGATTCAGTCCACCTTCAGCTGCGGGGTAATAGGCATGGGAATGGCAATACACCAGTTCCACGTTGTTGCTCAGGGTCTGAAAGCCATGAGCGAACCCCGCTGGAATCAGCATGGCCAGCCCGTTGTCGGCACTCAAAGTTTCGGCGTGCCATTTCAAATAGGTTGGAGAGTGGGTACGGACATCCACGGCAACGTCCCAAACCAGGCCTTGAACGCAAGTCACCAGTTTCCATTCTTGGTGAGGTGGCCGCTGAAAATGCAGCCCACGCACTGTACCGAGTTGTCGACTGAGGCTGTGGTTGACCTGCACCACTGCACCTGGCCAACCTGCTGCGGACAGGGTTTCGCTGCAGAAAAGCCGCGTGAAGGACCCGCGTGCATCTGCCTGAGCATGGCGCCTGACCACGCTTAACCCGACCAATGGCGTTGGATGAATGCTTAGTTGTGCGCTCATGATTGCGGCTCTGCAAACGGGGAGGTAAATGCCAGCAAGTCCAGGCGGCACAACCTAGCGGCATCTTCACCGTGCCTTTGGCGGTGATACCAACTCACAGTCCGCTCAACGGCCTGCGCGAGTGACCAGCGTGGTGCCAGACCCAGGACGGAACGAGCCTTCGCCGTGTCCAAAGTGAGCAAGCCCGCCTCGTGTGGGCCTCGCGTGTGATCTGCAAAGATCAGCTGTGCACCAGGCCAGTGGGGTTGCGCCAATTCCATCACTTGCCGCACGGTGGCTGCTTCATGGGGCAGTGGACCAAAGTTGTAGGCCGCTGCATGGGCAGGGTTGTGCCAGGTTTCTTCGGCCAGCACCAGGTAGGCCAGCAGTGGCTCCAGCACATGCTGCCAGGGTCGAACCGATTCCGGGCTGCGGATTTCAAGTGCCATGCCTTGCCCCCACGCCTTGGCGGCGTCAGGCAACAAGCGCTCAGCAGACCAATCCCCACCTCCGATCACATTTCCTGCCCTAGCGCTTGACAGGCTTACATTTTTTGCTGCAAAAAAAGAACTTCTGTAACTGTTGATGACCAGCTCACACGCCGCTTTGCTGGCGCTGTATGGGTCGTGCCCGCCCAGCACATCGCTTTCGCGGTAGGGATGGTGCCACTCGTTGTTCTGATACACCTTGTCAGTGGTCACCGCCACCACAGAACGTGTGCGGTCACAGTGCCGAAGGGCGTCCAGCACGTGGGCAGTGCCCAACACATTTGAGGCGAACGTGTCCACAGGCTGACGGTAACTCTCCCGCACCAGAGCCTGTGCAGCCAGGTGCAACACCACGTCCGGGTTGATTTGTTTGACGTGATGCGCCACCAGCTGCGCATCACGAATGTCTACCGCGCGGCTGTCGAGCATGCTGCCCACGCTCGCCAGTTCAAACAGACTGGGGAAAGTGGCTGGAGGCAGGGCCATACCCACCACCTCGGCCCCCAATTGCTGAAGCCACATGACCAACCAGCTTCCCTTAAAACCAGTGTGCCCAGTCAGTAGCACTTTTTTCCCGCCCCAGAACCCGGGCGAGGGTGTCCTCATCTGACTGGATTGGACTACCAGACTTTCCACGGTGCTTTCCCAGATATCCACAGATCTTCAAGCTGGTTTTTCTCGCGCAAGGTATCCATGGGCTGCCAGAACCCGCTGTGCGTATAGGCCTCCAACTGCCCACTTTTCGCCAATGTATCCATTGGCTCCAGTTCCCAGCTGGTGTTGTCGTTGTCGATCAGGTTCAGCACCTGAGGCGATAGCACAAAAAACCCCCCGTTGATCCAGCCACCTTCGCCTTTGGGCTTCTCGACAAACCCGCTGACACTGCTGCCAATCATGTCCAAAGCGCCATAGCGCCCGGGAGGTTGAACGGCTGTGACGGTGGCCAGCTTTCCGTGGCTGTGGTGGAACTTGATGGATTCGGCAATGTTGTGGTTGCTCAGCCCATCACCATAAGTCATGCAAAAAGCGGTCTCGTTTTCCACAAAGCGAGCGACGCGTTTTAAACGCCCACCGGTCATCGAGTTTTCGCCAGTATCCACCAGGGTCACCTTCCATGGTTCGGCTTTGCGCTGGTGAACTTCCATATGGTTGTTTTGCATGTCAAATGTGACATCGGACATGTGCAGGAAGTAGTTGGCAAAGTACTCCTTGATGATATAGCCCTTGTAGCCACAACAGATCACAAAGTCATTGATACCGTGAGCCGAAAACACCTTCATCAAGTGCCACAAAATGGGCATGCCTCCGATTTGAACCATGGGCTTGGGGCGGACGGTGGATTCTTCAGAAATCCGGGTTCCCAAGCCACCCGCAAGGATGACAGCTTTCATTTCAGGTGCCGTAGTATGTCAGGTTGTCCGAGACAGTATGCATATAGCCAAACCACTCAGGGGAAATCTCAGCGCCACAAATCTGATTCAGCGTCAATAGCAGAAGGTAACTTCCCATTCTCTCATTGCAAAAGGCCAATGCTCTTCTCTGGTATCTGTCAAGTGAAGATGGTAAATTATTCTTCGCAAATTCTAAACAAATTTTCTCGAGTTTTTCAACGACGTCAAGAAAAATGGCAACGGGATAAATCCCAAACTCCACCCCCCCTGGAATCATCATTTCTGAATTAAATATTTGGCCAGCCTGTTTGTGATCAATAATACCTAAGTCGATGGCAATGGCGATATATCTCAGAAAATCTTGACCTCTATGGGCAGTACAGTACTGGTTATACGTGTTTCCCACCACAATGGGTGAGGGTAACAAAAAAGGAGTCTTTATGTTCGCCTGTATTTCGAAAACATCAATATCAATTGCTTTATCCACAGGAACCATCACCATACCTGGGTAGTTGATTGATTTCATGCCAAGCGTATCTTTGGCCATGAACTTTCGATATTGATTAATCACAACTGAGGTTGTTTCATCCCATTCATCATGTGTTCCGCGAAGCAATCTGGCAATCGCAAAAGTACCTGATGAACCCGCCAACATACAATGCAGATAATCAAGATCTTGTGCTATTTCGGAAATGTGATGGATAGATTCTGATGGTAGAAATTGCTCTTTTTTTGGAAGTAATTCATCTCCTAAAAGAATATGCCTAAGCTGAGAGTTATTCCTAAACATCAATGGCTTATGTGAGATACAGTAATTTATCAAGATAGTCTCCCTTTAGCTGAAGATGGCTGTATTCCATTTAGTGACGATATTCGAAAGCATGTAGTTGCGTTTCAACCAATCATTCAACTTCACTCCCATTGCTTGACGTAATGAAAAATCATTGATAAGCAGTGAAATAGCATCAATCCAATCATCAACATTGTTGGCGCAACTTATCACAGGCGGTTTACCTGTGCGAAAAGGATACACATCCGAGCAAACCACGGGCCACCCCATAGCACCATACTCAAGCAATCTCAGGTTGCTTTTGCACTGATTGAATGCGTTGTCTTCCAACGGGGCTATGGCAATATCAAGATCAAGGGTTGCCAGCTTGGCGGGATAGTCTGAGTAGGAAACAAAAGAGTGAAACTCCTTGATCATTGGACGCAAAACATCCGGGCACATGCCCATAAAAATCCAATCAACCTTGTCCGCAAAGTGCTTCAGTACGTCGGTGATGAGCGTCAAGTCGCCCTGGTGTTGGGCCGCGCCCGCCCAGCCGATTCGGAGCCGTGCGCGCTCCTTCACCGGTTTGAAATGATGGCCCCACATTCTTTCATCCAACGCATTGGGTACAACCACGATATCGTCACAGTAGCTTTTATAGTAATCTGCGAGAGGCTGTGTCGACACAATCAACCTGTTGCAGAGCCGGACGGCTTCAACGGTTCGGGTGTGGCCTTCGCGCATCCCATAATTAAAGTTGGGATGGGAGCTTGGCAGATCAGATACCAGATCATCCATCAATTGAATGACAAATGTATCTGGCAAGATTTTCCTGATGTTTTTTAGATTGCTGATGTCCTCGTCTGAGATTGAATGTTGTAACAACACCCTGTCGGGTTTGGCGATTGCGATGTCGGTTACAGAGACGATTCGACGCTTTTTTGAGGAATCAGGAAAAATCAACGCGGTTTCAGCCAGACTGGCCGACTGAATCGCGTCAAGTGGCTCAATCACCCTGTATTGCCCTGATCCGCTTGAAATTGGTTGCGCCAGTACCCGAGGCCGGTCTTTGCTACGGATGTCCCACTCAATGACCATGGATGGCTCCAGACCGTACGGAATTTCCCGCGACAGATGCTTACTGTACAGATCAATCGAAGAGGCAAAGCGCAGCCACTTTCTAGACAACTCATCCCGTTCACCAATCCATTGCTTGTGCAGCAACAGCTGCGTATCGGGATCTTTCCTTAAGGAGCGCAGTGTTGCGCCACCTGTGTGGTGAAAACTCGCATCAGGAGTCCACACAATCCTGTACCCAGCACGAATCAGTTTGTAGCCAAAATCTGTGGCGGTGCAAAAAGTCCGCATATCGGATTCATTAAATCCGTTCACGTCACAGTGTGCCGACTTGCGCAACATGTAGCATGACCCTTGCACACCGGCGACATCCTGTGCCATTTGCAGCCGGTTGAGGAAACCTCGCTCGGCAAGCCACTGCTGTTGACCGTTGTACTGCACCAGGCAGGCATCATTGCCAACCAGGCAAGGCCCACCGGTGAGTAGTGGTTTTTGCTCCACCTGAAGCACTTGGCGAGGTGACACCACTGCCACGTGCGAGTCAACAAAATAAGATGCTATCGTCGCTGTGGTGCCCCCCGCGAGAAACTCGACATCATCATCACATACCAAGATCAATGAATGACTGGCGACTTTTATTGCCGCATTCAGGTAAGCACCAAGGTTGAATGCCTCAGTTGGCCCCGCGATGCATCGAATGTCAAGGTGCGAGTACCTGTCGCCAATCTGATCCAGTGTTTTCACCAAGTCTTCCGGTCGCGTTACCAGAACAATTTCGTCGATCCCCTCGCTCTCTAACCGATTGATGGATTTTAATAGCGCCTCCAGATACCCCAACTGATTCCCAGTGGGAACCACAGCGGTCACCCGCTCAGTAGTTTTGGGATACGTCACCTTCCAGCAACCCGAGATTTCGTCGGCCAACACCTTGGTGCCGGGCCAATGCTCGGACAAAACGTCGCGGACAACATTGAATTCTTCGGTTTCTGCCCCTATGTGTTGACGTAGGGGTTGGTGCGAAATTACTTTATCAACGTACAAAAGGGCCGCACCAGCCCTCAACGCCGAGTATTCGAGCGCGACCCGATAGGCAGTGCTGTACAAATGCCGATCTGGCATGCCTGACCATGCTGACTCCTTAACCGCCACAACCCCACCCAGATAATTGGTATGGCGAAGCAGTTCCACGTTCCCCCCACCCTTGAGATTGGGTATTTCTGATCCATCGCGCTGACGAATGTCGTCTGCCCCGTAGGCCACCACAGCGTCGCCAGATGACCGGCTGACCTTCAGCAGCTCGTAAAGTGTGTAAGGCTCAAGGCGGGTACCCGCGTCTATCAATACACACCACTCAACTGACGATGTTGCAGCTTTGGCAATAGGGTGCTGAAACCCGCCCGGCTTGTCGTGCCACTCAACCTGGCCACCCAAGTCAGATGGGTCAACCGGGCAAGCATGATCTGCGTGAATACAAATGACCGAAGGCTGAAGCCATCCAAGTGCCAGGTCGTCCAGCACATTTGCAAGGTCATCCATGCTCCATCCCTGCGCATAAACATGCACCGCAGGTTGCTGGATACTCCTGGCCGAAATGTACTGAGCAGCAATGTCCGCATAGACTTCCCTCGGGCTTGTCTTGGCCTTCCAGCCAACATAGGTGTCAGACAGGCTTTTGTACATCCTGCGGTCAGCCCTGGCGGCCTTGACTTCTGGTGTCGAGGTAACCAGATCCCCAAGGCTGTCAACATCCGCATCGCTCCACGCTTCCTCAAAAACCTGGGCAGCGGCAAGCCTCTGAGAAATCGCTATAAACTCTGACAAGGAGTGTTGCGCGCTTGCCACATGGTTTTGATACTGATGAAAAAAACTCTGCTCACCCTCACGGGTATTGATGGGCTGATCGAAGTTTTCAAAGAACGCACCCAAAGTGGCAATGGGGTGATTTGGCACTGCATGAAGTTGCCAATCAGTGGGAATGTAGATCACCTTGCACCCACACAGGCGCGCTTCTGTAGTGATTGCACCTGTACCATAGCAGTAAACGCACTCTGCTTCACACAAGGCATTCGCCCTTGCGTCTGCAGTCATTGGGTTGGGCGCGAAAGGTGACAAATCAGGCAGTGTGGCATGTTCATCTCGCAATTGCTTGCC
The DNA here is from genome assembly GCA_018061265.1 of Rhodoferax sp. Taxonomy (GTDB): domain Bacteria; phylum Pseudomonadota; class Gammaproteobacteria; order Burkholderiales; family Burkholderiaceae_C; genus Rhodoferax. The sequence goes on along the minus strand of JAGOUM010000013.1, from coordinate 11,077 downwards.
CAGCTTCAGCAGGTTACCGCTCCAAACCAGTTCCCCTTCCCGTTTCGAGCCAGTGGGCGGTAAGTGAAACAACTGGCTGTCCACCCAAGGTAACGACAGGCAGAGATCAGCCGCAGGCTCAGGGACCGCTTTGCCCACAACGACGGCTGGGTAAATACGGACTCGCCCTGGCGCGGCCCAAGTTTCATCGGTGATATCAAATTCAGACAAGTGGCCCGCGACCAAACCAGGGTAATCCTGCCTTCCCACTTGCTTGGCGGGAACAATAGAAATTGGCTTTTTCTTGGCCAAGTGGTGTGCCGCCATCACCTGAGGCGTCAGCATGGGAGTCCAAAAGCGACCATCCAGACCGTCTGCTGCGGCAATGTAAGCCTGCAACCCAGCGTAATTCAGCATGGAGCAAAGCACATGCATTTGAATGGACGACTCTTTTCCCGCTGAAAAGCCCGGCGCGGCATATACGTAATATGGCTGGTGGGTGGATGCAAATGGAATCATGTAACCCTCATGGTCTGCAGCCTTGGAGCATTTTCTCTAGTGTCTATTTTCACCTGCTCACACACATCACAAGATAGACGTTTGTGACGATCGTCCGCCTTCCGAACCGGAGAAGGTGCCGAGGTTACCGCTGCAGGAGCTGCAAGACTTGTTGAGGCAACTGGTTGGCTTGGGCAATCATGGCAGTGCCCGCTTGCTGCAAGATCTGTGTGCGGCTCAAATTGGCGGTCTCGGCAGCAAAATCAGCATCCATGATGCGACCACGAGCCGCTGACTGATTCTCCACTGAGGTTCGCAGGTAAGCAATTGTGTTTTCAAAGCGGCTTTGAACAGCACCCAATGTGGCACGGCGATCATTGACCAACGAAATGGCGGTATCCAGCGAGCCCAGAAGTGCCGAATTGTTTACATTGCTAGTTAAGTTCAACGCTGATGCCGCTCCCCCTGAGGCTACTGCGGTAAAGCCGGCAGAGGCAGCCCCTGCAGCCAGCGAAATATCGGTGGCTGAAATGGTGATACGGTTATCCGCACCCGAGTTGGCACCTACTTGAAAGGAGTAGTCAATCGCTCCGGCAAGAACCGCTTGACCATTGAACTGAGTTGCCGAAAACATTCGGGTGAGTTCCTGCGCCAGTTGGCCGTATTCATTGCTCAGCTTGGCGATATCTCCATTGGCACCCGTAGTGTTCGTGGAGTTGGTGGCTTGTACCGCTAACTCACGCATTCGCTGCAACATCTCGTTCATGGAGGACAGACCGCCTTCGGCCACCTGAGCCAGCGAAATACCGTCATTGGCATTGCGTATGGCCACATTCATACCACGAACCTGGGTATTCATTCGGTCGGCAATGGCCAAACCGGCTGCATCGTCCTTGGAGCTGTTGACTCGCAGGCCTGAAGACAGCCTGGCCATGGTAGTGGCAAGAGACAGAGAATTTTGAGCCGTGTTGCGCTGCGCGTTGAGCGACATCACGTTGGTGTTGATCGTCATTGCCATGGATGGCTCCACAAAAAACAAAGTTGATGGACTAAATCCACTCGGTTTTTTTACGGGGTCACTGATCGACCAGGTCACCGGGTGTTGAGAGAATTGTTTCTCCAACAGAAAAAGACAAAGCCCCGATAAACGGGGCTTTTGAGAAGCAGTAAGGGCTTTTTGACTACCCTTGCAGGAGTTGCAAGACCTGTTGAGGCACTTGGTTGGCTTGGGCAATCATGGCAGTGCCCGCTTGCTGCAAGATCTGTGTGCGGCTCAAATTGGCGGTCTCGGCAGCAAAATCAGCATCCATGATGCGACCACGAGCCGCTGACTGATTCTCCACTGAGGTTCGCAGGTAAGCAATTGTGTTTTCAAAGCGGCTTTGAACAGCACCCAATGTGGCACGGCGATCATTGACCAACGAAATGGCGGTATCCAGCGAGCCCAGAAGTGCCGAATTGTTTACATTGCTAGTTAAGTTCAACGCTGATGCCGCTCCCCCTGAGGCTACTGCGGTAAAGCCGGCAGAGGCAGCCCCTGCAGCCAGCGAAATATCGGTGGCTGAAATGGTGATACGGTTATCCGCACCCGAGTTGGCACCTACTTGAAAGGAGTAGTCAATCGCTCCGGCAAGAACCGCTTGACCATTGAACTGAGTTGCCGAAAACATTCGGGTGAGTTCCTGCGCCAGTTGGCCGTATTCATTGCTCAGCTTGGCGATATCTCCATTGGCACCCGTAGTGTTCGTGGAGTTGGTGGCTTGTACCGCTAACTCACGCATTCGCTGCAACATCTCGTTCATGGAGGACAGACCGCCTTCGGCCACCTGAGCCAGCGAAATACCGTCATTGGCATTGCGTATGGCCACATTCATACCACGAACCTGGGTATTCATTCGGTCGGCAATGGCCAAACCGGCTGCATCGTCCTTGGAGCTGTTGACTCGCAGGCCTGAAGACAGCCTGGCCATGGTAGTGGCAAGAGACAGAGAATTTTGAGCCGTGTTGCGCTGCGCGTTGAGCGACATCACGTTGGTGTTGATCGTCATTGCCATGGATGGCTCCACAAAAAACAAAGTTGATGGACTAAATCCACTCGGTTTTTTTACGGGGTCACTGATCGACCAGGTCACCGGGTGTTGAGAGAATTGTTTCTCCAACAGAAAAAGACAAAGCCCCGATAAACGGGGCTTTTGCTGGGTATTTCCGGATGTCGATCGGTCAGCTATTTGCCTTGTTCCATTGAGCGATCTGCTGCGTGACAAAGTTCCCGAGTGAGGTTAGGCTAGCCATGTTGGCGTCCAGGCGACTGTACTGGGCGTAAAGCCGTGCCTCGGTGCGCGCGATGCGATCACTCACGGTGTCCTGGTCTTTACTGTTGCGGCTGATCGACGCCGTCAACGCCTTGTTTCTGTTTTCAATGCTGCCATCCAGCCCAACCGCGGTCTTGGCAAAGTCGCGGATGCGGCGCGCCATCCCATTGGTGGTGGCGCTGCCCGAGTCGGTTTCAAAGAATGTTTTGAGGTTGGAAAGATCTCCCAACGCCGCATCCAGTTTGCTGGCGTTCACGGAAAGTGAACCGTCGCGCTGCAACTCCAACCCGACATCGCTAAGCCGTTTGTAGGTTGAGGCTACGGGTCCAACAGCACCAAGCATCGACTTCAGCACATTCTGCAGGCCAACCGCTGTGCTGTCACCCTGCAGTGTCGCACCCGCCTTTGCCGCAGCGTCGTATTTAGTCAATTCAGCCAAGGATGCAGCAATTTTGTTGTAGGCAGCCTGAAAAGCTTCGATCTTTGTTTTGGCGGTCAGCTTATCTGCACCAACGGTGACCTGAGCGGCCGTGGTCGTGGTGGCAAGCAGATTCAACGTGATACCGGGCACTGCATCTGCCACCGTGTTGGTAGCAGAAGACACGGCGATGCCGTCAATGCTGATTGAGGCATTTTGCGCTTGCAGCGTGGCAGTCATTCCATAGAATGCAGTGGTGCCGTAGTCGTAAGCCAGCTTGCCAACCCCTGTTGTGCCGTCGGTGATAGCGGCATTGCTGCTATCGAAAGCCTGAATCCTGAAACCCGCTGCGTCGCCCGTACCATTGCCGCGCAACATAAGTCGATCTTCCGCGCCGCTTCGTACCACAACCGCAGTCAACCCAGCCGATGAGCTGTTGATCTTGGTGGCAATGTCAGCGAGGGTATCGGTTGCCGCAATGTTGACACTGACCGCCGCTGCAGCACCTGGTCCAAAGCTGTTACCTGTCCATTGCCCCCCTTGAATGTCCAGCCGCCCCGCAGACCCTATGGCGGCGCCGGTGGCCAGTGGCACTGATCGCACCGACTGGGCTTGCGCCAGAGCACTGACTTGCACCGAAAAAGTAGTGGACAGGGCCGTCGCGCTGGATGAGCCTGTGATTGCACTGGTGTTGTTGGAGGTGAATGTTTTGCTTGACCAAGTACTGTTGTCCAGCAATGCGGCAGCAGCATCCTGCAAACTTGCCAGTTCCGACTTGATGCGACCAAATGCTGACAGTTTGGTTTGCAGGCTGGCGGCTTTGGTCTGAAGTAAGGTAAGCGGCGCCTTCTCAAGATTCACCAACTGGGTAACAATAGACTTGACATCCAGCCCGCTACCAACTCCTGGTGTTGAAATAGTTGCCATAGGTACTCCTTATAGACCATCCGAATTTGCGTCTTTATACCTTAGGTGGCACCAAATCAAAAGCCGCAGATAGCCTGCCAAACCAGTGCCTTAAACTGAGCCAAGACAAAAGGCATGCGCCCGAATTGGAGCGCATGCTTCCTGGCTCCAACTGATACTGATCACTGCAGTAGTGCTAGCACCCCTTGCGGCATTTGGTTGGCCTGCGCAATCATCGCCGTGCCGGCTTGCTGCAATATCTGTGTGCGGCTCAGGTTGGCGGTTTCAGCTGCAAAGTCAGCATCCATGATGCGGCCACGGGCGGCAGCCTGGTTTTCAACAGAACTCTGCAGATAGGCCACCGTGGATTCGAAGCGGCTTTGTACGGCACCGAGGGTAGCACGACGCTCTGCCACTGCCGCAATGGCACCATCAAGCGCACCAATAGCTGCCGAGTTGGACGACGCGGCGCCCGTCGCCAAGCTGGCACTGGCACCACCAAAGGCGACGACAGAAAAGGCGGTAATACCGTTCAATGAAATCGAGGCAGATGCAACCGTGATTCGATTTTCAGCTGCAGAGTTAGCTCCAATCTGAAAGTCGTAAGCGTTAGTACCATTCAAAATGGACTGACCGTTGAATTGGGTGGCACTTAACATGCGGGTCAGTTCAGCGCCGAGCTGTGTGAATTCATTGTTCAGCTTAGCAATATCGCCAGCTGCGCCTGTAGTGTTGGTCACGTTAGTGCTTTGAACTGCCAGTTCACGCATGCGCTGAAGCATTTCTGTCATCGAGGCAAGACCGCCTTCGGCAGTTTGTGCCAGAGAAATGGCATCGTTGGCATTACGAATGGCCACATTCATGCCGCGCACCTGGGTGCTCATGCGGTCGGCAATGGCCAACCCTGCTGCATCATCCTTTGAACTGTTGATGCGCAGCCCTGATGACAGGCGTGCCATGGTCGTAGCCAAAGACAAACTGTTGCTGGCTGCATTACGTTGCGCATTGATCGACATCACATTGGTATTGATTGCGTATCCCATTTGAAGCTCCTAAATAACAAATGACTGAATGGACATCAGGCATTTCTGCCGATCCAAATGGCCAGACAAGCTGACCTGCTGGACCGGCTGGCGTTGCACCAATTAAATGCTTTGTTAGCCGGTCGACGAGCCTTGTTTGGAAGCCCGTTGTAAGTGTTTTCGGAAACGCCGTTAGAAACTTGAGGGGTGTTTATGGTGCTTTTTACCGTTTTACAGAAGCCCGAGCCACTTGTTTACTTCAAAACGGGCGACACTGGCGGCGCTTGACCTGCTATTTCCAGGATGTATGTCCCGTCGTTGCCCGAAGTCCCAGTCTTCGCTAGCCTGGCTTTTGCAGCACCACCTTGTGTTGCGAAATGATCTGGCGAAACACTTCGCTGGTACTAGCCCAGTCCACCACATCAACCCGGATCGATAAATCAGAGTTGGCGAACGCATCTGTGATTGCAGCCATTTGGTCTAGCGAAAGTGGCCTTTGGCTGATCAAGGCCAGGTCCAGATCAGAATAGGGTTTAGCCGTGTGCCTGACTCGTGAACCAAAAGCCCATACCTCCATGTCTGGCACTTGCTGTGCCAGTATGCGCAAGACTTCGACCCGGTCACGCGGATCAAGGTCGATGGTGCAAACTGCGTCAGGAGCCGGCGCAATCATCACGCTGTGCTTGCCGGTCCGCGACGGGTAAGCTCATTCAACAGTGCCAGGGCCTCGATCAGAAAGTCAGAGGCCACGGCAAAGACGGCTTCGGCCAAAGCCACTGACGAGTTGGCGTAGACCAAGCTCTTTTCCAGTTGGCCAATGGCATTGCCCAAAGGTGAGATGTCAAGAGTCATGGCAGGCTTTTCACTTGAAGGGGTTTTGCAAAACCAGGCCGTCAACCAGCAGCCCAGTCTGCATGTCTTCGGTCAACAGCACCTTGGCACCCGACAAGTGGGCGCTGGCAACAATGTTGGCATCATAAAACGGCAACTGGAAACGCTTGGCCAGTTCAACGGCTTTATCGTGTGATGCAACCGTCAACGGAACAACCTTACAGGCCGCCTTCAAGGCCACGAGCACGGCCTCAACTTCTGGCCACGGCATCCCGAACTTGCGCAGGCATACCGATGTCACCTCATTGAGCACCTGAACACTGATGACTGCGCCTGCAGCCAACAGGGCTTGGGCTTGGTCAGCTTTGGCTGTGTCGCCAGACAAGAGATACAGAACAATGTTGCTGTCGATGAAAGCTTGACTCACAGCGCCTCGTCTCTGGCGTTGGCTTCGAGTCGATCAAAATGAAAATCTGCTGGCAAACGACCCCGAAACTGATGCAAGCGCGCCAGTAGCTCGACCACGGACGGTTTTTTTGTGACTTCAAAGGACCGGCTATCAACCAGGTGCAAGTCAATGTCGTCGCCTTCTTTCAAGTCAAGCGCCTGAACCAAGCCTGCCGGAAAACGCACCGCCAAGGAGTTACCCCATCTAGAAACTTGCATCGATATCTCCACTATAAATATACAAAACGTAAATGTATATCAAGACAAGCCCTCGCTCGCATTGCAGTTCAAGAATTGCGAAACGGGTCGGCGACACTTTGTAGGAATTTCCCTGACACCGGCCACCCAAAACCCTGACAGCGCTTCCATCCAAACCCTGATTCAAGTTTTTGGCACAGGCTTCCAGAATCGGTCCCAAGGCAGTGAACGCGGCAAATGCACCGCAAACACCATCCAATCATTTGACCCAGTTTTTCCGAAAGCCCACCATGAACGACGACCAACTCTCGCAGGAAATCCGCGACGCCAACCTCACCTATCTGATGCTGGCCCAGAATGTGATCCGTCGTGACAAGGCCGAGGCGCTGTTTCGCCTGGGCATCTCCGAGGAGTCGGCCGACATGATCGCCATGTTGTCACCCGCGCAGATCCTCAAGATTGCCTCCAGCCCCATGCTGTTGTGCCGCTTCCGCGTGGATGACGACATGGTCTGGGGTCTGCTGACCAACCACACCCCGGCCAAGGTCGACAACGACGCCACCACCAAATTGCACGCCAGCATCCTGATGGCCGGGCGGTTTGAGCAAGCCTTGTGAAGTCTGCTCTGTCCCCAACTGATTAGAAAGAACACCATGGCCACCGCATCCATCAAAAGTGTATTGAATGACTCCAAACAGGTTGAACGTGCTGTGGCGCTGATTCAGCTTGGTGCCCGCCTGCAGGTGCTCGAGAGTGAAACCGACCTGTCCTATGAGCGCCTGCTGCGCCTGTACAAGGAGGTGGCTGGCAAATCACCGTCCAAAGGGCAACTGCCGTTTTCCACCGACTGGTTCCTGACCTGGCAGCCCAATATCCATGCCTCGCTGTTTCTCAATACCTATGAGTATTTGAACAAGGTGAGTGCGCTGGACGATATCGATGCCATCATGAAGGCGTACCGCCTATACACCGCGCAGATTGCCACCTGCGGGGTGGAGCCATTGCTGAGCATCACGCGCGCCTGGCGGTTGGTGAAGTTTGTCGACAACAACATGCTGGCGATGACCAAGTGCAGCAAGTGTGGCGGGCATTTTGTCAGTGAGCCGTATGAGAATGCGCGGCATTTTGAGTGCGGGCTGTGCACGCCACCGGCGCGTGCAGGCAAGGGGGCGGCAGCGGGGGGGATTCAGCTGCATTGATTTGCAGCTTATTTTGTAGCTGTTGATGCTTATGGGTATTGCGCTTGGGGCCAATTTGATATCAAATTCAAGAGTCACCGCCGCTGGACGATATGATAGAGACAGGCTCAAAAACCTTGAGCCACCTAAACCATGAGGCCGCTGGCTTCACCTGACTGAATTTTTCTATGTTTGTCATTGTTGGCTGGCTGGTTGTTATGGGCTGCGTCTTTGGCGTGTTCATCGTCCACGGCGGCAATATCATGGTTGTGCTCAAAGCGCTGCCGTTTGAGCTGATCACCATTGGTGGCGCAACACTGGGTGCCTTTCTCGCCAACAACCAGATGAAAGTGGTCAAAGCCACCATCGCCGGGCTTGGCCGGTGTTTCAAAGGTAGCAAATACACCAAAGCACGCTACATGGATTTGCTGGCCTTGCTATATGACATATTGCAAAAGGCCCGCAAAGAAGGCTTGATGGCGATCGAAAAGGACGTGGAAGAACCCCATTCGTCCGAGATTTTCAAAAAACATGGTGACGTCGGGCATGACCATCATGTGGTGGAGTTCATCACCGACTACCTGCGCATGATGGTGTCAGGCAACCTCAACGCCCATGAAATCGAGTCGCTGATGGACAGCGAAATTGATACCCACCACGCCGAAGAACACGCCGCTGTTGCGGCGCTGCAACGGGTGGCCGGTGGCTTGCCCGCCTTTGGTATTGTGGCGGCGGTGCTGGGGGTGGTTAACACCATGGGTTCAGTGGGTCAGCCACCCGCCGTGTTGGGGGGCATGATTGGCTCGGCACTGGTGGGTACCTTTTTGGGTATTTTGTTGGCTTATGCTTTTGCCGAACCACTGGCGGGCCTGCTGGAGCAGAAGGTCGAAGAAGCCGGCAAGGAGCTGCAATGTATCAAGACCACCTTGCTGGCAAGTATGCAGGGTTACAACCCGGCAACCGCCATCGAGTTTGGCCGCAAAGTGCTTTATTCTCCCGATCGGCCCAGCTTCACCGAGCTGGAAGCCTTTGTGAAGAAAAAATAAGGCAGTTGGCACCGAACCATGGCAACCGAAGCCAAAAAACTCCAGCCCATCATCATCAAGCGGGTGAAAAAGGGAGGTCACTCGGCCCACGGGGGCGCGTGGAAGATTGCCTACGCCGACTTTGTGACCGCCATGATGGCGTTCTTCTTGCTGATGTGGCTTTTGGGCAGCACTTCAGAGGGTGACAAAAAGGGGCTCTCCGACTACTTTCAATCCCCGTTAAAGGTTGCCATGCAGGGTGGCACTGGCGCGGGTGCCAGCGCCAGCGTCGTCAGTGGGGGCGGCAATGATCTGACCCAGACCTCTGGCCAGGCCAGGCGCGGTGACGCCAATGACCCAAAAGCCAAACGTATGTCAGGCGACCAGGCCAAGGCAGCCAGAGCGAAGGAAGACGCCAAAAAACTCTCCGACCTGAGCGCCAAAATCAGTTCGCTGATTTCCCAGAACCCGAAACTGGCCGAATTCAGCGAGCAGATCTCGCTGCGCATCACGCCTGACGGACTGCAGATCCAGATTGTCGACAACCAGAAGCGCCCCATGTTTGATAGCGGCAGTGCGACCGTCAAGCCTTACATGCGCGACATCCTGCAAGAAATTGGCACTGCTTTGGTGGACGTGGACAACAAGATCAGCATGGATGGCCACACTGACCAGACACCCTATGGCAGCGGTGCGCGCGGCTACAGCAACTGGGAGCTTTCGGCTGACCGGGCCAACGCCACACGCCGTGAACTGGTGGCGGCAGGCATGCCGGACGATAAAATTGCCCGCGTCATGGGCCTGGCGTCGAGTATTTTGCTCGACGAAGAGAACCCGCGCAGCCCGGCCAATCGTAGAATTAGTATTACAGTGATGACCCGTGAGGCGGAAGAGCGATTGCTTGGCGCCAGAAAAACCGAGGTCATCACTGAGCAGGCGGCTGCACCGGGTGTTGATCCGGCCAGCGCAGCGGCGGCGGTAGCCGCTCAGTAATCTAAACTGTCAACATGTTTTGGTATTCATTTATGCAGGTTTCAAACCGCGCCTTCGAGGGCTTTTCCCATGGCCAATGATCTGAAGTTCTTGGTGGTTGACGATTTCTCGACCATGCGTCGAATCGTGCGTAACCTGCTCAAGGAAAGTGGTTTTACCGAGGCCGATGAGGCGGAGGATGGTGTGGTTGCGCTGCACAAGCTTCGCAACGGCAGTTTTGATTTTGTCGTGAGCGACATCAACATGCCCAACATGAACGGGTTTCAGTTGCTCACCGAGATCAAAAAGGATGAGAAACTCAAACACATTCCGGTGCTGATGGTGACCGCCGAGGCACGCAAGGAAGACATTGTGATGGCAGCACAACAGGGTGCGGCAGGTTACATCGTCAAACCATTCACCAAGGCCACGCTGGAAGACAAGGTCACACTGATCCTCACCAAGCTGGGGCTTAAATGAAGGGTGTTGGCAGTGCAGTCCCCGTGACTGCTGTCAGTGCAGAGATGTCACAGGATGTGCACCAGCGCATTGGCGCGCTGACACGCCAGTTACACGACTCACTGCGTGGTTTGGGTTTAACCGAAAAGGTTAAATCCTGGGCAGGCGAAATCCCGGATGCGCGCAGCCGACTCTCTTACATTGCCAGATTGACAGGTGAGGCTGCCGAAAAGGTGCTCAACAATGTGGACCAAGCAAAACTGCACCATGATCACATTGCCGCAGAGACCCGGCGTATTGGCGGGCTGATTGTCAAGGACCCGGTGGCGGCCGTTGCCAAGGGCCATGTGATGAATTTCATCACCGACGTGGAACAGGCCACACAGGAAATTGATGCCAACCTGACCAACATCATGATGGCGCAGGATTTTCATGACCTGACTGGTCAGGTGGTGGCCAAGGTGGTGAGTCTGGTGTCGGATGTGGAGGCCGAGTTGGTTCAGCTGCTGATACTGACTGCGCCATCTGACGGCTCCGCAGGCATTGTCTGTCCTGCTCCGCCACCGGCTCCGTTATCGCTGGCAGAACCTATCCTGCACGAACCCATCCTTCAAGGCCCGGTCGTCAATCCGGAAGGCAACCCGGATGTCGTCAAAGGTCAATCCGAGGTGGATGACTTGTTGGCCAGCCTGGGCTTTTAGCGCAGCGCGAATCTGGCGGGGTTTTCACCTGCTTTTTGTCCTTTAGTTTTAGGGGCGGCTAAAGACAATGGGGTGAACCACAGCGTCGCCCCACATGGAATCCAGCAGTCAAGACCGTAATTTACCCGCCT
>JAGOUM010000216.1 GCA_018061265.1 Rhodoferax sp. | reverse complement strand
ATCACCCTGCGCGCCGGCCAAGGCGGCAACGTCAAGGGCAGCCCGGAACAGCAGGTGGGCGACTACTACCGCGCCGCCATGAACACCGCCCGCCAGGATCAGCTGGGGCTGGAACCCATGAAGGCTGACCTGGAGAAGGCGAAATCAGCCACCAGCCCGCTGGAGCTGGCACGCTTTTCGGCCGATCAACTGGCCAAAGGCGGCGCCCCGCTGGTGCTGGTCTGGCCAGTGACCGACGTCAAAGACAACACCCGCCTGGTCTTGGCGCTGATGCCTGGTGGCCCGCAACTGGAGCAAACCCAGTACACCGACCCGGCCGCCCAGCGTATTCGCGACCTTTACGTCGACTACATCACACGTATGCTGCGCCAGACCGGTGAAAGCGACGAAGTCGCCGCCCGGCACGCCAAGACCATCCTCGCCATGGAAGCCGAGCTGATGGCCCCCCGGCTCACCCCTTTGCAAGGGCGTGACCCGGCGCGCACCTACAACATCATGACCCTGGCCGAGGCGCAGGCGCTGATCCCGGCGGTGGATCTGGATGAATTGCTCAAACAACTGGGCATCGACCCCGCGTCGCGCATTCAGGTGCACGACCTTGAAGGCATCAAAACGCTCAACCGCTTGATCAGCTCCCGCCCCAAAGAAGACATACAAACCCTGCTGCACTGGTCGGTGCTGTCGGCGAACGCCGGGTTTCTGGGGCAGCCTTGGTACGGCATGGCTGACGACTACCAACGCCAGCGTGACCAGTTGGTGCGCTCAGAGCCGCGCGAGGAGCAAACGGTCGATGCCATTGCCACGCAGCTGTACCACCCCCTGTCGCAGTTGTACGTCAAGACTTACTTCCCTGAATCCACCCGCCGTGAGGTGACCGAGATGGTCGGGCATATCCGTGCCGAATTTGAGCTGCGGCTTCGTGCCAACCCCTGGCTGGATGAACCTACCCGCAAGGCGGCGCTGGACAAGCTCTCGCGCGTGGACATTCAGGTGGGCTACCCCAAGACCTGGATCGACTTCAGCGGCATTGACATCCGCGCCGACGACCACCTGGGCAACAACCAGCGCATTGCGGCCTTCAATTTGCAGCGTGAGTTGGCCAAACTGCCACTGCCCGCCAAGGTCGATCGGTTCAACTCGCCGAAGTACACGACCCCTATCGCGGTCAACGCGGCCTACAGCGCCAATTACAACGGCATCGACATCACCGCGGCCATTGTGCAGCCGCCTTTCTATACACCAGGCGCAGACAAGGCGGTGAACTACTGCACCATCGGCGCGGTGATTGGCCATGAGCTGACCCACGGTTTTGACAGCAATGGCAGCCGGTACGATGCTGTTGGCAATTTGCGCAACTGGTGGACGCCCCAAGCCAGCAACGAGTTCAAACAACGCACGCAGTTGCTGGTCGATCAGTTCGATGGCTACAAAGTGTTACCTGATCTGGTCCAGAGCGGTCGTTTGACCTTGACCGAAAACACCGCAGACCTGGGCGGCATCACGCTGGCACATGCAGCGCTGAACCGCGCACTTCAAGGCAAACAACTGCCCAAGGTGGATGGCCTGACCACCGACCAGCGCTGCTTTGTGGCGTGGGCGCAGCTGTGGACCTACAAGGCGCGCACCGAGCGCATTCGCCTGCTGGCAGCCACCGATTTCCACGCGCTGGATTTCCTGCGGGGCTTTGGACCGCTGCGTAATCTGGATGCGTTTCACAAGGCATTTGGTACCAAGCCAGGTGATCCGATGTGGTTGGAGCCCACCAAGCGCGCGCGTATCTGGTAGGCACAGCACATCAAATGAAGGCTGAAACCTTGCCATCAAATCCTGGCCTGCTCTTGCGAATCGCGCAATTTCCGCTCACGCGCATTGTCGTGCTGGGTGCCGGGCTGTACCTCCTGCTGGGTGTCAAGAACGGTTTCAGGGCACAGTTCGCATCTGCGCCCTGGATGGCCTTGGCCGTGGTGGCGGCCATGTCCGCTCTTGGCCTGGCGGTGTACGCCGCCTTCGTGCGTTTTGTTGAACGCCGAGCCGTCAGTGAGCTTTCCCTGCCCGGCATGGGACGTGAGTTGGGCCTTGGTCTGTTGGTAGGTGCGGTTCTATACACCCTGTGCGTGCTGATCCTGATGTTGCTGGGCAACTACCAGATCATTAGACTCAACCCATGGTCTTTCATGCTTCCGGCAGTCAGCATGGCGTTGGGCTCAGGCGTATTTGAGGAACTGGTGTACCGCGGCGTCTTGTTCCGGGTAGTCGAGGAATCGCTTGGCAGTTGGATCTCATTGCTGGTGTCATCCCTGGTGTTTGGCATTGCCCATTTGCACAACGAAAACGCCACGCTGATTGGTGCCCTGTCCATCAGTGTCGAGGCGGGCCTGCTGCTGGCAGGCGCCTACATGCTGACCCGCCGCTTGTGGATGAGCATCGGTTTTCACTTCGCCTGGAACTTCACCCAGTCGGGCATCTTCTCGGGCAACGTATCGGGCAACGACACGGGCCAAGGGCTGATCCAGGCAAGCGTACAAGGATCGGATTGGCTGACCGGGGGCAGCTTTGGCCTTGAAGCGTCCCTGGTTGCACTCCTTGTTGGCACCGCCACCGGCGTCATGTTCTTAATTTTGGCCGCCAGACGGGGCCATGTCATCGTGCCATTCTGGAAGCGCAAGCCAGGGTAGGCGTGATTTTTAACCGAACGTGAACATCCTATGAAAGTAGCAAACACAGTCCACCTGGTAGTTGGAGGCGCGATCCTGCTGTTGACTGGCCTTGCGGGGGCCACACCTTTCGACAAGAACGAGGTCTGGCAAAAAATCTCCTTTCACATTACCAGCCCCAACAGCGCTGCGGGCAATACCTTGCGCATTGTTCCAGCTGGGTTGCATATCGACAATTCACCGATTGAGATGAATATTGACGGTGTCGTGACTGGCACCGATGTGGCAGACCTCAATTCCGATCGTTCACCAGAAGTTTATATTTTTGTGCGGCAACCCGGGGCTGCCAACCGATTGGCACTCGTGGCCTTCAGTGCCAACAACAGAAAGTCACTGAGTGGTGTTCATCTGCCAGAGCTGGATGAAGCCAGGGCCGCCAGCAAGGGGTATTGCGGCAATGACCAAATGGCGGTGGTCAAAGGGAAATTTGTACGCCGCTTCCCGCTTTGCAATGATCAAGGTCAAGCAACTGGCAAGACGCGCCAGATCGACTACAAACTACAACCCGGCGAGGCTGGCTGGCAGTTGAAACTTCACTCAGTAAAGACCGTGGTTAAGTGAGGTCGGGGTCAACGGAACAAACCTGAGCAGGCCAGCAGCACCGGACCGGCGTTGTTTGCGCAAACGGGTGACATTGGTGAATTCTGGCGTTTTTGGCATCTACCGCTTATTGAATAAGTGTTAGGTGCTATGCTTTACAACATGTTTTTGAACTCGTGGCCGGTTGTCGTCGGTAGGTTACGCGCTGGATCCTGTCGTCTTTGCATGTGACTTCACCACGGCATACCGTGTCAGGGTGCGCTGCCTCGCCGTGTCATGCATGACGATCGGCATCGGGTAGTCAATGCCCAAGCGAACTTTGGCGGCCTGGAGTTCCATGGGTTTGGCGGTCCACGGGGCGTGAATGCTCTTGTCGGACAGCCCGGCCAGTTGGGGCAGGTATCGGCGTATGAACTTGCCCTGCGGGTCAAACTTCTCACTCTGGCTGATCGGGTTGAAGATGCGGAAGTAGGGTTGTGCATCACAGCCACTGGAGGCCACCCACTGCCAGCCCCCATTGTTGGCCGATTGGTCAAAGTCATTGAGATGCCGGGCAAAGTAGGCTTCACCCCGGCGCCAGTCCAGACCCAGGTCCTTGACCAAAA
>JAGOUM010000215.1 GCA_018061265.1 Rhodoferax sp. | reverse complement strand
CTTTGGCGCCATCCCTCTGAAGTACAGCCCGGGCGAGTTAATTGAACTAGCGGGTGGGTTGGTTTGGGTAGTTCGTAAGAACTACCTCACGGGTTTTTGATCTCAGACCCAGCGCGCAGGTAAAACCCCCAGTTCAGCACCAGGCACAGCGCGTAAAAGATGGCAAAGCCGTACATCGCGGTTTGCGGCGTGCCGGCCTTGATTTGTGCACCAATCACCACCGGGGCGATGAACGCACCGTAAGCCGCCACGGCAGAGGTCCAGCCCAGCACCGGCCCCGCCTGCTGGCGATCAAAAATCACGCCAATGGTGCGAAAGGTCGAGCCGTTGCCAATGCCGCTGGCGGCAAACAGCAGCACAAACAGCCACATGAAAGTCGAGAAATACTGCTCCGGTGTGGCCGACGCATAGGCCAACATCATCATGTAGCCCACCCCCGCCGAGGCCCCCACCATCACCGCCGAGATCACCTGGGTGACGATCGAGCCGCCCACCTTGTCAGAAATCCAGCCACCCACCGGGCGAATCAGCGCGCCAACAAACGGGCCAATCCAGGCGTAGGTCAGGGCCGAAGGTGCATTGGGGTTTTTCAGCGTGTGCTGCATGATGCCAGCAGCATCGGGCACATGGCTAATGCCAAAGATGACCGTGATGGACAAGGGCAGTGCCATCGAAAAACCAATAAACGAGCCGAAGGTGACCAGGTACAGCACCGTCAGCGACCAAGTGTGCTTGTTCTTGAAAATCTCGAACTGCTTGGCGATATTGCCTTTCATCTCGCCAAAGGCGGCCAACTTCATGGCGGCCAGCGTGGCGGCAATGGTCATCGGCAGTGCCACCCACATATTGAGCAGCCCAATGCCGGTGGGTGCAGGCAAATACAAATACAGACCCATCACACCAATCACGCAGGCGATGCCCCACAGGTAAATGATCTTGGCAAACGCGGCCAGCGTGCCGCCGTAATTGGGCGACAGCGGCAGCAGGTTGTTCATGCCAAACCAGGCCGCCACCACCAGCGGCAGCAGTATCGCCGCCCAGATGAAGCCGGCATTCTGAATAAATGTGGGGGTGCCCGCCACAATTTTGCCCATGATCCAGCCGCTGTCCTTGGTCAGCACCATCGAGCCGCCACCGACGGCACCAAACAGGCCCACCGTCATCACCAGCGGAATCAGAATCTGCATGCTGGTGACACCAAAGTTGCCCAGACCGGCGTTCAGCCCCAGGCCAGTGCCTTGCAACCGCTTGGGGTAAAACCCGGAAATGTTCGACATCGAGCAGGCAAAGTTGCCACCACCAATGCCGCTTAAAAACGCGCAGGCCTGAAACACCCAAAGCGGCGTGGTTTTGTCCTGCAAGGCAAAGCCAGTCCACACCGCCGGTACGATCAACAGCGCCGAGGTCAAAAAGATGGTGTTACGCCCGCCCGACAGGCGAATGAAGAACGAGGCCGGAATGCGCAGCGTGGCCCCCATCAGCCCGGCAATGGCGGTCAGCGTGAACAGGTCAGCCGGCTTGAACGGAAAGCCCAGATTGATCATCTGCACCGTGATGATGCCCCACATGGCCCACACCGCAAAGCCGCACAACAGGTTGGGAATGGATATCCACAGGTTGCGGCTGGCGATGTGTTTGCCTTTGGATTCCCAGAACTGGGTATCTTCCGGCCGCCAGTCGGCAATGTCGGCGCGGGACGAAGTAGCTTGGTTCATAAAGGCTTTCAGTTGGAAGAAAATTGGGTTGTCAGTTCGGGTGGGCTGGGGTGCGCCAGGTATTCCTTGGCCCGCACTTCAGTCCAGTACATCCAGATCAGCGACACCCAGACCACGCCGTACATCAGCATGAAGGCGCTGGAACGCATGCCGGTCAGGTCCATCAGCGCACCAAACATGATCGGCAGCAAAAAGCCGCCCATACCGCCGGCCAAGCCCACGATGCCGCTGATGGTGCCAATGTTGTGCGGGTAATCGTCGCTGATGTACTTGAACACGCTGGCCTTGCCAAACGCCCAGGCAATGCCCAGCGTGAACATCAGCAGCGTGAACACATACACATTGAGGCCAATGTGAAAGGTTTTGGGGCCGGTAACGGTGGCAATGGTGAAGTCAGTTTGCGGGTAGCTCAGCAAAAACAGGCAAATCCAGCTGACCCACAGCACCCACCAAGTCATTGAATGCGCGCCGTATTTGTCTGACAACCAGCCGCCCACCGCGCGCAACACGCCACCGGGCAATGAAAAACACGCCGCCAGCAATGCGGCGGTACGGATGTCCAGGCCAAATTCCCCCACGTAGTACTGCACCATCCACAACGACAGCGCCACATAGCCACCAAACACAATGCTGTAGTACTGGCAGTATTTGATGACCTTGGGGTCTTTGAGTGACTTGAGCTGGTCACGAAAAGTAACGTGGCTGGGCACCAGGTGGCCTGGGTCGCTGTGGCTGAAGAACCAGAACAAAATCACCGTACCCAGCATGATGGCCGCGTACACCTGGGGCACCATGGTCCAGCCAAAGCCCACCACCAGGGCAGGGGCCAAAAATTTGTTGACCGCCGCGCCCGAGTTACCAGCGCCGTAAATGCCCATGGCAAAACCCTGCTGGTGCTTCGGAAACCAGCGCGCCACATACGGTGTGCCAACTGAAAAAGCGCCACCTGCCATGCCAACAAACAGGCCGATCGTTAAATATTGCCAGAACTGCGTGGCATAAGACATCAGCCAGATGGCCGGTACCGTGCTAGCCATCAACAGCGTCATCACAATGCGCCCGCCAAACCTGTCTGTCCAGATGCCCAGCGGCACCCGGATCAGCGAGCCAGTCAGCACCGGCGTGGCCATCAGCAGGCCAAACTGGGTGGAATTGAGATCGAGGGTCTTTTTGATCGGAATGCCGATGACGGCAAACATCATCCACACCATGAAACACACCGTGAATGCGAAGGTGCTGACCATCAGCACCGAGAGCGCCTGCCCTCTTTTTGTCATAGCAAAACTCCTGGTTGGCTAGGCCATGACTTTAGGTTTTGTGACGCTTGCGCGGTATCCCTCTAAAGGAGGTGTGACCGACTGATGTGGAACTAGCCGGGGCGTTTCGGCCTAGTTCCAAAGAACTACCAATCAAGGACCAGGGGGAGAATTCAATATTACTTTTGTAGCTGTTAGCGCCTTATTTATAAGGGCTATAGGCACTTTTATCAAAACATCTCAAGCGCCATCAACCAAACCCTGTTCAGTGGCGATGACGGCGGCGTGCACGCGTGAACTGACATCGAGTTTGCGCAGCAGGTGCTGCACGTGGATTTTTACCGTGGTCTCGGCAATGCCGTGTTCGCGGGCGATTTCCTTGTTGCTGGCACCGCGTGCAATGCCGCGCAGCACCTCGCGTTCACGCGGTGACAGGCTGGCGAGCACGGCTTGCCGGGCGGCGGCACTGTTGTCGGCAGCTGGCAGGGCCACTGGGCTGCTTGCCACTTCTGATGGCAACACCTGGGTGGCTCCCCGGTAGGCAGCCACCAGCTTGCTCATCATTTCAGGGGCGATGACGCTGTCGCCCTGCATGGCGCGGCCAATGGCGGCGGTCAGCGCGTCGCCTTCGATGGTTTTCAGCAGGTAGCCGCTGGCACCGCCATGCAGCGCTTTGGCCAGATCGTCTTCGTCTTCGCTGACCGTCAGCATCAGGACGCACGCCGCCGGCGCTGCCTGGCGCAGGCCAGGCAGCGCATCGACACCGTTGACACCGGGCAGGTGGTTGTCGAGCAGGATCAGGTCGGGTTGCAGCTCTTGTGCCTTGCGAATCGCTTGGCCGGCATCGGCGGCATCGCCCACCACCGACAACAGCGGATCGCGCGCCAGCAGCGCGGTCAGGC
>JAGOUM010000086.1 GCA_018061265.1 Rhodoferax sp. | reverse complement strand
GGATGAACTCAATCGCGACGTCATTTGCGTGGTCCGTTGGCAGGGGCCGCAGGCCAACGGTATGCCCGAGTTGCACAAGCTTACCCCGCCCTTGGCTGTGTTGCAGGGCAAGGGTTACAGGGTGGCCTTGGTAACGGATGGACGCATGAGTGGTGCCTCGGGCAAAGTACCCGCCGCGATCCATGTCTCACCTGAGGCCGCCGCCGGTGGCCCGCTGGCGCGTGTGCGTGATGGTGATGTGATTCGACTTGATGCGACCCTGGGCACCTTGCAGGTTCAGGTACCAGACGATGATTGGCATGCGCGAGAGGTCCTGGCCATGCCAGAGTCGTTGCGACTCAATAATGGTCAGGATTTTGGGCGGGAACTGTTCACCAACATGCGTCGTCACTGTGGCACGGCGGAGCAGGGCGCTTGCAGCTGGTTCTGAGTTCAGACACAAACCAGGCGTGCTGTTGCTGTACCCTGGGCGACGCTTGCCTCCTTTGTACTTCAACTCTTGGAGTTCATTGCGATTTGAGTTAACCTTCTGCCTACTCAGGGCGTTCCGGCCTGGAGACGCATGGGAGTAGTGTGTTGGTCGATAGCGACTTTTCCAGCTTGTTTGATCTGCTGCCGATAGGTGCCTACAGGTCAAGTCCTGACGGCCGACAGTTGCGCGCCAATGCGGCGCTCGTCAAGCTCAACGGGTACAGCAGCGAGTCTGAAATGCTGTCCGCCGTGGAAAATATTGCAACCGAGTGGTATTGCGACCCCTCCAGACGCGACGAGTTCATTGCCATGCTGTATTCGCAGACCCGCGTGGTGGATTTTGTATCAGAGGTCTACCGTCATAAAACCAGGGAGCGAATTTGGGTCCGTGAGCACGCTCACTTGGTGAGTGGCGTTGACGGCCAACCCTTGTATTTTGAGGGCACGGTGCAGGACATCACGCTGGAGCACCTGAACTATCTGAACCTGCAGGCCAGTGAGACACGGTTCAGATCTCTTACCGCGCTGTCGTGTGACTGGTATTGGGAACTTGACCCACAGTTCAGATTTGTACGGCTGGATGTCGGTGAACGCAGCCAAAGTGTCGGCATCGGACACCACGTCATCGGAAAAACGCGGCAGGATCTTGGTTACATTGACTTGAGCGCTGAGGAGTGGGTGATTTATCAGAATCTGCTGGAAACACACCAGGTGTTTCATGATTTTGAGCTGCCCATCCACGACCCACAAGTGGGCAAGGTCTGGCAATCAATCAGCGGTGAACCCATCTTTGACGCGTACGGTGGGTTTGCCGGTTACCGTGGCGTTGGACGCGACGTGACGTCCCGCAAGCTCAACGAGGAAATGATCCGTCAGCTGGCATTTCACGACCCACTGACCGGGCTGGCCAACCGGCGCCTGTTTATGGATCGTTTGCAACAAACTTTGACCGGGATGGTGCGTAGCGGACAGTGTGGGGTGCTGATTTACCTGGACCTGGACAAATTCAAGTACCTCAATGATATGCACGGGCACTCAGCTGGCGACCTGTACCTGCAGCAAGTGGCGCGGCGCCTGGAGGGTTGTGTCAGGAGTGTGGATACCGTTGCTCGCCTGGGAGGCGACGAGTTCACCATCGTGCTGAATGACGCCGGTTCCAGCGAAGACCTGGCGTGCCGACATGGGCAACTGGTCGCCAACAAGGTGATGTTTGCCTTGAAGGCACCGTTTCATCTCGTCAAGCGAGATGAAATGCTGAGTTACGAGGGAAGCGCCAGCCTGGGTTTTGTGGTGCTGACAGATCCATTTCAAAGTGTCGAGGAGTGCCTAAAACGCGCTGACGCCGCGATGTACAGTGCAAAAGGCAACAAAAGCAGCCTGGACTGGCTTGCCAGTGGAAAACCTGCTTCGGTTTCAACTCTGAAGGATTCAATATGCCAATGTTCACCAAAGTAGTACTTTTTACTGATACTGACGGTTTGGCCAGGTTTCGCGAAGAGGCACTTGCACTTGAAAATGGTACGCCGCAGTCGGCTCTGAGTGTACTCATGCCCAGTACCGGATACCAATTGCGCAGCAGCCCGGTCGGTTTTAAAAGCAGCTTTCACTGCACCACCGACCCCCAGTGGGTCTTTATCCTGGGAGGGCAGATGGAAATTTTCCTTCAGGATGGCAGCTCGAGGGTGTTCAGCGCCGGGCAGCATTTTTATTCAGCCGATGTCTTGCCAATGGGTCAGATCTTTGACGCAACGCGCCATGGTCACTGGAGCCGCCAAGTCGGTCCCGACCCGTTGGTGACACTGTTTGTCCGTGGCTGAACCCGGGCCGGCACGTCAGCCATACTGACACAGGACAAAATGTATAGCTATAAACCTATATGCAGTATGCGCTAGAGGCCTTTTTTAGCCTATTTCCTGAGTCAATCAGCGCGCGCTACCCGAATTACCAGAGCGGCCACGACTACCCGAACGGTTGCCACCACCGGTCCGGCCCGGGCCGCCACCAAAGCCGGCACCCCCGCCAAATCCGCCGCCGGTAGCATTCGGTTTGCGGTTGCCACCGCCAAAATTACTGCGTCTCGCGCCACGGTCGGCCATCATGTCGACACTGGTTCGCATCGGATCTGGCTGCCCGGTACCTGCCGTGCGGGATGTCCCGCCGCCAAGACCGACCGGGCCACCATAACCGCCGCCATTGCCGCCACCATAGCCGCGAGCGGGCCGTTGTCCAGGTGCTCGAACCGCTTGCTCGGCGGCTGAAAGGTGGCTGCGGGGCTGCACGCTGTGATCAACTTCTGCGTTATCGTAGTCATCGGGTCCAGAGGCACCTGCACGACTGTCATTGTTGAAGCTGCGGGGTTTACGTCCGCCGCCATTGTTTCGCCCGCCTGCAGCCGGTCCACGATTCGGCGCGCCGCTGTTGTTGGCTGACCTCGGGCCTTTGCTTTCGCGCACCCGGGTGAGCATTTCGGTTCGTGCGGCCTTGGCTGCGGCCATCATCACATCGCGGCTCGGCGGCTTGCCGGCACCACCCCAGATGGTCTGTCGACCCATTGCGATGGGTTCGGCCTTCTCGCCCGGCTCAGGCATGAAAGATTCAAAAATCTGTACCGGAATGTCCTGTTTGGTGAAGCGCTCGATGGCCTGCATGAAGCCTTCTTCATCCAGGCTCACCAGGCTGACCGCCTGTCCTTCGGCACCAGCTCGACCCGTGCGACCAATACGATGGACGTAGTCTTCACAGACATTGGGAATGTCATAGTTCACCACATGAGGCAGGTCATCGATATCGATCCCGCGTGCAGCAATGTCGGTGGCAACCAGTGCGCGCACATCGCCACTTTTGAAGTCTGCCAAAGCCTGGGTCCGTGCAGATTGGCTCTTGTTGCCGTGAAGCGCCATCGCATTGATGCCGTTCTTGGTCAAAAAGTCGGCCACATTATTGGCGCCAAACTTGGTACGGGTAAATACCAGAACCTGGCTCCAGTTGTGCTCCTGGATGATGTGGGCCAGCAAAGCCTTTTTCTTGCCGCGGCCCACGGGATGAATCAGCTGGCTGATACGCTGCACAGTGGTGTTGCGGGGTGTGACCTGCACGGTCTGTGGGTCTTTGAGCAAGGTCGCGGCGAGTTCGCGGATCTCGTCGCTGAAGGTGGCTGAGAACAGCAGGCTTTGTTTGTCCTTTGGGACCGCCGCCAGTACTTTCTTGACGTCATGGATAAAGCCCATGTCGAGCATGCGATCGGCTTCGTCGAGTACAAGAATCTGTACCTGGCTCAGATCCAGCATGCCTTGTTGCATCAGGTCCAGCAGGCGACCAGGTGTAGCGACCAGAATGTCCACGCCCTTTTTCATGCGGCTGATCTGCGGGTTCATGCCCACACCACCAAAGATGGCCGCAGAGCTCAATTCCAGATACTTGCCGTATACGGTGACTGACTCCTCCACCTGGGCGGCAAGCTCTCGGGTGGGGGTGAGCACCAGCGCGCGAATGCCGGTGCCGCCAAACTTGTTGCGCGGTGCCTCGCTGGCGCTGAGCTTGTGCAGCATCGGCAAAACAAAGGCTGCTGTTTTGCCGGTGCCGGTTTGTGCGCCGCCGAGCAGGTCCTGGCCATTGAGTACCAACGGTATGGCCTGAGCCTGGATCGGTGTCGGGGTCTCATAGCCCTGCTCAAGCACGGCTTTGATGATGGCCGGAGCCAAATTGAGTTCTTCAAATTTCATAGAGGTGCACCCCATCCAGGGCGCTAGGGTGTCGGCCTGTTTTGATGCGATGACGCATCATTTCAGTCAAAGGCAGACGGGATCAAAAACAGAGCCGCAGGTTTGGATTGGCTCCCAGCAAGTTGCTGCTATCTCGGGCAACTGAAGCCCCGGGACAGCAGCGATTGTCGCATGGACTGACATTGATTGGCATCGGTGCGTCGATAATGACGTTTTTTCACACCAAATCAGAACACAAGTCTTATGGCTCAATATGTATTTTCGATGAATCGCGTCGGCAAGATCGTCCCGCCCAAGCGGCATATCCTGAAAGACATTTCGCTGAGTTTTTTTCCAGGTGCCAAGATCGGTGTTCTTGGTACCAATGGCTCAGGAAAATCGACGCTGTTAAGAATTATGGCGGGTGTTGATAAGGAAATTGAAGGCGAAGCCACACCAATGCCGGGATTGAATATTGGCTATCTGCCACAGGAACCCCAACTCGACCCCACCAAGACCGTGCGCGAAGCGGTGGAAGAGGCGATGGGCAAAGTCATCCGGGCCAAGGCGCGCCTGGAGGAGGTTTATATCGCCTATGGTGAGGAAGACGCCGACTTCGACAAGCTGGCTGCCGAGCAGGCCGAGCTTGAAGCCATCATCGCGACCGCGGGCACCGATTCTGAACACCAACTGGAGATTGCCGCCGATGCCTTGCGACTGCCGCCGTGGGACGCCGTGATCGGGGTCCTGTCCGGTGGCGAAAAACGCCGTGTGGCCTTGTGCCGTTTGTTGCTGGAGCATCCTGACATGCTTCTGCTGGACGAGCCCACCAATCACCTGGATGCCGAGTCCGTGGATTGGCTTGAACAGTTTTTACAACGTTACAGTGGCACGGTGGTGGCGATCACCCACGACCGTTACTTTCTCGACAACGCGGCGGAGTGGATTCTCGAGCTAGACCGTGGGGCAGGAATTCCCTACAAGGGCAACTACAGCTCCTGGATGGAGCAGAAGCAGGCACGACTCGAGCAGGAGCAAAAAGGTGAGGAGTCCCGTGCCAAGACTTTGAAGAAAGAGCTGGAGTGGGCGCGACAGAACCCCAAAGCACGTCAGGCCAAGAGCAAGGCCCGGCTGGCGCGTTTTGAGGAACTGTCGGATTTTGAATACCAGAAGCGCAACGAGACCAACGAGATATTCATTCCTGTGGCGGACAGGCTGGGCAATGAAGTGATTGAATTCACCAATGTCAGCAAATCTTTTGGTGACCGGGTGCTGATTGACAACCTGAGTTTCAAGGTGCCGGCTGGTGCCATTGTGGGCATCATCGGACCCAATGGTGCCGGCAAGTCAACCCTTTTTCGCATGATTTCAGGCCAGCAACAGCCGGATAGTGGCACGGTCAAGATCGGTTCAACCGTCAAAATGGCGTTTGTTGATCAGAGTCGTGATGACCTGGCGAATGAAAAGACCGTCTGGGAAGACGTCTCCGGCGGTCTGGACATGCTCAATATTGGCAAGTTCACCATGGCCAGCCGAGCCTACTGTGGCCGGTTCAATTTTAATGGTGCCGACCAGCAGAAGCGGGTAGGCATGCTTTCCGGTGGTGAGCGCGGCCGTCTGCACCTGGCGAAAACGCTGATTGCCGGGGGCAATGTGCTGATGCTTGACGAACCTTCCAACGACCTGGACGTTGAGACCTTGCGGGCACTCGAAGATGCGCTGCTTGAGTTTGCCGGGTCCATCATGGTGATCAGCCATGATCGCTGGTTTCTGGATCGTATTGCCACCCACATTCTTGCCTGTGAGGGCGATAGCCAATGGGTGTTTTATGCGGGTAACTATCACGATTACGAAGAAGACAAGAGAAAACGCCTGGGTGAAGAGGGCGCACGGCCACACCGGATGCGATTCAAGGCGCTGAAATAGGCGCGAACCAGGTGTTGGATGATGCTGGGCGAGGTGACACCCGACTCGACGCGGCGAATATTCCAGTCGCTGCTTGACCAAGCCGCACAGGCTGGGCGGGGCTTGCTCGTGCGGGCAATTGCAGCGGCCCGTTTGTCCATGCAGCAGGAGGCGGCTCGTTTGGACAATGAATCGGCTTTCGAACAGTTGCAATTGCAGGTCAGGTTGCTGGCCCAGCATGCACCGGTCATGGCTGAGCGATTTGTCACCCTGCTTCAGGCCCGGTTCAAGCTGCACACTGACTCTGAATGTTGCGTCGACGATCGTTCGTCGCCGAGTATTCACCTGGAACAGCTCGAGCAGATGGATGAGCTTGAACTCAGAGAGCGTGTTGAAACTGCGCGTGCCTTGCAAAAAATGCAGCGACTGGTTGAGGTTCCCCTTGCCCATTTGACCGCCCGACTCGGTGATTTGTTTGGACTTGATCAGTTGACGTCTGATCACAATGTTCTGCGGCCAGAGTCTTTTGTGCAAGAACTTCTGAGCTTGATGAAAGATTTGCGGGTTCCTGCCGAGGTTCGCCTGATTTGGCTTGCGCCGATGTCACAAAGCCTGGGTGAAGGCTTGGCAGGGCTTTATCCGAAGTGGGCGGCCGGTTTGCAAGTCCGGCGAGTTTTGACGGCAGAATCCTCGCCGTTGCCACCCGAGCCTTTCTCGGATTTTCGGGGAACCAGGGCGGACGGTTTGCCTGAAGACGCGGTGCGCCGGGATTGGACACCAGCCTACCGCGAAACCGTCTTGACACTCGACCGGTTACGTCAATTGATGACAGGTCAACTTGAGGGACTGGCAGCCGAACCGGCGCCAATGTCTGTTGGGGTTCTTTTGCCCTACAAGGGTGTCAAATCCGCGTTTGAAAACACCGTTCCAGCGGCGCTTGATGCATTGCAGGAGATGCATCAGCTGGACGAATTGACCCAAAGAATGCACCAGACACCGGACCCCGGAGCCATTGTGGCTCCGGAGACTGCGCTACGTGAACACATGATTCTGCAGGCCAGCTCGATGGGACAGGTGTTGAGTCTTGAGGTGGTCTCGCTGATGCTCGATCGTCTGGCCGGTGACACTCGACTGCTGGCACCTGTTCGCTCGGTTTTACATCGACTTGAACCTGCCTTGTTAAGGCTGGTACTGGTGGATCCACGTTTCTTTATGGATAAACAGCACCCGGCACGACGTTTGCTCCAGGAAGTTTCGCAAAAGGGAATGGCTTTTTGCTCGGTTGATGATCCTGATTACAAGGTCTATATCCGCTCCTTGCATCGTCATCTCGGACCGCTGACCAACGGAGTCATTCAAAGCAGCGAACCTTTTCAGTCTGCATTGACTGGTCTTTTGAGTGAATGGGACGACCCAGCGGCCCAGGCGGCCATTGCCAGTCAGATCCAGAGTGCTGTGGCAGTACTCAGCTATGCCGAGAAGCGCAATGCATTGGCCGAACAGATGTCAAATCGGCTCAAAGGGATTCCGGCTGTCCACAAAATACCGCCGGCGGTGCTGGATTTTCTGACCGGGCCATGGTCAGTTGTAATGGCCGAAGCCGAACTGAAGGACCGGACCGGTGCGGATGACCCGGGCGGTTACAAAGGCCTGGTTTCAGAGCTTTTGTGGAGTGCCCAGCCCGATTTAACCCGTCGTGATATCGACCGACTCACCAAGATGGTGGCCCGGTTGCTCAGTGGTTTACGCGAGGGTTTGCGATTGATCGGATACCCATCGATCAAAACCAGCGCGTTTTTTGATGTATTGATGAAGCTCCATCAGCAGGCGTTTCGTTCTGGCCCCCTTGAAGCGCAAGAGTCTGCACCGGCTGGTTTGGCCGCAAGTCTTTTAGGCAGTCAGGAGCACTGGGTGGGTCCTGTAGAGGCCAAGGTTTCTGGTTTTATGGTCTTTCCGGATGAGGTACCGCCCCAGTCGCCGGCAACGATGCCCCTCAGGCCGACCAGGGTGCTGCCGTTGTCATCAACGATTGGCGCGTTGGATGTGGGTGCCTGGATCGAAATGCAAAGCAAGACGGCCACACAGCGCCTGCAGTTGTCATGGGTCAGCCCGCAAGGCACCATGTATTTGTTTACCAGCGCCCGTGGCAAGACGCAGTCCATGAGTCGCAAGCTACTCGAGCGCTTGTTCAGCGAGGGTCAATTGCAAGTGGTTTCCGGTCGGTCGACCGTTCTCGACGGCGCGCTGGACGAAGTCGTTCACAGCGCCTTATTGAACAGTCTGGACGTTATTGTCTAGCCAGGCGCCTTTGCACCATGTCAATGTGTTGGCGCAACGCGTACAACTCGTCTGCGTAAGACAGTGGAACCGAAATCTTCTCAACCTGACTGGCCAATTTCAGCAGTTCATCAAGCAATGTCGGGTAAGACTCATCTCCAGTGGCGGCACGGTCTTCAATCGAGCGCAGTTCGCCGTACCAGCGAAACACCCGGGAGCGGATTCTGAACTCGTAAATGGGGGGCACGATCCGGCTCAATGGCAACAGCACGGCCAGAATAATGCCCAGCGCCAACCACATGCGTTCGATCAAATTCGCCCAGGAGAAAGAAAGGTAGCGTTGCAACCAGGGTGTGCCAGAGCGGATGGTCCGTTGGGCTTCGTCGGAAATCAAGAATTCGGTGTGATCCATGCTGGGGAACTCGCGCGACCGGCTGAACCATCCCGCCTGACCATGCAGCACGAGTGCCGATTGTGAAAACAATTGCATCAGTGCCGGGTGCAAATTGGCCCTGGCCAACAGCGTGGTGGTGGTCGCCACCAGACGCACATCCTGTGGTGGGATGTCTTTTGCCAGGTCGACCACACCGCGTGGCAAAGTGACGGGAGTGAGAAATGCGAAACGCCTGGAGTAGGCCTCGCTCTGACCAAAATTCATCAAACGGACGCCAGGCGTCTGCAACAGCATTTGCACCATGGACGCCTCGGGTGCAGAGGCAAAGACAAGCGCATCGAGGCGTTGCTCCAGGAATTCGACGGTGGCGGGGGTTTGTGCCAGGTGGCTGAGCGCCAGTTTGTGCTCGTCCATGTGATTGAGGGCGAACAACTGGCTCATCAGGTGCGGCACACCGCTGCCTTGCGTGCCGACATTCATCCGCAGGTGCTTGAAGTCAGTCAATGAATTTAGTGGCTTGGTGCTGCGATAGAACAACCACAGCGGTTCAACGAACAGGCTTCCAAGTGAACGCAGTTCCTGCGCCGTCAATTCGGGTGTGGCGTTGCCGCCCTGAACAAATCCGAGGTCCACTTTGCCTTCGGCCAGCCATTGAAGGTTTTGTGCAGCGCCTTCCGACTCCACCAGTTTGACGGAAATGCCGTGGGCCGCCAATGCCTTGGCGTAGCGCAGGCCAAATTCGTCATAGGCGCTTTGTCCAGGTCCTGTGGCCAGTGTGACTTGTCGGGGTGGATTGGGGTCCAGCCAGAGGTAAGCCAGCGCAAGGAGCACCACTGCCAACACAAAGAGCGGGGCGGCGGAGGTCAGCAGTTCCCGCACCGAAACCAGCGTTTGACGCAATGGCTTGGGCATGTGCTGTGGGTCGCAGGGTTTTCTAACCCGCCAAGGCCAACTTGACGGCTTGAGAGACCATTCCCATGTCGGCTTTTCCGGCAAGTTGAGCCTTTGCCGCACCCATCACCCGGCCCATATCACCTGCGCCCTTGGCGTTCAGATTCTGAACGATGACGGCTACAGCGGCTTGGGTCTCCTCTGCAGTCAGCCGTTGTGGCAGATAAGCTTCCAGCACCTTGATCTCGGCACTTTCCTTGTCAGCCAGATCCTGGCGCTGTGCTTGCAAATACGCCGCGACCGAGTCTTTGCGCTGTTTGATCAGTTTGTCGATGATGGACACCAGGGCGGCGTCGTCGAGTACCACCCGTTCATCGACCTCACGCTGCTTGACGGCCGAAAGCAACAAGCGGATGGTGCCCAGCCGTTCGGAGTCCCTGGCGCGCATCGCGGCTTTCATGTCTTCGGTAATCTGTTCCTTGAGGGGCATGGGCGTGTTTCCAAAATGGGGTTAAAAAATAAAAAAAGCCCGCTTGAGCGTCCTCAGCGAGCTTTTGTGGCCTTGCGGCCAGGAATAGACCGTGTCAGTACAGTTTCTTGGGCAACTGCATGGCGCGAATGCGCTTGTAGTTGCGTTTGACTGCCGCTGCTTTTTTGCGCTTGCGCTCAGCAGTGGGTTTTTCGTAGAACTCGCGTGCGCGCAAGTCAGTCAAAAGCCCCAGTTTTTCAATGGTGCGCTTGAAGCGGCGCAGCGCTACGTCAAAAGGTTCGTTTTCTTTAACACGGATAGTGGTCATTACGTCAGGTTATCCAAAATGTGCAGACTTCAAACACTGGAAGATCGGGCCAAGGTTTGATCTTGCGAAATTCTCCGCTAAAAAGTTGATCAGGCAGCGGAGTTTTGCCAGCAAAGCCTGACATTATAGCGATTGGGCGTACGCCTTTGAATCGATTTTTCAACTCTCGGGGGCATAGTTGTGTCGACTGGTGTTGCCAGAAACAGACAATCCGACGTGTTCAGGCGTGCCATGCAACACGACGGGCAAGTCGTTCAAACGCAAGGTCGGCAGATATTGCCAGCAAGCCGACCAGAATCGCCCCCTGCAATACATAGGCCGTGTTAAAGCCACTCAGGCCAACAATGATTGGTGAGCCCAAGGTCTTGGCACCCACGGTCGAGGCAATGGCCGCGGTGCCTATATTGATGATCACCGAAGTTCGCAGACCGGCCACCCAGAGAGGCAGGGCAAGCGGTATTTCAATCCGCGACAGAATCTGCCGGGGGTGCATTCCCATCGCCTGTGCGGACTCCCTGACCGATGTGGGCACGTTTGCCAGCCCGTTCAGGCTGCCTTGAAGAATGGGTAACAAGCCGTACAAGGCCAATGCGATCAATGCTGGACGTTCACCGAAGCCAACTGTGGGTACCGCCAGCGCCAGCACCGCGATGGGTGGGACTGTCTGGCCAACCGTCGTCAACGTTTGCGCCAAGGGTCTGAAAACCTTGCCGAAACCACGCGTGACGGCAATACCAACCAGACTTCCCACCAGCGCGGCAATCAGGCTGGATGCAGCCACCAGCAGCAGGTGCTGCCATAACAAATCGGTGAAGGGTTCCAGCAGATAAATAACCCTCTCCTGCGTTGGAAACAACGCAGCAAAAAAAACCTCCGAATGGGGCAGCCAGTGTGCCAGCACAATAAGCCCCCCGCTGGTCAGCAGCAGCGGATCGGTCAGCCAATGAATCAGCCAACTGCCAGTGCGCGCCAGTCGCGTCCATCGCTGCACTCTAGGCACGGTGATCGCCTTGAAACACGTCGGTGGCCTGAAGGCATCCGACAAATTGTCCGCGCGCATCTTGCACATTCAGCGTCGCAGCGCTGTGCGCCGCCATCGTCGCCACTGCCTCGCGCAAATTGGCGTTGGCCGGTATATTGGGGGCGCCTGCCAGCTGCGCACCAGGTTTCACATACGGAGCCAGTGGCAGCAGCGAGAGCCGCTTGACTCCAAGATCTGTTCGCCCGACAAAGTCCAGCACAAAGTCGCTGGCCGGGTTGGACAGCAGTTCCAGCGGCGTCGCTACCTGCTCTACCCGACCCTGTCGCAGCAAAACGATGCGGTTGGCCAGCAACAAGGCTTCGTCAATGTCGTGGGTCACCATGACAATGGTTTTGCCGAAAGTCTGATGGATGCGCTTGAGTTCGAGTTGCAACGCAGAACGGGTCACCGGATCCAGGGCACCAAAAGGTTCATCCATCAGAAGTACCGGTGGGTCAGCCGCCAGGGCGCGCGCGACTCCCACACGCTGCTGCTGTCCACCGGATAACTCATGTGGCATACGCCCGCGAAAAACCGCTGGGTCCATGTCAAACAGAGCCAATAGTTCATCGACACGCCGGTCAATGCGGGCTGGGCTCCAGCCGAGCAGGTGTGGCACAGTTCCAATGTTGCGCGCCACACTCCAATGAGGAAACAAACCGACCGACTGAATGGCGTACCCCATACGTCGGCGCAGATCACGCACGTCAAAGCTGTAAATCTCCTGTTTGTCGAAAAGGATGCGGCCCTGATCATGGTCCAGCATTCGATTGATCAGTTTGAGCGCAGTGCTCTTGCCAGAACCAGAAGGCCCGATCAGAACCAGAAACTCGCCTTCCCTGATGAGTAGCGAGAGCGAGTCGACGGCCAGGACACCGTCATACGCCTTGCTGACGTCGAGGAACTCAATCATTAGTCAGGCACTCCGTGAATCGCAGCGCCATATGGATTGAGCCAGCCGCTGAGAACATCAAAGAGTGCGTCTGCTAGGGCCGCCAGCAGCACGATGGGCAGCACACCCAACAAGACCAGTTCATTGGCGGCGCTGAACAAGCCGTCAAACATCAGGGTTCCCAGCCCCCCGGCACCGATGAGTGCGGTCACGGCGGTCAAACCGATGGTTTGAACAACGGCAGTGCGCAAACCGGGCAGCAGCATCGGCAACGCCAGGGGCAGTTCGACATGGGCAAACACTTGCCAAGTGGACATGCCCATGGCCCGGGCAGCTGAACGGGCCGCTTGCGGAACCTGCTCCAGTCCAGCCAGTCCTGAGCGGACCACCGGCAAAAGACTGTAAAGAACCAGCGC
Organism: Rhodoferax sp.; assembly: GCA_018061265.1. Lineage (GTDB taxonomy): Bacteria > Pseudomonadota > Gammaproteobacteria > Burkholderiales > Burkholderiaceae_C > Rhodoferax. The sequence goes on along the minus strand of JAGOUM010000086.1, from coordinate 2,048 downwards.
CAGAACTGCAGGGGCGAGACCAACTCCACTGATGCCTGCCTGGGCCAGCGATGGGTAGCGTACGGCCAGCCAGGCCAATGGGGCCATCAAAAGGCTGAACAGGGCGATCGACGGAATGGTCTGCACCAGGTTGAGCACCGGAAACACGGCGCGGCGCAGGCGTACAAAATGCTGGCAGCCCCATGCCAGCGGCAAACCCAGTAACACCGAAGGCACTATTGCCATCAGCACAATCTGCTGGTGGCGCCAAACGGCCTGCCAAAAAAGGTCGCTGCGGCTGAAATACTCTTTCATGATCGACAGGTCGTCGGCCCGTCCCATCACAACTTGAATGACGATGGGCGCTATGGTGAAAAGTAGCAAACCTGTGCGAATCCAAGCCTTGAAACCGGCACGGTCCAGAGTATCCATGGTGATCAGCCATGCCAGCATCATCAGGGTCCAGAATCCGGCACCCAGTGAGGTCCGCACCAGGCTCGGGCCCAAATGCACGGCTTTGCTGGCTTGATGGCTGGTCAGAGCAAACAGTGCCGCAGACATCAGCGTCAGCAACAACACCAGTGCCAGGGAGTGGTATGTTTGCAGGCGTCGGACAGGGCTCAGGCGTGCCAGCCACAAGAGCAAAAAACAGATCCCGATGAACAGCAGTGAAGCCTCAAGCGTCAGCAAATCGCTCAGGTAAACCGGTTCACCCGTCAACAGGCGATTGGGTGCAACACGGACCAGGGGCAAGGCAAATGCCGCCCACGCGGCCAGCGCGCTGCACAGCAACAAAACCGCAGAAGACCGCACTCAGCCGTCAGACTACTTGATAAAACCCTTGCCGCGCAGGTAGTCAGCCGCCACCTTGCGTGCGTCTTGACCTTCGAGCTGAATTTTCGCATTCAGCTGTTGCAAGGTGACCTCGTCCAGAGTTTTGAAGATGGGTTCAAGAATGCCCGCCACCCGAGGCTGGCGTTTAAGCGCCTCTTCCCGAATCAGCGGCGCTGGTGCGTACACAGGCTGGGCACCCTTGGGGTCCTGCATGATGACCAATCCCAGTGCCGCGACCGGCCCATCTGTACCATATGCCATGGCGGCGTTGACGCCGGAGGTTTTTTCAGCGGCTGCCCGAATGGTGGCGGCGGTGTCACCACCCGCCAGAATCAGGGTCTGTTCCGGGCGAAGTTTCAGCCCGTAGGCGGCGGTAAAGGCAGGCATGGCGTCAGGCCGCTCCATAAATTCTGCCGACGCGGCGAGCTTAAAAGCCACATTGCCCGCTGAAAATCTGGCCAGGTCATCGAGCGTGCGCAGCTTGTGTGTGTCAGCCAGATCCTTGCGTACAGCAATTGCCCAGGTATTGTTGGCATTGGCTGGCTCCAGCCAGACAATCTTGTTGCGCTCAAAATCAAGCTTTTTCACCAACTCGTAGCCTGCCCGCAGGTTCTTCCAGGCCTTGTTGGATTCGTCGCCCAGCATAAAGGCGCCATTTCCCGTGTATTCGGGGTAGATGTCGATCTCACCGCTGACCAATGCGGTGCGTACCACCTTGGTGTTGCCAAGGGCAACACGGTTGACAGTCTTGATGCCATTGCCCTCCAGCGCCAACACCAGAATGTTCCCTAGTAACTTGCCTTCGGTATCAATCTTTGAGCCGACACGCAGTGGTGCCGCATCCTGAGCATGCAGGTTTGCGCCCAGCATTGCGCCCAGTGCAATTGCAGCGATGAAAGTACGTCGCAAAATCGTGAACATAATTACCCCCGCGTTTTTGTAGAGAAAAGTCCTGTCGGCCACCCTGAGGCAACGCTGCGAGGATAAGCGAAAAAGCCGGGCTGCGTGGTCTTATTGGCGATAACCCCTTGGTCACTCGGTCGGCTGCACGCGCTGCGCGGCCGCGCCCGCGTGAGGGTGTACGGCATGGTCCAGCAGATCGGGTTTGGCCGATCTGAGATGATCGGGGCATATGAAAAAGATCATTGTGCTCGGAGGTACCGGCTTTGTAGGTGCCCATGTGTGTGAAAAACTCGTCCGGGCCGGCTGGCAGCTTACCCTGCCCACACGGCGGC
>JAGOUM010000085.1 GCA_018061265.1 Rhodoferax sp. | reverse complement strand
TGGTGATCGAGGCACTGCTGACCCAGCTGGGACTTGAAGTTCATCTGGTGGGTGACGGGCAACAAGCCGTTGATCTGGTCACCAGCGGTGACATTCCGGATGTCATTCTGATGGACATCCAGATGCCGGTGATGGACGGCTACGCGGCGACCGAACAAATCCGCAGGTGGGAAGAAATTCATGGCCGGTCACGAATTCCGATCATCGCATTGACTGCGGACGCCTTTGAGGAAGACCGTCAACATTGCTTTGCAGTCGGAATGGACGATTTTCTGACCAAGCCAGTGGCAATGGAAGCCTTGCGCGCCGCATTGAGCCAGTGGGTCACCCCAGCGTAAACACGCGCCCTATTCCACGGGCACCGGCAAGTCTTCTTTCAGCGCTGCCAGAAGTTCAAGTGCGGTGCGATCAACTCGTCGGCCAATTCGGGAAACGGGCCGCTGACACGGATGGTCTTCTGGCCACGAGCAAACACCTCGCGACATGGCAAATCCAGCGTGGGGTTGTCTGGTGAATCACCGGTGAGCGCCAGCAATTGCGCCTCCGACGCACCGTAGACCACAGCGCCAATATTTGCCCAATACATGGTGGCCGCGCACATCGCGCACGGCTCAAAACTGGTCACCAATGTGCAAGCCCACAGGTACTCGCGACTGTAGTTCAGCGATGCAGTTCTTGCCAGAGTCGCCTCAGCATGGTGCACGGTGTCAATGTTGCCCTGCTCGGCCAGGACGGTTTCACCGTCTGGTGCCACCAGCAACGCACCAAATGGGTGCCTACCCAAACTGGCAGCACGCAACGCGACCAGGTTGGTGCGGCGCAAATGACGCAGACATTGTTCGGTGTTCATCATGGGCAGGCAGATCAAACCAGAGCTCAGTGGCTGTTCGACCCGCGGTGCGCCCACCCGGTGGTGTGTTTTTCAATCGCCGAGAACAGCTCGTACATACCCATCGCCATCGCCCCAACCACCACCAGCCCGGCAAACGCCAGACCCATTTGCATGGAAGAACCAGCCGAGATCAGCAGATATCCAATACCTTCATTGGCGGCAGTCATCTCGCTCACCGTCGTGCCGACAAAAGCCAGTGTGATCGCGACCTTGAGCGAGCCATAGAAGTACGGCATCGAGCGTGGCAGTCCGACTTTGACCAAAACGTCCCAGCGTTTGGCGCCCAGTACCCGCAACACGTCCTCCAGCTCAGGTTCCAGGGTCGCCAGGCCAGTGGCGATGTTGACCATGATGGGAAAGAAGCTGATCAAAAACGCCGTCAGAATCGCCGGCCCGACACCAATGCCAAACCACACCACCAGAATCGGCACGAACGCTGCTTTGGGCAAGGCGTTAAACGCCGTCATCACCGGATACACCGCCGCATACGCCAAGCGCGAGCTGCCAATCACAAAACCCAGCAACACACCCACCACAATCGCCAGTGCAAAGCCGACCATGGTCACCCAAAACGTGCGCCAGGCGTGACCAGCAATGTTGTCGCGAAATTCCCAAAACTGCGTCCAGATGCGCCACGGGCTGGGGAATATGAACTCCGACACATCAAACGCCGAGCACAAGATCTGCCAGATGGCAATGATCGTGATCAGCAACAACCAGGGTGACCAGAGGATGACCTGTTTTTTACTCAGCATGATGCCAGTCCCTATGGGTTGATGACCGCGCCGGCCTGGCGCATGGCGCCGATGTGGCCACGCAGCTCATGCACGATATCAGTAAACGCAGGCGTGTAGGTGATTTCAAGATCGCGCGGGCGCGGCAGATCAATCTCGCGACGCACCACAAATCTACCCGGGCTTTTGCTCATCACATACACTGTGTCGGCAAGAAAAACACTCTCGCGCAGATCGTGGGTGACCAGAATCACGTTGAATTTCTGCTCGGTCCACAGGTCTCGCAGAATGCACCAGAGCTCCTCGCGGGTAAAGGCGTCGAGCGCACCAAAGGGTTCGTCAAGCAACAGCATCTTGGGCTCATGGATCAGCGCGCGGCAGATGCTGGCGCGCTGCTGCATACCGCCTGAAAGCTGCCATGGAAACTTGTCCTCATAACCGCCCAGGCCCACCTTTTGCAGCAACTTACGGGCTCGTTCCTCGTACTCTTTGCGTTTGGCTTTGAAGTTGCTGCGGTAGGGTTCGACAATTTCCAGTGGCAGCAGCACATTGTTGACCGTGGTACGCCAAGGCAGCAGGCTGGGTGCCTGGAACGCCATGCCGCTGATCTTGAGCGGCCCGGTCACCGGCTGTTGGTCAATCATGATCTTGCCCATCGAGGGCATTTTCAGCCCGGTGGTGAGCTTCATGAAGGTGGACTTGCCGCAACCTGAAGGTCCGACGATGGCGATGAACTCGCCTTGGCGCACCTTCAGGTCGATTGCCTCAACGGCAAACTGGTTGGCCACCAGCAACTCGTCGTTGTAAGCCAGCCAAACATCCCGAAAGTCTACAAACCAGGGCGTGGTATCTTGCATCGTTTACCCATCAAAACAGGCTCTAGCCCATATTTATCGCGCATCGACAGCTCTATATTAAAGAGCTACCACATTCAGCCTTTGTGCAAAATTCACTTTTTTGGCAAGACGTCCAGCTCGGCCTTGGACGGCAGAAAACTGGCGTTCCAGACCGCATCCGCGTTCACCCGGCTCTTGGTATTGAATGCATCCGACACCTGGCTGGCCATCAGCGACAAGCGCGGGCCATTGACTTGGCCAAAACCCTCAGCGCGGGCATTGGCGCTGTTGATCACTGTGTCAATTGCCAGCTTGAGGCGTCGGGTTTCCAGGTCAACATTAACGATACCGTCGCGCGCCTTCACGTCCGCAATGGCCGCAGCCGGGTTGCTGATGACCAGCTTGGCACCCTTGGCAAACGCCGCCAAAAAGGCCTTCACCGCGGCGGGATTTTCCTTGACCATTTTGGGGCTGGCAATGATGGCATTGCCGTAAAGCTTGACGCCGTAGTCAGGGTATGGCATGACCACCACATCAGCCGCCTTGACGCCACGGGCTTCCAGATTGAGCAGCGAGGTGAAGGTAAACCCGGTGATCGCGTCAACGTCGCCACGCACCAACATGGTTTCCCGCAGCGGCGGGTCCATGGCGGTCCAGTTCACACCACTGATGTTGTTGGCCTTGGAAAAAATTGGGAAGGCCCGACGGCCGGCGTCAAAGACCGGCGCACCCAGTTTTTTGCCGTTCAGGTCAGCCGGAGTTTTGATGCCGGACTTTTTCAGCGCCATCACCGAGGCCGGGGTGTCGTTGTAAACCATCATCACGGCCACCGGTTTGTTGGGCGCGTCCGGGTTGTTGGCGTGAAACTCCATCAGTGCGGCCAAATCGGCAAAACCCATGTCGTAGGCACCTGAGGCAACCCGCGTCACCGTACCACCTGAGCCGTTACCCGCATCGACTGTGACATCGAGCTTGGCCTCCTTGAAGTAACCCTTGGCCACCGGCGTCAAAAACAGTGCGCTTGGGCCCTCAAAGCGCCAATCCAGCTGAAACTTGATGGGAGTGCTTTGCGCCTGCGCGGCGCCAAAACAGGAAAAAATCAAAGTGGTGATCGATGTCTTGAGCAGATGACGTTTGTTCATGGTAATGGCTTTGCAGGTGAAAGAATTGGACACACCTTGACTCAAAGCAAAAACAGTGCCTGAAATCAAACCTGCACATCACACCTTAACAAATGGGCGTGCACGGCACCCGCTTTTAAATAACGATGAACTTGCAGACCAAACACGCTCAGGTTTTCATCATCCCAGCGCACCGGTGCCTCAAGATAGATGCAACCTGTTTTTAACAAGGCAGGGGCAGCGGCGTGAAGCGCCGGCGCAAACAGGTCTGAGTCAAACGGTGGATCCAAAAAAACCAGGTCCAGGCTATTTGCCGCCTGCTGACGCAAAACCGCAACACCATCACCCCGTTGAACCTGTACCGCCTGTGCCTTGAGGTGGGACTGGTTGCGCTGCAGTTGGGTGACCAAACCACCATCCATCTCCACCAAGCGCACTTCGCGGGCACCGCGTGATGCTGCCTCAAACCCGAGCGCACCACTTCCGGCAAAAGCATCAAGACAGCGCCAGCCACTCAAGTCTTGCCCCAGCCAGTTGAACAATGTTTCGCGAACCCGGTCCGGCGTTGGTCGCAATCCCGGCTTGTTGGCCACCGGCAGCTTGCTGCGTTTGAATTGGCCACCGATGATGCGCACTTCGTGGCTGGATCGAGAAGAGGGGCGGCGCTGTTCCATAGAATGCAGTGATACCACGAAATTCAACATGTTTAGTTTTTTCAAAAAAAAATCTGCCACCGTCGCCGGCCAGATCCTGCCACCTGTACCGGTCGCCACATCTGAGCAGTCTGCCGCGCCGGTGATCTCACCACCCGCCGCCCGTACCAGCTGGATGGACAAGCTGAAATCCGGTTTGCGCAAAACCGGCACCAGTCTGGCGGCAGTGTTCACCGGCGCTCAAATCGACGATGCGTTGTATGAAGACCTGGAAACTGCGCTGCTCTTGGCAGACACAGGGGTCAAAGCCACTGAACAATTGCTGGTGGATCTGAAGTTTCGCGTCAAGGACAGTGGCACCACCGACCCGCGTGCAGTCAAGGGGCTGCTGATAGACGCCCTCACCCACATGCTGACACCCTTACAAAGGCCACTGGTGATTGGTAAATATTCACCCACCGTGATCATGGTGGCGGGTGTCAACGGTGCTGGCAAAACCACCTCCATTGGCAAACTCACCCGGCACCTGGCAGATTCTGGCGCGAGCGTTTTGCTCGCTGCAGCCGACACGTTTCGCGCGGCAGCACGTGAACAACTTGGTGTCTGGGCGGACCGCAATACCGTCGACATCATCAGCCAGGACGGTGGTGACCCGGCCGCTGTGGCGTTTGATGCGGTGAGCGCGGGCAAGGCGCGTGGACGCGACGTGGTGCTGGTCGACACCGCTGGTCGCCTGCCCACCCAGTTGCATCTGATGGAAGAGTTGAAAAAAATCAAACGGGTGGTCCAAAAAACCGGCCCTTTGGCGGATGCCACCATGCCGACGACGACGACCACCACCACCGAGCACCTGCCACCCCATGAAATCCTGCTGGTGATCGACGGCAACACCGGCCAGAATGCACTCACCCAGGTGAAAGCTTTTGACGATGCATTGGGTTTGACGGGTCTGATCGTCACCAAACTGGACGGCACCGCCAAGGGTGGCATGCTTGCGGCCATTGCACGTGAACGACCCATTCCGGTTTATTTCATCGGTGTTGGCGAAAAACTCGAAGACCTTGAGACCTTTGATGCACGTGAATTTGCCCACGCACTGCTCAGCTAGGGCAGCCATCAAGCCCAGACACAGCACATCGCTTGGCAGAACACAATTGATGGAGCGACGGTAGTACATTCTCATCCTATGCCCACGCGCGACACACCTGTCACTGCCGAGTCTGCTGACGCCTTGCCGGGTGTGGGGCGCGCGCTGGTGGCTGCAGGCAAACTTGAGCAGCAGTTCGCCCAACAGGTCTATCAAAAGGCGCTGACCAACCGCTCCAGCTTTGTTGCAGAGTTGACCGGGTCTGGCGCTGTCTCCGCCAGCGATTTGGCACACACATTGGCGCTGGCCTTTGCCCTGCCCCTGATCGATCTGGATGCGGTGGACACGGCCCGCCTGCCAACCGATCTGCTGGACAAGAAGATTTGCCAGGACTACCGGGTGCTGGTACTGGGCAGGCGACTCAACCGCATCATCGTCGCCACCGCCGACCCGGCCGAACAGCAGGCGGCAGAGAAGATCAAGTTTGCGACGGGTCTCAGTGTGGACTGGATCGTTGCCGAGTACGACAAACTGCTTAAGCTGGTTTCCCGCAATTCGGCCACAGCGGCCGAGTCGATCGAGAACATCGTGGGTGACAGTTTCGCCTTTGATGATCTGATCACCGAACCGGTCAACGAGAGTGCCAATGCTGCCTCGGAGGTGGATGACGCACCGGTGGTGAGGTTTCTGCAGAAGATGCTGGTCGACGCATTCAGCATGCGGGCCTCCGATCTGCACTTTGAACCCTATGAACACAGCTACCGGGTACGTTTTCGCATTGACGGTGAGCTGCGTGAAATGGCTGCGCCGCCTGTGGCCATCAAGGACAAACTGGCGTCACGGATCAAAGTCATCTCGAAGATGGACATATCCGAGAAGCGCCTTCCGCAAGACGGCCGCATGAAACTCAAGATCGGCCCCGACCGAGTGATCGACTTTCGGGTCAGTACCCTGCCAACGCTGTTTGGTGAAAAAATTGTCATCCGGATTCTGGACCCCAACAATGCCCGACTGGGCATAGATGCACTCGGCTACGAACCTTCTGAGAAAGCCCATTTGCTCAAGGCCATCGCACGCCCCTACGGCATGATCCTGGTCACTGGCCCGACCGGATCCGGAAAAACCGTGTCGCTCTATACCTGCCTGAATTTGCTGAATCAGCCCGGGGTGAACATCGCCACTGCGGAAGACCCTTCAGAGATCAACCTTCCGGGGGTGAATCAGGTCAACGTCAACGAAAAGGCCGGCCTGACGTTTGCTACGGCCTTGCGTGCTTTTTTACGCCAGGACCCCGACATCATCATGGTGGGCGAAGTCCGCGATCTGGAAACGGCTGACATCGCCATCAAAGCGGCACAAACCGGACACCTTGTGCTGTCAACCCTGCATACCAACGACGCCCCGTCGACCCTGACCCGATTGCGCAATATGGGCATCGCACCCTTTAATATTGCCGCCAGTGTGGTCCTGATCACGGCGCAACGGCTGGCGCGACGTTTGTGTCCCTTGTGCCGGAGCGCTGTTGAAATTGAGCGCCAGGTTCTGCTGGATGCCGGATTTCGTGCCGGGGATCTGGACAACACCTGGAAACCCTACCGGCCAGTCGGTTGCAACGCATGCAACAATGGTTACAAGGGGCGAGTAGGCCTCTATCAGGTGATGCCCATCAGTGATGAAATACAGCGCATCATCCTGCGGGATGGCAATGCGATGGAAATTGCAGACCAGGCCCGTCGTGAAGGGGTAAAAACCCTGCGCGAAGCGGGCCTGCAAAAGGTGAAAATGGGGTTGACCTCGCTAGACGAAGTTCTGGCGGTCACCAATGAATAATCGGTGCAACAAGCGACTTAAACAAACCGCGGTATCTCAATATGGCGACTGAAAAAACCAAAAACCCGATTGAGCTTGTTTTCGAGTGGGAAGGCAAGGACCGCAACGGAAAACAGGTGCGAGGCGAAATGCGCGCAGGTGGCGAAAACCAGGTGCAGGCCGCACTTCGACGCCAGGGCATCATGCCATCGAAGGTCAAAAAACGGCGCATGAGTGCGGGCAAAGCCATCAAACCCAAAGACATGGCCATTTTCACCCGCCAACTGGCCACCATGATGAAAGCCGGTGTGCCCTTGCTCCAGGCGTTTGACATTGTTGGACGTGGCAATCCGAACCCGAGCGTGACGCGCCTGCTCAACGACATTCGTACAGATGTTGAAACCGGCACCTCGCTGAGCGCGGCATTTCGCAAATACCCGCTTTATTTTGACAACCTGTACTGCAATTTGGTGGAGGCGGGTGAGGCAGCCGGTATTCTGGACCAGTTACTCGATCGGCTGGCGGTCTATATGGAAAAGACCGAGGCGATGAAATCAAAGATCAAGTCGGCGCTGATGTACCCGATCTCGGTGCTGATCGTGGCATTTATCGTCACTGCGGTGATCATGATTTTTGTGGTGCCTTCGTTCAAGCAGGTGTTCACCAGCTTTGGGGCCGACCTGCCCGCACCAACCTTGCTGGTGATTGCCATCAGCGAATTTTTTGTTTCCTATTGGTGGCTGATTTTTGGCGGCTTGGGTGGCGGTTTTTACTTCTTCATGCAGGCATGGCGACGCAATCAGAAAGTCCAGATTTTCATGGACAAGTTGATGCTGAAAATGCCAATTTTTGGTGTCCTGGTTGAAAAGTCAAGTATTGCCCGTTGGACGCGTACCCTCTCCACCATGTTTGCTGCCGGTGTGCCCTTGGTTGAGGCGCTGGATTCTGTAGGTGGTGCCGCAGGCAATTGGGTTTTTGAGTCCGCCACCATCAAGATTCAGCAGGAGGTTTCCACCGGAACGGCCTTGACCGTGGCGATGACCAATGCCAACTTGTTTCCATCGATGGTGCTGCAGATGTGTGCCATTGGTGAGGAGTCAGGCTCGATTGACCACATGCTGGGCAAGTCCGCCGATTTTTATGAATCTGAGGTCGACGATATGGTGGCGGGTATCTCCAGCCTGATGGAGCCCATCATCATTGTGGTGTTAGGTGGCGTGATTGGCGGCATTGTGGTGGCCATGTACCTGCCAATTTTCAAATTGGGACAGGTGGTTTAATGAATTTTCCCGAGGCGTGGAACGCCGGCCTGCTCGGTGGACTGGGTTTGCTGATCGGCAGCTTTCTGAATGTGGTGGTTTATCGCCTGCCTTTGATCATGCAGGCGCAATGGCGTGCTGAATGCGCCGATTTGTCAGGCACGCCGCTGCCGGAGTCACCCGCGTTCAATCTGGTTGTGCCCCGGTCACGTTGTCCACATTGCAACCACCAATTGAGCTGGTTTGACAATGTTCCGGTGTTAAGTTACCTTCTTTTGCGCGGCCAATGCCGCTATTGCCAGGCATCCATCAGCCTGCGTTATCCGGCAGTCGAGTTGGCGACTGCGGTGCTGTTTTCGTACTGTGGCTGGCGTTTTGGCCTGACCATTCAGGCACTGCTGTGGAGCGGCTTTGCAGCAAGCCTGCTGACGCTGGCATTGATCGACTGGGACACCACCCTGCTGCCCGACGATATTACGCTGCCTTTATTGTGGGCGGGCCTGGTTGCTGCGGCGGCTGGCATGAGCACTTTGGCGCTTGGTGATGCGGTCTGGGGGGCCGTTGGTGGCTACCTGTCCCTATGGCTGGTGTATTGGGGCTTCAAGCTGGCCACGGGAAAGGAAGGCATGGGTTTTGGTGACTTCAAGTTGTTTGCCGCCTTGGGTGCCTGGTTTGGATGGCAGGCGCTGGTACCCATCATTCTGATGGCCTCGGTCATCGGAGCCTTGGTCGGAATCGCCATGAAGTTTTCGAGTGGTTTGCGCGAAGGAGGCTACGTGCCTTTCGGTCCTTTTCTGGCCGGCGCAGGCTTGACCGTGATGGTGACCGGACCTCAGGCACTACTTCAGGCTGTGGGGCTGTAGGCGGTGTCGCGTGCCTTCAAGCTTGGCCTGACTGGCGGTATCGGCAGTGGCAAGAGCACTGTTGCTGCGCTTTTGGGAAAGCTGGGCGCCCAAGTGCTGGATGCCGATGCCATCTCGCGGACAGTCACAGCACCTGGCGGTTTGGCCATCGAGCCGATACGGCTGGGCTTTGGGCACCAGTTCATAGCCAGTGATGGCGCAATGGATCGAGACCGGATGCGCGCACTGGTTTACGAGGATCACGACGCCCGTCGCCGACTGGAGGCGATCATCCACCCTCTGGTTCAGCACGAAATCTGGCGTCTGGCGAACGAATCGGAGGCCGCCGGCGTGCCGTGCCTGGTGTTTGATGTGCCCCTGCTGGTGGAGTCTGCCTCCTGGCGGCAGCGGGTGGACAAAGTACTGGTGATTGACTGTAGCCCTGAGACACAAATCAGCCGGGTACAGACGCGCAGCGGCCTGAGTCGCCCGGCCATCGAAGCGATCATTGCCGCCCAAGCCAGCCGGTCCGAACGCCTGGCCATTGCAGATCAGGTGATACTCAATGACGGCATCACCTTGGAGGCATTGGAGGACAGGGTGCGGGCGCTGGCACCCTGCTTCGGGCTATGATCACCCTACCCATTTGACCCCGACATTAGCGTGATCCTCTACGAATACCCTCTGCACGAACGCATCCGCACTTATTTGCGGCTGGAACATCTGTCAATACGTCTGCATCAGTTGGCCTCGCGGATCGATGACCTTGACCATCATTTCGCGCTTGCCACCCTGTTCGAGATCATGGATGTGGCCGCCCGGGCAGACCTCAAATCCGATGTGCTGAAAGACCTGGACAAACAGCGTCATATCCTTGATGGCTACCGAGGCAATCCGGCGATTGCGGAATCGGTGCTGGATCAGGTCGTCGGTGAGCTAGACGCATGTTTTGAAGCACTGAACCACCAGGCAGGCAAAGCCGGGCAGTCGCTGACTGAAAACGACTGGTTGATGAGTATCCGCAGTCGCATCTGTATTCCTGGGGGTACCTGCGAGTTTGATCTGCCCTCTTACTATGCCTGGCAACACAAGACCGGAGTCAGCCGCCAGGCCGACCTGAACCAGTGGATCGGCACATTGAGCCCGCTGGCAGATGCGGTGCACCTGCTGCTGAAACTTCTGCGAGACTCCGGTACGCCGCAAAAAGTCATGGCAGTCGGTGGGCAGTTTCAGCAAAACCTGCCATCGGGCCGGACGTTTTTGCTGGTTCGTCTGGCGCTGGAGGTATCACAACAGCTGATACCGGAGATCAGTGGTAACCGCCTGATGGTGTCCGTGCGTTTGATGCGCCAGGGTGACGACCACCGGATACAGGCGGTGAACGAGGACGTGGCTTTTGAATTGGCACTTTGCTCATGACCATGACCACAAGCGATTTCTTATCAGGCGAGCGTTGGGTCCGTTGCCCCAATTGTGCCGGCCCGAGTCTTTATGCACCCGCCAACCTGCATCGTCCATTTTGTTCGGAGCGCTGCAAGCAGGCCGATCTGGGTGCTTGGGCGAGTGAGCAGTTTGTCGTGGCCGCAGACGCTTCGCCCGCTGATCCATCGACACAATCAAGCATTCATTGAGCATAAAAACACCCTCTAGCGCAATATGCTCAACGGTTTGTAGCTTCTATATATGTAGCTCCTGAAAAACAGCACTCTTGTGCCAACCACTGCAAGACCGGCACTGTTCCCGGCAGGACCGGATCGACAGATACCGGCAAGTTTTGCCAGGCATAGGTCTGCGACTCGCGCATTTGCAACTCACCCGCCCAGTGGTACACCTTGCAGAAATGCAGTTTGACCAAGGCATGTGGGTAATCAACCAGTTCTTCGTGCCAACGCTCAACGGCACCGATCTCAATGCCCAGTTCCTCCTGCAGTTCACGCCTCAGGGCCGCTTCGACGGACTCTCCCGGTTCAAGTTTGCCACCGGGAAACTCCCAATAGCCGGCATACACCTTGCCCTGAGGCCGGGAGGTCAATAAAAAGTCGCCGTCAGGCCGTATCAAAACCCCAACGGCCACATCCACCACTTTCCGATCAGGTCCGCCACTGCGGGTGACCTGCCCATCAGCAATCAGCGGCTGACGCGTCACGGTCAGGCCCCAAGCGCATGCTGCCCGGCGTAGTCGCGGGCAAACTGGTAAGCGACACGTCCACTGCGCGAGCCGCGCTCAAGTGCCCACACCAGTGCCTGAGGCCGGGCCAACTCTATTGCCGTACTGCCGACACCAAAAGCACCGAGCCACTGGGCAACAATTGCGAGGTACTCGTCCTGGGAGAAAGGATAAAAACTGACCCAGAGGCCAAACCGCTCAGAGAGCGATATTTTTTCTTCGATCACTTCGCCCGGATGAACTTCACCGTCATCCGAATGGGTGAAGGTCAAATTTTCCTTCATGTACTCCGGCAGCAGGTGACGGCGGTTGCTGGTGGCGTAAATCAGAACATTCGGGGTGGTGGCAGCCACCGAGCCATCAAGAATCGACTTCAGCGCCTTGTAGCCTGGCTCACCGTCCTCAAAACTCAGGTCGTCGCAGAAGACAATGAACTTTTCAGACCGCTCACTGACAAGATCAACGATGTCGGGCAAATCGGTCAGGTCGGCCTTGTCCACCTCGATCAAACGCAGGCCTCGCGCGGCATATTCGTTGAGGCAGGCACGTATCAGCGACGACTTGCCGGTTCCACGCGCGCCGGTCAACAAGACGTTGTTGGCCAGCTGACCACGGACAAACTGCAGTGTGTTTCGCTGGATCTTGTCCTTCTGCCCATCGATTTCTTTCAGGTCCGCCAATCGCATGGCACCAATGTGTCGTACTGGCTGCAGACTGCTGCGTCCCGCGCTACGTTTTCGATAACGGTAAGCGCTTGAAGCGGACCAGTCGGGCTGGCTCAATGCTTGAGGCAGCGTGGCCTCAAGCCGGTGCATCAGCTGCTCGGCGCGTTGCAGCAAATGCTCAAACGCCGCGTTCATGACCGATAGTCGGCATTAATCGTGACGTAGTCGTGGCTGAGATCACAGGTCCACACCGTATCGGACGCGTTACCGCGGCCAAGTACCACACGCACGGCAATTTCGCTTTGTCGCATTACCCGCTGGCCGTCTGCTTCGCGGTAGTCCGGGTTGCGCCCACCCTGACTGGCCACCAGCACATCGTCAAGGTACAAATCGATCTGCGTCTGGTCGAGATCGGCAATGCCGGCGTAACCGACTGCAGCCAGAATTCGGCCAAGGTTTGGATCGCTTGCAAAAAAAGCCGTTTTCACCAGGGGAGAATGGGCAATGGCATACGCCACTTGACGACACTCGGCCGCGTTGTGCCCGCCGTCGACCCGTATGGTGATAAATTTTGTAGCACCTTCGCCATCCCGGACAATGGCTTGAGCCAGTTTTCTCGCGACCTCCAACGTCGCCGCACGCAGCGCCTGCCCGTCCGGGCTGTCCAGCGATTCAATCATGGGGTGGGCTGCGCGATGGGTTGCGATGACAACAAACGAGTCGTTGGTCGAGGTGTCTCCGTCGACGGTCACACGGTTAAAAGAGCCTTCAGCCAGTTCCAATGCCAGCGATTTCATCAACGATGGATGAAGATTGGCGTCGGTTGCCATAAAACCAAGCATCGTGGCCATGTTGGGGCGAATCATGCCAGCCCCTTTGCTGATGCCAGTGACGCTGACCGGTGTGCCAGCGATCATCACCTGCGCGCCGAACGCCTTGGGTAGCGTGTCGGTGGTCATGATCGCCTCTGCTGCCCGAAGCCAGTTGACAGAGCGCGCGTCCGCGATTGCCGCATCAAGTCCGGCTTCGATCCGTTCAACCGGCAGGGTCTCCATGATGACACCGGTTGAGAAGGGCAGCACCTGCTCCGGCTTGATTCCCAGACGGCTGGCCAGCGCGGCACAGGTTTGACGCGCACGCCCCAGACCGTCGGTACCCGTGCCTGCATTGGCGTTGCCGGTGTTGATCAGCATGGCACGAATCGGGTTGCCAGCGATTGCCAAGTGCTCCCGGCATAGCTGAACCGGAGCGGCACAAAAGCGGTTCTGCGTGAACACACCGGCGACCGAGGCCTGCTCATCCATCAGCACCACCGTGAGGTCTTTGCGGTTGGCCTTGCGTATGCCTGCCTCGGTCACGCCGATACGCAAACCGGCAATCGGGTACAACTCGGACGGGTCGGGATGCGCTAGATTAACTGGCATGGTGCTCTCTTTGTCAACAGTTCAGGATCAGGCTAGCTTTCCGTGGCAATGTTTGTATTTTTTGCCACTGCCACAGGGGCACGGGTCGTTCCGGCCAACCCGAGGTACGGCTTGCGCCACAGTGGCAGCATCCACTGTGGTCTGGACTTCGCCAGTCTCAGTGGGTGCAGAGTAAGTGACGTTGGAGATCCGTTCCGCGCGGCTCTCCATGTCCGCTGCCGCCTGACTGACTTCATCATTGGATTGAACCCGCACAGTCATCAACACTTTGGTGACTTCGTTCTTGACCGCATCGAGCATCTGGCCAAAAAGCTCAAACGCTTCACGTTTGTACTCCTGCTTGGGCTGCTTTTGTGCATAACCACGCAAGTGAATGCCCTGGCGCAGGTAATCCAGGGCGCTGAGGTGATCACGCCAATTGGTGTCGATACTCTGCAACAGCACCATCCGTTCAAACTGGGTGAAGTTCTCATTGCCTACCAAAGCCACCTTGGCCGCAAAAATCTCATTGGCATGCTTGATCACGGTGTCAAGCAAGTCCTGGTCAACAATGGCAGTGGCCGCGTTGACCTGGTGCTGCAGGGGCAAGGTGATCTGCCATTCGTCCTGCAGCACCTTCTCCAGAGCTGGCAGGTTCCATTGTTCTTCGACCGACTCCACTGGCACATGCTGACGCACGATGTCCTCAAAACACCCCTCTCGCAAGCCCTGAATCTGTGCGGACAGGTCTGAGGCGTCCAGAATCTCGTTGCGCTGCTGGTATATGACTTTGCGTTGATCGTTGGCCACATCATCGTATTCAAGAAGCTGTTTGCGCATGTCGAAGTTGCGCGCCTCCACTTTACGTTGGGCACTTTCGATCGAGCGGGTCACGATGCCGGCCTCGATGGCCTCACCTTCGGGCATCTTCAGGCGATCCATGATGGCTTTAACCCGGTCACCGGCAAAAATGCGCATCAGGGAGTCATCCAGACTCAGATAAAACCGTGATGAGCCTGGATCACCCTGCCGCCCGGAACGGCCACGCAGCTGATTGTCGATTCGGCGTGACTCGTGCCGCTCGGTTGCGATGATCCGCAACCCCCCCAGACCCGTCACCAACTCATGGTCTTTGGTCCACTGGGTTCGCATTGCCTCAATCTGTTGTTGCTTTTGAGCTGCGTCCAGCGCCGGGTCAAGCTCGATCGTCTCAATCGACTTGCTGATATTGCCGCCAAGCACAATATCGGTGCCGCGCCCAGCCATGTTGGTCGCGATGGTAATCATCTTGGAGCGACCCGCCTGGGCAACGATGTCTGCCTCACGGGCGTGCTGCTTGGCGTTGAGCACCTGATGCGGCAGCTTTTCTTTTTCCAGCAGCT
>JAGOUM010000012.1 GCA_018061265.1 Rhodoferax sp. | reverse complement strand
ACTATGCCCAGCGGTTTGCTGACGCTGCCCCGCGTTTTACCTCACCACAGGCGGTGCTTGAAGCCGAGCGTTGCCTGTATTGTTTTGATGCGCCTTGTGCTATTGCGTGCCCGACCCATATCGACGTCCCGTCCTTCATACGCCGCATTGCGCAAGGCAATCTGCGGGGATCGGCCAAGTCCATCCTGGAGGCCAATCCGCTGGGGGGCATGTGCGCCAGGGTTTGCCCCACCGAAAACCTGTGTGAGGCGGTGTGTGTGCGCCAAACACAAGAGGGCAAACCTGTGGCAATTGGCCGTCTGCAGCGCCATGCGGTTGATGCGTTAATGGAAAGTGCGCGTCCGCAGGTGTTTGAGCGTGCCAGTACAAGTGGCAAAAAAGTGGCCGTGGTGGGTGCCGGCCCGGCCGGTTTGGCCTGTGCGCACACGCTGGCGCGACTGGGGCACGCTGTGACTGTGTTTGATGCCAAACCGAAGGCCGGCGGGTTGAACGAGTATGGTCTGGCCAGCTATAAAACCTCCAATAACTTTGCGCAAGCGGAGGTGCAGTGGTTGCTGGGCATCGGTGGAATAACCATGCAGCACAACTGGAAGCTCAATACAGTGGCTCAACTGCGTGCACTGCAACAAGACTTCGACGCCCTGTTTTTGGGCATGGGTCTGCCCAATACGCACCAGTTGGGCGTCGTCGGCGAGACGCTTTACGGCGTGCAGGATGCGGTCGACTTTATTGCCACATTGCGCCAAAGTGAAGACCTTTCCACGCTGCCCATTGGGCGGCAAGTGGTGGTGGTTGGTGGCGGCATGACCGCGGTGGACGCCGCAGTGCAGTCCAGACTGCTGGGCGCACATGAGGTGCACATGGTGTACCGGCGCGGGCCGCAACACATGGGTGCCTCCAAAGCAGAGCAGGAATGGGCGCAAACCAATGGTGTGGTCCTGCATCACTGGCTGGCACCCGTGGAACTGATCCCCAACAGTTTTGACCCGAAGTTTGTGGGCGGTGTCAGGTTTGCGCGCCAGAAAATGCTGGACGGCAAGCTGCTGCCAACTGGTGAAACGCTGGTGCTGGAGGCCGATATGGTGCTCAAGGCGATTGGTCAGACGCTGGGTAATCCGCTGCTGGCGCAAGCGGATTTTGAGTTACGCGGTGGGCGCATCGCCACCGACGCATCTGGCCTCACCAGCCAGCCGGGCATGTGGGCCGGCGGTGACTGCCGTGCTGGCGGATTGGACCTGACGGTGGAGGCCGTGCAGCACGGCAAACTTTCGGCGCATGCCATTCACACCCACCTGATGAACCACTAAACCGGAATCTGCACCATGGCCAATTTAACAACCCGCTTTGTTGGTATCTCCAGCCCCAACCCGTTCTGGCTGGCCTCAGCCCCGCCAACCGACAAAGCCTACAACGTCAACCGGGCCTTTGAGGCCGGCTGGGGCGGTGTGGTCTGGAAGACCCTGGGTGAAGATGGCCCGCCGATTGTGAACGTCAACGGTCCGCGCTACGGTGCCTTGCTCACACCTGACCGGCGGCTCATGGGGTTCAACAATATCGAGCTCATCACCGATCGGGATCTTGCGCTCAACTTGAAAGAGATCACCGAAGTCAAACGCCTGTGGCCCGACCGAGCAGTGGTGGTGTCACTGATGGTGCCGTGTCATGAAGATGCCTGGAAAACCATCCTGCCGCGCGTCGAGGACACGGGCTGCGACGGCGTGGAACTCAACTTTGGCTGCCCGCATGGCATGAGTGAGCGCGGCATGGGTGCAGCCGTGGGGCAGGTTCCCGAATACATCCAGATGGTGACTGCCTGGTGCAAGCGCTACAGCAAACTGCCGGTGATCGTCAAACTGACTCCCAACATCACGGACATCCGTTTGCCGGCGCGCGCCGCCAAAGCTGGCGGTGCAGATGCAGTAAGCCTGATCAACACCATCAACGCCATCATGGGTGTTGATCCCTACAGTCTGGCGATGACGCCCAACACCGGAGGGCGTGGCTCGCACGGCGGCTATTGTGGCCCGGCTGTCAAGCCGATTGCCCTGAACATGGTGGCGGAAATTGCCCGTGACCCACAGACGGCTGGTTTGCCAATTTCAGGCATTGGTGGCGTGGGTACCTGGACCGACGCATTTGACTTCATTGCCCTGGGTGCGGGCAATGTGCAGGTGTGTACTGCCGCGATGGTGTATGGCTTCAAAATTGTTCAGGAGATGACCGACGGTTTGTCCAATTACATGGATGAAATGGGCTTCAAGTCGATTGAAGACTTCAGGGGCCGGGCTGTCCCCACCGTGACTGACTGGAAAAACCTCAACCTCAATCACATCAGCAAGGCCGTCATCCGCCAGGACAGCTGTATCCAGTGTGGGCGCTGCCACATCGCCTGCGAAGACACCTCGCACCAGGCCATTACCGCGATGAAAGACGGAAAACGCCACTTTGAGGTCAACGAAGCCGAGTGTGTCGGTTGCAACCTGTGCACGCTGGTGTGTCCGGTGCCCGAGTGCATCACCCTGCGCAGCCTGGTGCCGGGTGAAACCGATTTGCGCACCGGCAAGGTTGTGGTGGCTCAGCACGCGGACTGGACCACGCACCCCAACAATCCGGCGTGCGGCTTGGCGTGATACAGCGCCCAAACCATGTTCCGACCGACCTTGTCAATGCGGCGATGAAAGCAACAAACGTAGTTTGCTTGATCAGCTATGGCTGATGACGCTTATTCAAAATGGGCTAGAGGACACTTTTTTTATATGAACTTGCGTAATACAGTCGCCCCCTGGAAATTTGCACCCCTAAGGCATCACCCAGTTGTCAGTTTGCAAGCCAGGCACCTTGGCAAACTCGCGTGTGTTATTGGTCACCAGCAGAGCGTGCTGGCTGAGGGCGTGCGCGGCAATCAGGGTATCGAGGGATCCGATGGGGGTGCCGCGGCGTTCCAGATCAGCGCGCAAGTCGCCATAGGTCCAAACGGCAGCAGCATCGAAAGGCAGAATTGTCAGCGGTGCCAAAAACATTTCCAGTGCTTGACGGTTGCGGGTCGAGCCGCTTTTGGCCACACCAAACGCCAACTCGGCCGCCACCACGCTGCTCAGCCCAATGTCGCCCAGGCGGAACTGCTGAAAGCGCGCCAGAACCGCTGGAGGTTTGGCGTTGATGATGTAGATGCAAATGTTGGTGTCAAGCAGGATCATGGAGTGATCTCGGGGCGTATCTGCTCGACGGGCTGCTCACGTGTCAAGACAAAACCGGGCTCAAAGGCATCCAGCCCTGCCGCGAGCGTCTGCCAGGGGTCATCGATGGGCAGCAGTAATACACCATTGCCAAAATGTTTCACCATCACTTCGGTTCCAGCAAAGCGGTATTCTTTGGGCAGTCGAACGGCCTGGCTGCGGCCAGATTGAAAAAGGCGTGCGGTGTTCATCAAGCTCCCCTTACATGGTAGTTACCAATGATAGTAACCATTGGCTTGTTTGTCCAACAACATCATCGTTGCCTGTGTTGGCGTTTTGATGGAGGTTCCGCTGAAAATGGTCGAGCGCTGGTATCGTCATAATGCAAACACCCATTCAGGCGGCCCGCATTTTGGTAACCATTGTTATGCTAATTTCGCCTCAAGCGCTTGTAGGTAAAGTGTTTTAGGCTATCTTTCAAGGAGTAACTTATGTCTTCTATACTGATTCGCGGTGGCACCGTGGTCAACGCCGACCATGCCTTCCAAGCCGATGTGCTGACACAAGACGGTAAGATCATCGCCGTTGGCCTCGACCTCCATGCCCCCGCTGGAGCGCAGATGGTGGATGCCGGTGGCCAGTATGTGATGCCGGGCGGAATCGACCCCCATACCCACATGCAACTGCCGTTCATGGGCACGGTGACGATGGACGACTTTTTTACCGGCACGGCCGCCGGACTGGCCGGCGGCACCACCAGCATCATTGACTTCGTCATCCCCAGCCCAAAGCAGTCGCTGATGGAGGCGTACCAGACCTGGCGCGGTTGGGCTGAAAAATCTGCCGCCGACTACGGTTTTCATATGGCCATCACCTGGTGGAGCGACGAGGTCAAGCACGACATGGGCCTGCTTGTGCAGCAGGAGGGCATCAACAGCTTCAAGCACTTCATGGCCTACAAAAACGCCATCATGTGCGACGACGAAACGCTGGTCAACAGCTTTAGCCGCGCTTTGGAGTTGGGCGCGATGCCCACGGTGCACGCGGAGAACGGCGAACTGGTGTTTTTGCTGCAACAGCAGATGCTGGACCGGGGCATTACCGGGCCTGAGGGCCACCCGCTGTCGCGCCCGCCAGTGGTCGAAGGCGAAGCCGCCAACCGCGCCATTGCGATTGCCGATGTGCTCAATGTGCCGATCTACATCGTGCATGTGTCGTGCATGGAAGCCGCTGACGCGATTGCGCGTGCCCGCGCCCGTGGCCAGCGTGTTTATGGTGAGGTGCTGGCGGGCCACTTGGCGGTGGACGACAGCGCATACCGCGACCCCGATTTCACCCGTGCCGCCGGACATGTGATGAGTCCACCGTTCCGTCCGAAAGCGCATCAGGAAGCGCTGTGGCGCGGTCTGCAAAGCGGCAATCTGCACACCACCGCCACCGACCATTGCACTTTTTGCGCCACACAAAAAGCCGCTGGCATCGACAACTTTGCCAAAATTCCCAATGGTTGCGGCGGTGTGGAGGAACGCATGCTTGTGGTGTGGGACGAAGGTGTCAACACCGGCCGCCTGACCCCGTCAGAATTTGTTGCCGTCACCTCGGCCAACAGCGCCAAACTGTTTAACCTATACCCGCAAAAAGGCTGCGTGGCCGTGGGTGCCGATGCCGATCTGGTGGTGTGGGACCCGGCCGGTACAAAAACCTTGTCGGCCAAAACCCAGTTCAGCAAGGGCGATTTCAACGTGTTTGAAGGCCGCACCGTGCGTGGCATTCCCAGCCACACGCTGAGCCAGGGCAAACTGGTGTTTGTACAAGGCGACTTGCGCGCTGAGGCGGGTGCTGGGCGCTACATCAAGCGGCCAGCGTTCAACGCCAATTTCACGGCGAGCAAGCTGCGCGCGGATGTGCTGGCGGTTGGGGCGGTGGCGAGATGAGTAAGAGCAAATAACCCAAGCGATTAGGTTTGTGTAAAAATGCCGACTGTTTTGACGGTCTTTAGGCTGCGGGTGGTGATCTACCCCAGCGACCACCGCCCCGCACACGTTCATGTGCTTGGCAATGGCTGCGAAGCAGTGTTCAAGTTGATCTGTCCGGACGGGCCGCCAACACTGCGTGAAAACCATGGTTTTGCCCGACAAGAACTGACACGGATCATCTATGCGCTGCAAGACAACATTACCCTGCTGTGCCAAACCTGGAGAATGATGCATGGACGCACTGACTGATGCTGAATTCGAAGCCGCCAACCAGCGCGGTGTCGCCCGTCGCGCCACGTTTCCCTCTGCCGTGGCAGTACGTTATGACCGCCGCATTGCACGCATAGTGATCTCGCTAAGCTCGGGTTTGGATGTGTCGTTCGCGCCGCGCGATGCCCAGGGCTTAGAGCACGCACGCCCTGCGGACTTGGTGGATCCCCAGATCAGTCCGACTGGACTGGGCGTGCACTTTCCGAAGCTAGATGCTGATCTGTACATTCCCGGTTTGCTGGAAGGCTTTTTGGGCACGCGACAATGGATAGCCGCACGTATGGGTCAAAGCGGCGGCAAGGCAAACTCTGAGGCCAAGGCTTTGGCCGCCCGTGCCAATGGTCACCTTGGTGGACGGCCGCGCAAAGTCAAACCCGCTGATGTGGTTTGATGCCATATGTACCTGAGTCTCATCGCTGTGGGTCTGGGTTGATGAATACCGGGTGCCAGTTTCCTTTGTGCTCAGGTCGTGTCCTGGCTGGGCAGGCAATGGCAAGGGGCCTCATACTGGGGTACCAGAAATCGGCCCCCAGCCATTGCCTGTCCAGCCTTGAGAATGGGTTGGTGCGCAAGAAAACAGCCAATTTGCCCAAACTGATCCGTCGGGGTTTTGCATTCATTCGAAAAACTCCGTTATCGCTTCTGCCGGGGTGGGGAATGCCGGGGGTCCGATTTCTGGTACCCCAGTATGTGGCCCCCCGGCATTCCCCATCCCGGCGAGTAACCGGCCCACATCAAAACCTGACTTGCAGGAGCCCAAAATGACCAATGCAACAAAAACTGACCTCAGCACCCTGCGCATCAACGGCCAACGCCTGTGGGACAGCCTCATGGAACTCGCCCAGATCGGCGCAACCCCCAAAGGCGGCGTGTGCCGCCTGACCCTTACCGACTTCGACAAACAAGGCCGTGACCTGGTCACCAGGTGGGCACGAGAAGCCGGCCTGACAGTGACCATCGACAAGATCGGCAACGGCTTCATGCGCCGCGCCGGCAGAAACAACGCCTTGCCACCCATCGTCACCGGCAGCCACGTCGACACCCAACCCACCGGTGGCAAGTTTGACGGCAACTACGGCGTGCTGGCCGGCCTGGAAGTCATGCGCACCCTCAACGACCACAACATCGAAACCGAAGCCCCGGTTGAGGTCAGCTTCTGGACCAACGAGGAAGGCTCTCGCTTTGTGCCGGTGATGATGGGCTCGGGCGTGTTTGCAAAGGCGTTCACGCTGGAGCACGCCTACGCGGCCAAAGATATCGACGGCAAATCGGTGGGTGACGAACTCAAACGTATCGGCTACATCGGTGATCAGGAGCCCGGCGACCATCCGATCGGCGCGTTTTTCGAGACCCATATCGAGCAGGGGCCGGTGCTGGAAGACAACGATGTCACCATCGGTGTGGTGCAGGGTGTGCTGGGCATTCGCTGGTTTGACTGCACCGTCACCGGCATGGAAGCCCATGCGGGTCCGACCCCGATGGCGCTGCGCAAGGATGCCATGCAGGTCGCTACCCACATCATGCAGGAAGTGGTGGCCACTGCCCTGCGCCATGCACCGCACGGGCGTGGCACCGTGGGCATGGTTCAAGTGTTTCCCAACAGCCGCAACGTGATTCCGGGGCGGGTCAAATTCAGTATTGACCTGCGTAATGCCACCGACGCACTGGTCGATCAGATGGCCGATGAGGTGAAAGCCTTTGCCGCCAGCCTGAGCACCACAACGGGCCTAAGCATCCAGATTGACCTGGTTTCCAGCTACCCGGCGCAGGTTTTCCATGAGGATTGCAAAGGTGCGGTGGCGCGTGCAGCTGCCATGTTGGGTTACTCCAACATGCCGGTGGTGTCTGGCGCAGGGCACGATGCGGTTTACATGGCCAAACTGGCGCCGACCGGTATGATTTTTATCCCATGCCTCAACGGCATCAGCCACAACGAAATTGAATCCGCGACGCCTGAGCACATCGCCGCTGGATGCAACGTGTTGTTACATGCCATGTTGGAGCGTGCTGGCACATAAAGTGCTTTATGAATAATTGACCTTTAGCCCAAATACTACGGGCGATTAAAGCTACTTAATTTATAGTATTTTTTAACAGGAGAAACCATGAGTTTGAAACCGTTCACCCGTCGCCAGGCCATTGTGTTGGCCGCATCCCTGGTTGCGTTGACGCCCGGATTAACCATGGCGCAAGCCAAACTCAAGGTCGCCGGCATTTACACCGTGCCTTTTGAGCAGCAATGGGCCGGCCGTCTGCACCAGGCGCTCAAAGCGGCAGAAGCGCGCGGCGAGATTGAATACAAAGCGTCTGAGAATGTCAGCAACGCCGACTACGAACGCGTCATGCGTGAATACGCCACGGGTGGCAATCAGCTCATCGTCGGTGAAGCCTTTGCGGTGGAAGCCGCCGCGCGCAAGGTGGCCAAAGATTTCCCCAAGGTGTCGTTCCTGATGGGCTCCAGCGGCAAGCCCGCCGCACCCAACTTCAGCGTGTTCGACAACTACATCCAGGAGCCCGCTTACCTCTCCGGCATGGTGGCAGGTGCCATGACCAAAAGCAACAAGATCGGCATGGTCGGCGGTTTTCCGATCCCCGAAGTCAACCGTTTGATGAACGCCTTTATGGCTGGAGCCAAAGAGACCAACCCCAAGGTGAGTTTTAGCGTGAGCTTCATCAACAGCTGGTTTGACCCACCCAAGGCCAAGGAGGCTGCCTTTGCCATGATCGACAAGGGTGCCGACGTGATGTATGCAGAGCGGTTTGGGGTGAGTGATGCCGCCAAAGAAAAAGGCAAACTCGCCATTGGCAATGTGATCAACACCCAGGCGCAGTACCCTGACACCGTGGTGGCCTCCGCGCTGTGGCATTTTGAGCCGTCGGCCGATCGCGCCATCAAGCTGGCAAAAGAAGGTAAATTCACCGCTGAGGACTATGGCCAGTACTCGATGATGAAGTACAAGGGCTCGTCACTAGCCCCGTTGGGCACCTTTGACAAAAAAGTGCCGGCTGACATCGTCGCCAAGGTCAAGGCCAAAGAGGCGGACATCGTGGCAGGCAAGTTCACCGTCAAGGTGGACGACGGTCAACCCAAGTCGACCGCCAAGTAAGCAGACCGTTTGTCCCAGACTGTCCTGACCCTCAATGGCATCACCAAGCGCTTTGGCGCATTGGTGGCCAACGATGCCATTTCTCTGGAACTGGGGCATGGCGAAATCTTGGCGCTGCTGGGCGAAAACGGCGCTGGCAAGTCGACTCTGGTGTCGATCCTGTTTGGCCATTACACCGCCGACAGCGGCGACATCCATGCGTTTGGCAAGCCGCTGCCCGCGGGTGACCCCAAAGCTGCTCTGGCAGCGGGTATTGGCATGGTGCACCAGCATTTCACGCTGGCCGATAACTTGAGTGTGCTCGATAACGTGATGATGGGCAGCGAGTCGCTATGGCAACCGTTTACCCGTCACCGCGAGGCCATCGACAAGCTCAAGGCGGTGGCGCTGGAGTTTGGCTTGACTGTGGATCCAAAGGCCAAAGTGGGCAACCTGTCGGTGGGTGAGCGCCAGCGTGTCGAGATTCTCAAGGCGCTGTACCGCGGTGCGCGCATCCTGATTCTGGACGAACCAACGGCGGTGCTGACACCGCAAGAGTCTGAGAGCCTGTTTGAGGTGCTGTCACTGATGGTGGCGCAAGGGCTGTCGATCATTTTTATAAGCCACAAACTGGGTGAAGTCCTACGGGTTTCCCACCGGGTGGCAGTCTTGCGCGGTGGCAAGTTGGTGGCCGAGGCACCCTCCACAGGCACAACACAAGCCCAGTTGGCGCAATGGATGGTGGGGCACACGATTGACCCACCCGAGCGCCGACCTGCCAAAGGTGTTGGCAAACCCGTCTGTGTACTTGACCAGGTCAGCACTGCAGACGGGCGGGAGCGACTGGACCGAGTCAGTTTGAGTTTGAATGCGGGCGAGATCGTGGCGGTTGCCGGCGTATCGGGCAATGGTCAGGTGGCACTCGCAGAACTACTTTGCGGCACCCGTGCGGCCAGCCATGGTGAGGTGACGCTTCTGGGGCAAGGTCTTGCAAAGTGTCCCGCCGAGTTGGTGGCCCTTGGGGTGGCACGCATACCCGAGGATCGGCATGCGGTGGGTGTGGTGGGCGATTTGCCGGTATGGGAAAACGCCGTGTCAGAGCGTCTTCGCAGCCCGGAGTTTTCGCGTTGGGGCTGGGTGCGGCGTACCCAGGCGAGCGCTTATGCCAAGCAACTGATGGCGTCGTTTGATGTGCGCGGCGGCGGCCTGCAGGTGGCGGCAAGGTCCCTTTCGGGTGGCAATATGCAGAAGCTAATTCTGGGTCGGGCGCTTATGCAGCCTGAAAAAGATGCTACACATAATGAGTCAAAAAACAGCACCTCTGTGCCATGCCTGATCATTGCACACCAGCCCACCTGGGGTCTGGACATTGGTGCGGTGGCGTACGTGCAGGCTCAGCTGATTGCTGCACGCGATGCTGGCGCGGCCGTGTTGCTGATTTCGGACGATCTTGACGAGGTGTTGACCCTGGGTGACCGGGTGGCAGTGATGCACTCAGGTGCCATGACTGAGGCGAAACCCGCACTGGACTGGAGCCGAGAAGCCATTGGTCTGGCGATGGCCGGGGTGCAAGGCCACGCATGAAACTGGAAAAACGCAGACAAAGCTCGCCGGTGGCCATGGTTTTGGCGCCGCTGGGTGCTGTACTTTTCACCCTGCTGATCAGCGCACTGCTGGTTCTGTGGGCGGGTGCACCCGTGGGGCAAACCTATGCGTTGCTGCTGCAAGGCGGTTTTGGCTCGGTGTTTGCCTGGTCTGAAACGCTCACCCGCGCGATTCCGCTCATTCTTACTGGGCTTGCGGCCGCAGTGGCGTTCAAGGCGCGGCTCTTCAATATTGGTGCTGAAGGGCAGTTGTATGTTGGCGCGCTGGCCGCAGTGGCCGTCGGTGGCTTGCATGGCGGCACAGGTTTTGAGTTGCCACCGGCGCTGTTGTTCCTGTTGATGATGCTGGCGGCCGCTTTGGCTGGTGCCGCGATTTTGCTCGGTCCGGCACTGCTAAAGACAAGGTTGGGTGTGGATGAGGTCGTGACCACCCTGTTGTTGAATTTTATTGTGCTGCTGGGTGTGTCCTTGATGCTCGATGGTCCGATGAAAGACCCGACGGCCATGGGCTGGCCACAAAGTGTGGCGCTGTTGCCCGATCTGGAGCTCGC
Organism: Rhodoferax sp.; assembly: GCA_018061265.1. GTDB lineage: Bacteria > Pseudomonadota > Gammaproteobacteria > Burkholderiales > Burkholderiaceae_C > Rhodoferax. The sequence continues at coordinate 43,557 of JAGOUM010000012.1, read as the reverse complement.
CAAACTGGTCGCACAAACCCGGGTCCATACCGGCTTGCTCTGGGCTGTGACCTTGTCTGTTGGCGTTTGGGTGCTGATGAAATACACCGTTGTGGGTTTTGATATCCGCGCCGTGGGCGCGAATGCCCGAGCTGCTGCCTTTGCGGGTGTGCCGGTGACACGTACCGTGGTCCTGGTGGCGCTGATTTCGGGCGGACTGGCCGGGCTGGCCGGTGCCATCGAGGTGGCTGGGCGCACCAGTTATCTGACCCTGGATATGTCGCCAGGTTATGGTTACAGCGGGATCGTGATTGCCATGCTGGCCGGTTTGCATCCGTTGGGTGTGGTCGTGGGCAGTGTATTTGTGGCGGGTGTGCTGGTCGGTGCCGACAGCATGAGCCGCGTGGTCGGTGTGCCAACCTACATTGCCGATGTAATTGTGGCAAGCTCCTTGATCGCGGTGCTGGTGGCCACACTGCTGACCCAGTACCGGGTGCGCTGGAAATGACGGAACTCCTTGACATCCTGATCAACCCGGCCTTCTGGGTCGCGGTGCTGCGGATTGCCACGCCATTGATTTTGGGCACATTAGGGGTGTTGCTGTGCGAGCGTGCTGGAGTGCTCAATCTTGGCATTGAGGGCATCATGGTGGCGGGTGCCTTCACCGGCTGGCTGGCGGTTTACAGCGGTGGCTCCTTGTGGCTGGGTGTGGCGGTGGCTGCGGGCACCGGGGCGTTGCTTGGTCTGTTGCATGCTTTCTTGACGGTGACACTGGCGCTGTCACAACATGTGTCGGGCTTGGGCATCACCTTGCTGGCCACTGCGCTGAGTTATTACGGTTACCGGGTCAGTTTTCCCAAGGTATCCACACCGCCCACCATCACACCTTTTGCCGAGATGGGATGGGTGCCTGTGCCCATCCTGGCACAACAAACCGCCATGACCTTGCTGGCGCTGCTGGCGGTGCCGCTGATCGCCTATGTGCTTTTCAAAACGCCGATGGGTCTTGCGGTGCGGATGGTCGGTGAAAATCCGCAGGCCGCCGAGGGCCAGGGCGTCTCTGTGGCGAGGGTTCGTACCGGTGCCATTGTCATGGGTTCTGCGCTGATGGGGGTGGCGGGGTCGTTCCTGACACTGTCGGCCTTTAACGCCTTCTTCTTCAATATGGTTAATGGCCGTGGCTGGATTTGTGTGGCCCTGGTGGTGTTTGCGTCCTGGCGACCCGGCAAAGCCCTGCTGGGCGCACTGCTGTTTGCTTTTTTTGATGCCTTGCAGCTTCGGCTGCAACAGTCAGGTGACGCCGCCTTGCCTTACCAGCTTTATCTGATGTTGCCTTATGTGCTGTCCATCGTGGCGCTGATTCTTGTAGCGCGCAAGGCCAGCTATCCGCAGGCGCTGATGAAACCCTACCGCAAAGGTGAGCGCTGACGGATGTGCCACTTGGAAAATTCAAGCGGCTCTGGCAAGATCGGGTGCTGTCCTGTCGTTTTTAACCGCACCATCCAAAAAGAGGTCTGCCACATGCAAGGATTTTCATGACGCCGTTGCCAGGGCCACTTTGTGCTGCGCTGTTTGACCATCTGCCTGATGGCGTGTTTCTGATTGATCCGGCAAGCTCCAATATCCTCGAATGTAATGCTGCTGCCTTGACGCAACTGGGTATGGTGCGCGACGAGGTGCTTAACCATTCGGTTTTGAGTTTGCAAAAGGACGTGATGGGGATGGATCAGTGGGTCAGCATTGCGCAGGCGATTCGTGCCACAGAGAGTTTTGTCTTCATCGGTCAGCACCGGCACAAGACGGGTGCTGAAGTGCCGGTTGAGGTCAATACCCGGGCGTTTTTTCACGACGGTCAAGAGTATTTTCTGTCGATTGCCCGCAACATCAGCCAGCGACTGGCCATTGAGCATGACCTGCACAGTCGAGACACCCAATTGCGTTATGCCCTCACTGAAGCCTCCGATGGCTTGTGGGACTGGAATCTGGAGACCGACGAGGTATTTTTCAGCCCGCAACTTGAACGGATGCTGGGTTATGGTCCGGGCGAAATGAAACCCACGCTCGAAACCTGGAGCGCCAACATTCACCCCGAGGATGTGCATTGGGTTCAAAGCATCCTGCAGGAGCATGTGGCAGACAAGCGGGAACGCTTTACTGCGGAATACCGATTGCGCAACCGCAACGGTCACTATTTATGGGTGTCCGACCGAGGGCGAGTGTGTGAACGCAGCGCAACAGGCAAACCAACACGCATGGTGGGCATGGTGCAGAACGTGACCAATCGCAAGACCACCGAGTTGACCTTGCAGAATATGGCCTCGCATGATCCGTTGACCGGCCTGCTCAACCGTCGTGAGTGTGACAAGGTGCTGGCACGGCAAGTCGAGCTGTGTCGGCGCCTGCAGATTCCGCTGGGGCTGTGTTTTTTTGATCTCGACTATTTCAAACGCGTCAACGACGAATTTGGTCACGCTGTGGGTGACCGTGTACTGCGCCATCTTGCCAAGGTCATTGAGGCCGAAATTCGTGCCACCGATTACCTGTTTCGCTGGGGTGGAGAGGAGTTTTTGCTGTTGTGCGCCGACACATCGGTGGTTGATCTGATGAATCTTGCTGAAAAGCTGCGACGCCAATGTGAACAAATCGAATGGACCGACGTTGCCGCCTTGCCTCGTATGACCTGTAGTTTTGGTGTGGCATGTTTTCCTGAACACGGGCAGACCATTGAAACCTTGTTCATTGCCGCTGACGCTGCGCTTTACCGTGCCAAGGCGGCCGGTCGCAATTGTGTAGAGCTTGCATCGGTGGAAACTCTGGCGTCAGCGGCCGAGCCAGTGGTTCAGGTCAGGTCCGAGCGGCGCCGCTCGCAGTAGCTTGCGCACGCTCAGGTGTTGGTCCGACGGATAAGTTTGAACCTATGCGACTCCAACCTGATCCGAAGCCGCGTGACCCCGCCCCCAAGTCGTCGACCCGGACGACGCCACCCAAACGTGCGAGGTCGGCCGTCGGCCGCCCACAATCAGCACAACCCGCCACGGTGGTGGTGCTGGTCGATGGCGATCCGGATGCCTCGAAGTCGATTGGCCTGCAATTGTCTCAGGCCACCGATGCGCTCTACGTGCTGCATGTGGCGCACGCCATGGCGCAAGTCCGTGCAATGGTGGAGCAAGGTCAGACGCAGCCAGACGTCGTGTTGATTAATCTGGATCTGCCCGATTCAAGTGGACTGGAAACGCTGTCGGCCTGCCGCACTCTGATGGACGCACCAGTGATTGTGCTCACCGGGCCAGACGATCCTTCGCTCGACCAGGCCGCCATCGTTTCCGGTGCACAGGACTGTTTATGCAAGGGATTTGAGGCCAAAATTCTACTCAAGGCCATTAGATACGACATATTGCGCTATCAACGTGATATTAGTTATCACCGCGCTACCGAAGCCGCCCTGCAGCGTACCAATACCTTGCTGCAAGGCATTTTGGAGAGTATTCCGGTCGCTCTGTGCGCATTTGACAAAGACTTGAATCTTGTCGCAAGGAATGGCCTTTACCAAAGTGTCCTGTGCCTGCCAGACCAGTTGTTCAACCAAAGTCCGACCCGTTTCAGCAGTATTCTGGAATTTCAGATTGCACAGGGTGAGTTTGGACCAGGGGAGCATCGTGAAGTCCTGGCCGACAGGCTTTCTCAAATCAAGCAAGGCGTGGCACTCCAGTTCGAGCGGACCCGCCCCGACGGGACAGTGCTTGACATCCGCTCGGCACCGATGCCGGGCGGTGGGTTTGTCAATACCTTCAGCGACATCACCGATCGTCATCGTGCGCAGGCCCAGGCCATGCAGAACATGCAACTGCTGCGTGGCGCCATCGACTCCATTGATGAGGCGTTTGTGATTTTTAACGCCGATGACCGCCTGTTGTATTGCAATGAGAAATACCGCAGGCTGTATGCTGCGGTCTCTGATGTCATCACACCCGGCGCGCGCTTTGAAGATATTGTGCGCGCCGGTGCCCAGCGTGGGCAGTACCCTGAGGCGGTAGGTCGGGTCGAGTCATGGGTTGCCCAACGCATGACCTTACACCGGATGGCGGATCATTCGACAGTTCAACGCCTGTCAGATGGCCGGGTGATGCGTGTCATCGAACGAAAGTTGCCTGACGGCAGCTCGGTTGGTTACCGTATTGACATCACAGATCTGGTCCGCGCCACCGAGGAGGCGCAAGCAGCCAATGTAGCCAAGAGCCGATTTCTGGCCACGATGTCACATGAAATACGCACGCCGATGAACGGCATTCTGGGCATGGCGCAACTGCTCAACCAAACCGGTTTGAGTGAGCGGGACCGTCAGGAGTATGCGAAAACGGTGCTCAGTTCCGGGCAATCGTTGTTGACCTTGCTAAATGACATTCTTGATCTGTCCAAGATCGAGGCAGGTCGTATGGAGCTGGAATTTGTCCGTGTGTCGCCTGCCGAGTTATTGCAGGATATATCGGCGCTGTTTGTGGGTGCTTCCAGAAACAAGGGGCTGCATCTTGAGCATCAGTGGCTTGGGGAGCCGGGCGCGCTGTACCTGACGGATGCCTATCGCCTGCGACAAATGCTCTCGAATCTGACAGCCAATGCGGTCAAGTTCACCCCAAAAGGCCACATCTGTATCACTGCCGAAGAAGTCAATCGGATCGGACTTCGTGCAGAACTCGAGTTTTCGGTGACGGATACCGGTGTGGGGATTTCGCTTGACAAACAGGCGCTACTTTTTGAGGCATTTTCTCAGGCAGACAGTTCCACGACCCGCGAGTATGGTGGCTCCGGCCTGGGTTTGTCGATCGTCAGCCGGTTGGCAAGCCTGTTTGGCGGCAAAGTCGGCGTCAAAAGTGAGCCGGGCCAAGGTGCCAGATTCTGGTTTCGCATTTGGGTTGAGGTGGCACCTGAGGCGGATTCTGGGGACAAAAATATCGATGTGATCCCCACCCCAAGCGCCCCCCAGCAATTCAGCGGATCCGTTCTGGTCGTTGAAGACAATCCGGTGAATTGCCTGGTCATTGAAGGTTTGCTGGCAACTATGGGTTTGACCGTTCAAGTGGTGGGGGATGGGCAAAAGGCGCTGGAGGTGTTGACACGGGTGCCCCTGCCCGACCTTGTGCTGATGGATTTGCACATGCCTGTGATGGACGGCTACACCGCAACATTGGAGATTCGCCGACACGAACAGCTCAGTGGCCGCAAGCGGATTCCCGTGATCGCGCTGACCGCCGACGCGTTTGAAGATGACCGCCTGCATTGCCTTGTGGTGGGCATGGATGATTTCCTGACCAAACCTGTCGCACTTGAAGCGCTTAGGTTGGCACTGGCGAAATGGCTGATTCCAGTGCCACCCCGGCCCATTTGTGAGCCTGGATTGCCACGCGAGATGGGCGTACCGGACGCATCCCGATTGCACGTCCTGCTAAACCATACCCGAAACCTCCTGGCGCTGCATAAATTTGATGCAATCGAGCAGTTTGAGGCGCTTCAGCTGGCGGCAGGGCAGTCGCCCCTGGCAGATGCGCTCAATGAAGTGGCGCCTTTGGTAAAGGAATTGCGTTTCGAAGATGCGCTGGCTTTGCTTCAGGTCGTGCCGACCCGGCCCGAAGTCTGATAAGCTGATCCATCATGAAAGCCCCCAAGCCCAAGGTACTGGCCATTGACGATACCCCGGTCAACCTGTTGACCCTGGGTGCCGCGTTGAAGTCCGAGTTTGACCTGCAGTTGGCAACCTCCGGACCGATGGGCATACAACTGGCGCTTCAAACCCCCCCCGACCTGATTCTGCTGGACATCATGATGCCGGGCATGGACGGGTTTGAAACCTGTCGCCGACTCAAGGCCGAGACCACGCTGCGCGATATACCGGTGGTATTTGTCACGGCATTACATGAGCTGGATGCGGAGATCCAGGGTCTTGAATTGGGTGCTGCGGATTACCTCACCAAGCCTATTCAGGTGGAAACAGCGCGCCAGCGCATTCGCAATCTGATTGAGCGGGAACAATTGCGTCGTCAGGTCGTGACCCAGCGTGATCAATTGATGGCCGAAGTTGCCAGGCACATGCAAACCCAGGCCAGCCTGCAGCGGCTTACCGTGGCCATCGAGCAAAGTGCCGCGTCGGTGGTGATCACAGACCTTGAGGCGAGGATCGAGTACGTCAACCCGCATTTCACCTTTGTCACAGGCTACAGCGCAAACGACGTGATTGGGAAAAACCCGCGTCTGCTGCAGTCCGGGCTGACCCCTGCCGAGGTGTACCTGCAGCTCTGGGCTCAGGTGACCGCCGGTGGCGTCTGGAAGGGTGAGCTGATCAACCGGCGTAAATCCGGTGAAATCTACTGGGAAGATTGCCAGATCGCACCGGTCAAGGATGCAACTGGTGTTGTCACGCATTATGTGGCAGTCAAGACCGATATCAGTGAACGAAAACCCTCAGAGGCCAAACTGCAACTGGCGGCTGGCGTTTTTTCCAGTGCGCGTGAGGGTATCTCGATCACCGAGCTGGATGGGACGATTGTGGACGTCAACGACGCGTTCACCCGCATCACCGGGTACACACGCGACGAGGTGATTGGTAAACATACCCGTATTCTGAGTTCTGGCCACCAGAACAAGGAGTTTTATCAGCTGATGTGGGAACAGCTTGCCACCAAAGGTCACTGGTATGGCGAGATCTGGAACCGGCGCAGGAGCGGCGAGGTGTATGCAGAAATGCTGGCCATTTCCACCGTGCTCAACGCGCAGGGGCAACCGCAAAACTACGTGGCGCTGTTTTCTGACATCACGGCGATGAAAGAGCACCAGCGGGAGCTTGACCATATCGCCCACTACGATGTGCTGACCGGACTGCCGAACCGGGTCCTGCTGGCTGACCGTTTGCGCCAGGGCATGAATCAGGCGCAACGGCGTGGCCAGCAACTGGCCGTGATTTTTCTCGACCTTGACGGTTTCAAGGTGATCAATGACAGCCATGGTCATGAGGCAGGTGACCTGCTGCTGATGACCGTGGCACGGCGCATGAAGCTGACATTGCGTGATGGCGACACCCTGGCCCGCATCGGCGGGGATGAGTTTGTCGCTGTGTTGGTGGATATGGACAACACGGCCTCGAGTATTCCCTTGCTCAATCGTTTGCTGGAGGCGGCGGCTCAACCGGTTCAACTGCTGAATGTGAGCCTCAAGGTGTCAGCCAGTCTTGGGGTCACTTTTTATCCGCAGGGGCTGGACATTGATGCCGAGCAATTGTTACGCCAGGCCGATCAGGCCATGTACCAGGCCAAGCTGGCGGGCAAGAACCGGTTTCATTTGTTTGACACCGCGCAAGACAGCGGCTTGAGAAGCCACCACGAAAGCCTCAAGAGTATTCGACAGGCGCTGACGAGTCACGAACTGATTTTGCATTACCAGCCCAAGGTGAATATGCGGACTGGACAGGTGATGGGTGCCGAGGCGCTGCTGCGTTGGCAACATCCGATGTTGGGGCTGCAGATGCCAGGCTCCTTTCTCCCTACGATTGAGGATCATCCACTGGCGATCGACGTGGGTGAGTGGGTGATTGAAGCCGCATTGCTCCAAATTGAAGCCTGGCATGGGCAGGGTTTCGACGTGTGTGTCAGCGTCAATGTGGGTGCCAGGCAATTGCAGCAGCTGGACTTTGCGGCCCGTTTGGGCAGCATCCTGGCCCGTCACCCCCAGGTGAAAGCCAGCAGCCTGGAACTGGAAGTGCTGGAAACCAGTGCACTTGAAGACATTGCCGGGGTTTCACAGGTCATCAAGCAGTGTTCAGAAATGGGTGTTGAGTTTGCGCTGGATGACTTTGGCACCGGTTACTCGTCGTTGACTTACCTGAAACGTTTACCGGTGAGTACCCTCAAAATGGACCAGAGCTTTGTGCGGGACATGCTGGTCAACCCGGACGACCTGGCGATCCTGGAGGGTGTCATCGGATTGGCCAAGGCGTTTCAGCGAACAGTCATTGCGGAGGGCGTGGAGACGGTGGAACATGGCGTACAGTTGCTCAGACTGGGGTGCCACCTGGCCCAGGGATACGGTATTGCCCGCCCCATGCCGGCCGCTGATTTGCCGCAGTGGGTGGCCCATTGGAAGCCAGACCCCGCCTGGACGCAGACCACTTGACCACCTGGCCACGGGTCACCCGGTCTGCTGCAGAACAAATCAATTCCCTGGTTCTTGATCCGTCGCAAAATCATCCATCGAGCCTGCAAGTAAAATGTCAGGATTGAACGGTATTGCCCACCCTCAGCGCCAGCCGACCTACCGCAGGAAGTTGACAGTCCAGCGGTCTTAACGAGTGTGTTTTTTTGTTTAACTTCTGGAGAAAAGTATGACGATCAAAATTGGTATCAATGGCTTTGGCCGCATCGGCCGCAACGTATTGCGCTCGGCACTACAGAGTTTTCCCGACATCGAAGTTGTTGCAATCAACGACCTGCTCGAGCCCAATTACCTCGCTTATATGTTGCAGTACGACTCGGTTCATGGGCGCTTCAAGGGCGAAGTGTCGGTCGAAGGCAACACACTCACCGTCAACGGCAAGAACATCCGCCTGACGCAAGAAAAAGACCCCACCAACCTGAAGTGGAACGAAGTCGGTGCAGACATCGTGATTGAGTCAACCGGCATTTTCCTGGACAAGGCTGGCGGTGAAAAACATCTGGCTGCCGGTGCCAAGAAGGTCATTTTCTCGGCCCCGTCCAAGGACGACACCCCGATGTTTGTATTTGGTGTGAACGACAGCACCTACGCTGGCCAGGCGATCATTAGCAACGCATCATGCACCACCAACTGCCTGGCACCGCTGGCTAAGGTGATTCATGACAAGTTCGGCATCAAGCGCGGCCTGATGACCACGGTGCACGCTGCGACTGCCACGCAAAAAACGGTGGATGGCCCCAGTAACAAAGACTGGCGCGGTGGCCGCGGCATTCTGGAGAACATCATCCCCAGCAGCACCGGCGCAGCCAAGGCCGTGGGCGTGGTGATTCCTTCGCTCAACAAAAAGCTCACCGGCATGTCTTTCCGTGTGCCGACCAGCGACGTTTCGGTGGTGGATTTGACCTGTGAGCTCAATACCGCTGCCACCATGGCCGAAATTTGCGCTGAAATCAAGGCCCAGTCCGAAGGTGCCATGAAGGGTGTGCTGGGTTACACCGACGAAAAGGTGGTGGCCACCGATTTCCGTGGCGAAACCCGCACCAGCGTGTTTGATGCCGACGCCAGCATTGCGCTGGACGGCACCTTTGTCAAGTTGGTTTCATGGTATGACAACGAGTGGGGTTACTCCAACAAGTGCCTGGAAATGGTGCGTGTGGTTGCCAAATAATCATCGACTGCGCATCTTGACGAGCCCATGCCCATTGGCGTGGGCTTTTTCGTTTGTGGGGTCAACCAAGCGGCATCGGCTATGCTTTGCACCCACCTCAGTCCGACCTGTCGCACCATGAGCCTGCTGTTCTCGCCCCTGCACCTGCCATCGCCCCGAGGCGGTGTGACGCTGCCCAACCGCATTGTGGTGGCACCGATGTGCCAGTATCAGGCAAACAATGGCTGTGCGACCGACTGGCATCTGATGCACTGGGGCAACCTGCTTAATGGCGGTGCCGGTATGGTCACCATCGAGGCTACTGCGGTGCTGCCTGAAGGCCGTATTACCCCGCAATGTCTGGGCCTGTGGGACAACACAACCGAAGCGGCGCTTGCCGGACACCTGCACCGTGCGCGTGCGCTGGCGCCTGCCACTGCTGTGTGCCTGCAATTGGCCCATGCCGGTCGCAAGGCGTCAAGTGCCACACCCTGGAATGGCGGGCGCCTTTTGTCGCCACAAGAAGGTGGCTGGCCAACCGTCGGGCCATCGGCCTTGCCCCACTTGCCCAATGAAACGCCCCCCCAAGCCATGGCACTGGCTGACATGGAGCGCGTGCGCGATGCGTTTGTGGCCGCCGCACGGCGAGCCCAGCGTATTGGGGTTGACGCCGTCGAGTTGCACTGTGCGCACGGCTATCTGCTGCACCAGTTTTTGTCGCCGCTGGCCAACCAGCGCCACGACGCTTATGGCGGGACTCTGGAGAATCGAATGCGTTTCGTGCTGGAAGTGTTCGCTGCGGTACGCGCCGAATTCGAAGGTGTGCTGGGTGTGCGCCTGTCGGCCGGTGATTGGGTAGAAGGCGCATGGGATCTGGCGCAAAGCGAGGTTCTTTGTCAACAACTCAAGTCACAAGGCTGCGACTTCATCCATGTGTCATCCGGTGGCGTATCTCCGCTGCAAAAAATAGCGCTCGGCGCGGGTTACCAGGTTCCTTTGGCCCGAGCCATCCGGGCCAGCTCGGGCATGGTGACCACCACGGTGGGCCTGATCACCGAGCCGCAGCAAGCGCAGGATATTTTGCAGGCGGGGGACGCCGATTTGATTGCTTTGGCGCGGGCGTTTCTATACCAGCCACGCTGGGGCTGGCAGGCCGCCGCTGCATTGGGTGGCACAGTAGACGCCAGCCCAGCCTACTGGCGCTGTCTGCCACGCCAGGCGCAGACTGCGTTTGGCAACGTATCCACGGCGCAGCGTTAACTGACCTTGCGAACCATGCAAGGCATCCATCTCACCGCCGATTTGCACCAATGTGCCTGTGACGCACACTGGCTGGTGGATGCTTCGGCATTGGGCTTGCGCTGTGCTGAGGCAGTGTCCAGGCATGGTCTCCAATCGGTTGCCCAGTTGTTTCACACCTTTCCTGACACGGCGCACGGCCCGGGCGGCGTCACGGCAACGGTGTTGCTGGCGGAGTCACACCTGTGTGTGCACACCTGGCCCGAGCAACGCGCCGTCACGCTGGATGTCTATGTTTGTAATTTTGATAGCGATCAGTCATTGAAGGCAAAGGGCTTGATGGCAGAATTGATAGAAATTTTTCAACCTGGCCGGGCGGAAACTCACCAACTTCAGCGTGGAGCAATCTCACCCCGGCTTCAATTCGGAGACAATCAAGCCCACTCTGCCCTGTTCAATCGTCCGCTGGATGCTACTGATCCATTGAGGAAATCCCATGAGCCTGAGTCTTGACTTCACCCGCAAACCGGTCATCCTGGTCGTCGACGATACGCCAGACAACCTGTCGCTGATGGCCGGTCTGCTGAAAGACCTTTACAAGGTGAAAGTGGCCAACCATGGCGAGAAGGCGCTCAGCATCGTACGCGGCGACAGCCCGCCCGACCTGATTTTGCTCGACATCATGATGCCTGGCCTGTCAGGCTACGAGGTCTGCAAAATCCTCAAGGATGACGCCGCCACGCGCGATATCCCGGTGATCTTTCTTACCGCCATGATTGGCACCGAAGACGAAAAAAAGGGCCTGGAGCTGGGGGCGGCAGACTTCATCACCAAACCGGTCAACCCACCGATTGTGCTGGCCCGGGTGGCCACCCAATTACAAAACAAGGCAGCGGCCGATTTCCTGAAGGATCAGAACGCTTACCTTGAAGCTGAAGTGACCCGCCGGGGTCGCGAACTGGCGGCCATTCAGGATGTGACCATTCTGGCCATGGCTTCATTGGCCGAAACCCGCGACAACGACACCGGCAACCACATCCGGCGTACCCAGCATTACCTGAAGATCCTGGCGGAACGCCTGAAGGACCATCCACGCTTCAAGTTGTTTCTTGATGAGCGCACGATTGACATGCTTTTTAAATCGGCCCCTTTGCATGACATTGGCAAGGTGGGTATCCCTGATCGCATTTTGCTCAAGCCCGGGCGGTTCGAGCCGCATGAAATGGACATCATGAAAACCCACTGTGCCCTGGGGCGTGATGCCATCCAGCACGCCGAGGACCAACTGGGTTTGGAGGTGGAATTCTTGAAGTACGCCAAAGAAATCGCCTATGGCCACCAGGAAAAATGGGATGGCAGTGGCTACCCGCAAGGGCTGGCGGGCGACGCGATACCGATTTCGGCGCGTTTGATGGCAGTGGCTGATGTGTATGACGCCCTGATCAGCCGCCGGGTTTACAAGGAAGGCATGCCACACGCCAAGGCCGTGGGCATCATTGTTGAGGGCAGGGGCAGCCACTTTGATCCTGACATTGTTGATGCGTTTGTGCTTTTGGCGGACCAATTTCACGCGGTCGCACAGCGGTACGCTGACTCTGACGACGAACTGGCGCACAAAGCGGCTACGCTCAAGGTGATCACTGGTTAGGGTCAATCACGTCAGCCAGTTCGTCAGTTTTGCCCTGGGTAAAAGAAAGCTCTACCCGCAACCTCAAACATGCAGCTTCGCTGGGTCAAACACCATGAACGACATCAGTACGTCTCCCACAGATTCCAACGCAGCTGATTTGCAACGCAGTAACGCAAGGATCCGTCAAACATTGCGCCGCCTAAGCTGGGTCGTGCCGGCTGTGGGTGTGTCCTTGTTGGCTCTTTTGACGGTGGCCCTTTACCAGTTTGACGCCAAACCGCAGGCGCTGGCGCAGGCTCAGGCGTCGCAACAGCAGGCGACTGAACGCATGTCCACCAAACTGGACGGCCTAGCCCAACAGACCGACCGCATGGTGATGACGGTGCGCGACTGGTTGCAGCAGGGCGTGATTCAGCTCGACGATCCTGAAAAGTTAAACCAGGTGCTGATGCCCTTGCTGGCGCTGCGTCCGCTCATCAGCAGTGTTCATCTGGCCAGCGACGACGGGCGTGAGGTGTTGTTGTTGCAAGAACCACAGGGCTGGCGCAACCGGATCACCGATGTTCCCGCCAAGGGTCGGCAGCAACGCTGGTTGACTTGGACGAATGCCAATATCAAACGCAGCGACGTCTGGCAAGAGCAGGATTACGACCCACGCCAGCGCCCATGGTTCATTGGTGCGCTGTCCAGCCCGGAAAATCAGGTGCACTGGACCGATCCCTATATTTTTCAGGCCACGCAGGATCCCGGTATTACCGCCGCATTACGATGGACCGACAAGGCAAGCGGAAAGACGATGGTGGTGGCGTTGGATGTGCTTTTGTCCGATTTGTCGCGCCTGACATTGGACATGCCCTATGCCACCCACGGGCAGGTGGCGCTGATCACCGAGGACGGCAAGGTGCTGGGCTTACCACGCCAAGCCGGTTTTGACACGCCCGAGGCGGTCAAGAAAGCCGTACTCAGAGAGCCTGCCGCGATCGGCCTGGCTGTGCTGGCGCAGGCAATCTTGCCAGAGCATCGAAAGGACTCTTCGGTGCTGGGAATTCAGGTGGTGCAAGAGGGGCAGACCTGGCGCGTTAAATTTCTCAACCAAGCCTTAAGAAACCAGAATCTCCGGCTCGCCCTGATGGCGCCACAGTCCGACTTTGCGCCCTGGTCTCAACAGGTCTGGCTTGGTATTGCGGTTTTTATGGTGCTGGTTGCGATGTCGGGAGTGGCCGTTGGTGCGCGAATCTACCGACGCGTTGCCGTACCGATTGGCAAGGTGTTTGAAAACTTGTCCCAGAGCAATCTTCGCACGAGGACCCTGTTGCAGGCCACTCAGAAGCAGGCAGAAGAGTTAAAGGCGAAAAGCCATGAGATAGCGCAGCTTTGGGACGAACAGAAAGAATCGCGTGTGCAATTGAACCTGGCACTGCAGTCGGCAAACATGGGCACCTGGAAATACTTTGTGCAAGACCAACGCTTGCAAGCCGATACCAATACCCAAACGCTTTATGGACTGCAGGATGTTCTGCTGGATGGGAGTCTGGCGCAGTGGTCAACCTATGTGCATCCGGATGATCTGGCCGGGTTGGGCTACGCCATGCAGCAGACGCTGGCCAATCAGTCCCCTGATTACCAAGCCGAATTCAGGGTTTTACAACCCAACGGTGGCCTGCGGTACATCCGCTCTGTCGGCAAATTCACCTATCCTGAAAAGCCGGCGGACGCTGTAGGGGCGGGTGTTGTGTGGGACATTACAGACATTAGAAACGCTGAAAAAATCACGCGTGAAAGCGAGCAGCGTATGCGTGATCTGCTGGAGCTTAGTCCGGTGGGCTGCGTGATTTCCACCCCCGACGGAGTGTCGGTGTTTCGCAATCGACGTCTGGCAGAAATGCTGGGCTACGCACCTGAATCGCTTGCCAGCGTCCGTACTTGTGAGTACTGGTTCGATCCTGAAGACCACCTGGGATTTGTGGCACAGCTCACGCAGGAGCGCCGGATGAGCGATGTCCGTTCGTACTTTAAACGACAGGATGGCAGTCGGTTCTCGGCCCTTTTGACGGCGTCTTACGAGAACGTATTCGGTGGAGAGCACATCGTGACTTGGAGCTATGACATCACTCGCTTGGAAGAAGCAGAGGAAGTCATGCGCCACGCCAAAGAAGTTGCAGAAGAAGCCACCAAAGCTAAGAGCGACTTTCTGGCCAACATGAGTCACGAGATCCGCACCCCGATGAACGCCATCATTGGCATGAGCCATCTGGCGCTGCAAACCAAGCTGGACAAAAAGCAACGAAACTACATTGAAAAAGTCAATCGCGCCGGTGAAAACCTGTTGGGCATCATCAACGATATTCTGGACTTCTCCAAGATCGAGGCTGGCAAACTGACCATGGAGCGCATTGATTTCCATCTGGACGACGTGATGGACAACCTGGCTAACCTCGTCGGCATGAAAACCGAAGACAAAGGACTCGAGTTGTTGTTCCAAACCGCCCCAGACGTGCCCACTGCGTTGGTGGGCGACCCGCTGCGACTTGGCCAGGTGCTGATCAACCTCGGTAACAATGCGGTCAAATTCACCGAGACCGGTGAAATTGTGGTCGGCATTGAGAAGCTGGCGGAAGATGCCAGCGGCTCGGAGCTGCATTTCTGGGTGCGAGACACCGGCATCGGCATGACGCCTCAGCAATGCAGCAAGATGTTCCAGAGCTTCAGCCAAGCCGATGCGTCCACCACCCGCAAGTACGGCGGCACCGGGCTGGGGCTGGCCATCAGCAAAAACCTGGTTGAAATGATGGGCGGCAAAATCTGGGTTGAGTCAGAGGCGGGCAAGGGCTCCAGCTTTCATTTTTCCGCCCGCTTTGGCGCGCAAACCAACCCGCAGCCACGGCGCATGTTTAGGGCCGACGAATTGCTGGGTGTGCGCGTTCTGGTGGTCGATGACAACGCCAGTGCCCGTGAGATCCTCTCCACTATGGCGAAAACATTTGGTCTGGAAGTTGATGTGGCGCGTGATGGTTTAGAGGCTTTGCGCCAAATTGCGCTGTCTGACAAAAAAGCGCTGCCGTATGACCTGGTTCTCATGGATTGGAAAATGCCGGTGATGGACGGCCTGGAAACCGTGCAGCGCCTGCAAGGCGAGGAATTAAGCCGGATTCCTACGGTCATCATGGTCACAGCTTTTGGTCGTGATGAAGCCACTGCCGATGCCCAGGCCCGTGGCGTGACCCTGTCAAGTATTTTGACCAAACCCGTCACCTCTTCGACCTTGCTGGAAGCCATTGGCGAAGCCTTGCACTGGGGCTTGCAGGTGGAAACCCGCAGTGAACAACGCGCTGACGACCAGCAGGATCACATGCAAGGCTTGAGCGGCGCGCGCGTGTTGCTGGTGGAAGACAACGACATGAACCAGGAACTCGCCATGGAGCTGCTCGCCAACGTTGGCATACAGGTGGTCCTGGCGGTCAACGGGCAGGATGCGCTGGACAAGCTCCGGGCAGACCCGCATTTTGATGGCGTGCTGATGGACTACCAGATGCCGGTGATGGATGGTTATACCGCCGCCCGTGAGATTCGCAAGAACCCGGATTTCAAACACCTGCCCATCATCGCCATGACCGCCAACGCCATGGCGGGCGACCGCGAGAAGGTTTTGGACGCCGGCATGTGGGACCATATCGCCAAACCACTCAACGTGGGGGCGATGTTCGCGACCATGGGCAAGTGGATCAAGCCCGGCCCGGCAGGGCTTGTCACCGGCGCAGCGGTGCCGCAGGATGCTACACAAAACATATCTACTAACCTAATAGGAGAAAGCGTTAGAGGCACAAATGACTTAAGAAACGTGGTCACCAATACGGTGGACAAAGCGGGCCTGCCCGACCTGCCCGGCATTGACGTCAAGGCCGGGTTGGCCACGACCATGAACAACGCCCAGCTGTACACACGGCTGCTGCTGAAGTTTCGTGACAGCCAGGGCAACTTTGCCGCGCTTTTTGCCGCAGCGCGCCAGGACCAGGACACCACGGCGCCTGCGCGAGCTGCCCATACTTTGAAGGGTACCGCCGGCAACATTGGTGCCAAGGAGGTACAGGCGGCGGCAGCCCAGCTTGAGCATGCCTGCCTGGCTGGCGACCATCCCGGTGACCTGGACGTCTTGCTGTCCAGCACACTGCACGCCCTGGATCCAGTACTGGCGGGCTTACGGCTGCTGGATGCAAAAGCCACACCTTCGACGCCTCAGGCGGATGCCCCCAAAGTCAACCAGGCGCAACTCGATGCGGCCTTGCAGCGGCTGATTGGCCTGCTCAAGGACAGTGACAGCGATGCCTCCGACGCGGTGGATGCGGTGCAGGCGCTGGCCGGTGGCACACCCTTGGCGGCGACCCTCAAACGGGTTGCCAACGCGGTGGCCAACTTTGACTTTGACGCGGCGCTGGCCTTGTTGAAAGCCGAGGTTTGACATGCCTGACACTTATGCCAAGTGGCAGCTACGGCGGATTCTTGCGGATGATTGAGGCGGTTCAGCGCAGCCCGAGCCGCACATCCTCGCGCACCATTCGTGCCAGTTCATCGGGCGGCACGGCGGGGCTGAATAGAAAACCCTGCATCTGATCACAACCGATCGAGCGCAAAAACTGCATCTGCTCGGTGGTTTCCACTCCCTCGGCCACTATCTCCTGGCGCAGTTGCTGCGCCATGGTGACAATGGCGCGCGCAATGGCGCAGTCGTCGTCATCGCCCGGCAGGCCGATCACAAACGACCGGTCAATCTTCAGCGCGGTGATCGGGAACTTTTTCAGGTAAGCCAGGCTGGAGTAACCGGTGCCAAAGTCATCCATCGACAGGGTCAACCCAATGGCCACCAGTTCGTTCATGATGCGCACCACGCCGTCAGTGCCGCGCACCAGCAGACTCTCGGTGATCTCAAGCTGCAGGCAGGATGGTGGCAGACCATGGCGGTCCAGTGTGGCCAGTATCCGGCTGGGCAGCAACTCGTCAAACTGTCTGGCCGACAGATTGATGGACATCAGGGGTGCATTCAGGCCGGCGTCACGCCAGGCCCGGATCTGGCGGCAGGCTTCATCGGCCACCCAGTCCCCCAGTTCCAGAATCAAACCAGTTTCCTCCGCCACCGGGATGAAATGGGCTGGTGAAATCATGCCACGTTGCGGGTGGCGCCAGCGGATCAGCGCCTCGGCACCGACGATTCGGCCATTGCGCAGGCTGACCTTGGGCTGATAGTGCAGCAGCAGATCACCATCGGCCAGTGCCTGACGCAACTCGCCTTCAATCGCCCAGCGCTCCTTGGCGCGCTGGTTCATGGTCGGGCTGTAGAACAGGTAACCCGCGTCACCCTCGGTTTTCAGGCGCTTGGTGGCCACGTCGGCAAACTGCAGCAGGCTGGCGGTTTCCATGCCGTCCTCCGGAAACACTGAAATTCCGATGCTGGCGCCGACGTGCAACACCACGGATGCGATGTTAAATCCGGGCTTGAGTGCGGCCAGAAGCTTCTGCGCCACGATCCCGGCGTGTTCGCGCCGCTGGATGCTCAGCAAGGCCACAACAAACTCATCTGCACCCACACGGGCCACCACATCCTCTTCCCGCAAGGACTGCCGAAAACGCTGTGCCACCTGGCGCAAAAGGTCATCGCCAATGGCATGGCCAAAGGTCTCATTGACCGTGGTGAAGCGCTGCAGGTCAATGGCCAGCAAGGCGCCAAAGCTCTCAGTGCGCCGGGCTGTCGCCAGCCCCTGGTCAACCAGGCGATGAAAATGCGCCCGGTTCGGTAACCCGGTCAGGCTGTCAAAGTTGGCCAGGTGCTGCATGCGTGCTTCGGTCGCCCGCAACACACTGATGTCCGAAAAGATCGAGAACGCATGGGTCACCTGACCCTGGTCGTCGCGCACCACACTGATGGACACTGTTTGCGGAAACAGCTCACCGTTTTTGCGTTTGCCGACGATTTCACCTTGCCAGGGGCCATCCCCCTGCATGGCTGCCAGCACACGGCCCCGAAAGTCGGCATCGTGCACACCCGAGCGCAGCAGATCGGTGGTCTGACCAAGCGCTTCATGGGCCGCATAACCCGTGATGCGGGAAAACGCGGCATTGACTGACACGATGCGTTCATGGACATCGGTGATCAGGATGCCCTGGTCACTGTCCTCGATGATGCTGGAGTGCAACATTTGGCGTTCGTCCGGATGCAGTGCCTCGCCAATCTCGCTCAGCTGCGCCACCATGCCAATCGCTTGCTGAACATCGTCCACCAGCATCGACAATTTCAGTACCGCCTTGAAATTTTCACCCGATTTCTTGCGCCGCCAAACTTCCATGACGGTTTCGCCCGTGTCGGACATCACCTCAGCGAGTTGCGTTTCGGCACCCGCCGGTTCGTCGGCATAAAGAAACAGCACATGCTGACCAATCGCCTCGGCCGAGGTGTAGCCGAACAGCTGTTCGGCGCCACGGTTCCAACTGGTCAGATAACCCGAGAGATCCAGCGTCATCACCGGCACATCCAGTTGTGCCAATACGCGCCAGGCGTGACGCTGTAGCACCTCAGTCATCGACATCACCTGTGGGGTCACGCGTCATGCCCAGCATCCAATGGTGCGCCTCCAGATGAATCTGGCTGAACTGGCGCGGGCTGAGCTGGAGGCCGGCAAGAAGTTCAGCAATACCTGGCAGATCACCTGATTCGGCGCGGACCATGACTTGCAGCAGCCTGCCGGTTTCACCCTGCTGGTCAACAATCGCCTCAACAAGCTCCGCACTCAGCTGCAGGGGTTTGATCAGTTCTGTCAATGGGCTGCCAAACAGCACACCCAGCATGGAGAACATGCCCGCCATGAATGCCAGGTCCTGGGCGCTGCGGTCCAGCCCGCTCTCGCGCGCCAGCAGCTCCATGCTGCGGGCACGCACCACCACCCGTGCCAGCAGCATGGGGGTGCGGTAGTCATCAGAGCGCGCCGCAAACAGCATCAGATTGAGCCAGCGGCGCAGCTGGTTGCGTCCCAGGATCATGATCGCCTGGGCGAAACTGGCGATGCGCCGTGTCAATCCCATGCCCAGGGAGTTGACCAGGCGCAGCAAGTGATAGGACAGGGCCGGGTCTTGCCGAAGTACGGCCTCAATGTCACGGGTTTCGGCATCGGCCATGACCATCTGCAACAGCTTGAGTGACAGTGTCCTGGAGGCCGACTGGGCGGCGGTGGGACGCTGTGGCGGCGCCAGCATCCAGTCACCTTCCAGCCACTTTGCCGCTGTCGGCAGAGTCGGGCGGGTCAGGGCGTCACTGCGAAACAGGCTTTGGGGCAGCAGCGGCTGACACCCGGCACCGACCAATGCTGAGCGTTGTTTTTCATCCAGATCCGACAGCGTTGCCGCATCCAGCAGGCAGGGGAGCTGGGCAGTCAAGGCCGCCAGCGCAGGTTCTGTGGCCAGCCAGGCCAGGGTCTCGCTTCTGTGGGTGTCGACCATCAGTCGAATCGCACCCGGTGCCAACTGTGGGTTGGCCACCAAGTGCAATACAACCGGTGTGGACAAGTGGTCCATGTTCACAGCTTCAAACGAACTGTGTCATTGGGCTCAGGAACAACTGCGGACCCGAAACTCAACCCGACGGTCCAGCGCATCGCGCAAATCGTCCGTGCCAGTGCCAATCAGGTTTTCACGGAAACCCATGCCTAGCGGTTGCAAGCGTCCGGTCAGCGCCGGTGCCGCGGTTTCCAGTTTGCGCTGCATGGTGGTGGCGCGTGCCAGTGACAGACGTTCATTCACCTGCTCCGAGCCTGTTTTACTGGAGTGGCCCAGAATCGTCACACAATGGCTTGAACCGGCGATTTCCTTGGCCAGAACCCGCAGCCACATTTCATAGGGTCCGCTGATCTTGGGGTCGGCCAGGAAGTCGGTTGACGCCGGTTTGAACAGGAACTTGAACGCCAGGCTGTTGGTGCTCAGGCCCAGTGCCACAATCTGTCCAAAGGCATGCTCGGCTGCTTCGTTGCGGTTGAGCTGCTTGTTGCTGAGGTACAGGCCGTTGAAGACCCGCAGCTGCTTGCCGTCAGAGCGCGCAACAGCGGCTTCATACACACGCAGGGACTCCTCGAACTGTCCGGCGTCGTACAGGCGCACGCCTTCGGAGATCAGCGCCGAAACAGTCAGACTCGACAGATAAATGGGGTCCGCTTCGGCGCCGGTCTTGGCCTGCGAGGTGCGGATCTGCCCCTCCACAATGCGGTCGCGTGCCAAAGACGGGCTGTCCTGGAAAAATGCGGTCGGTGTGGCATCCATGCCGGTGGCGGTGGCGTTGGCACCCGCTTGCGCCAGCACGAAGCCCGAGCGCAGGTCGGTCAACGACAAATTGATCCGGTAACGTGCCTGGGTGTCATTGCCACCCTGGCCCAGTGGTGACAAGGTGGCAGCCAGCAGATAGCGCTCATCTGACAACACTTTGGTTGATTGCGCCGAGACAGGAATGGGCAACACTTCAAACTGTGGGAACTTGGCCTTGGCACGCTGCAACAGGCGCGAATCCAGGAAACGTGTACCCGCCGTTTGCTGACCGGTCTGACTGTCCAGCGACGCATCCACCACAATCTTGCTGCGCACCACGGGTTTGTCTTTTTGCAGCATGGACTCCACCAGCGATTTTTCCGGTGGCTTGAAATCCGGCAGGCGTTGCGCCTGTGACAACAAATCATCGACCGCAAAGTCAATGGCAGCGTCAAAAGCGACCGCATTGGTAGGCGCCTCGACGCGCGGGGGTGGTGGTGGCGGTGGTGCCGCGCAGGCCACCAGCAACAGCGACAGGCCAGTCAGCCAACCCAGGCCGGAGAGTTTCAGGGCAGGAATGCGTGATAGCACGGACGTCATTGACATTTGGTCACCATTTCTTGTTGCTCAGCGTTTGACATGGGCTCACCCGAACCCACTTTTTCAAGCAGGCGGCTGCACCGAGCACTGAATATATTCGCTTTATGGCTCTCTTTTGCAGTTTCCGGCTTGACTTCGGGCTCACTGGGCACTTTTTGGGTTGTGACGGGCTTCGGCTGTGGGGCAGTCGAAAGCGTGGGGACCGGGGTTTTGACCTCGGAGGGTGGGCGTTTGGCAGGTTTGGGCGCTGACGTAGTGACTGAAACCTTCAGTTGCGGCTCTGCTTCTGACGCGGGTGGCTGCTTCTGCAAAGCCGGCGGCGGTTCTGGCGCTGGCGTGGCGACCAATGGTGGGGTGGGCAAAGGGGTTGACACCGCTGGCAATGCGGCCGCCGCAGGCAGCACGGGTGGTGCTGGCAGGGCTGCTCGGTGTGGTGGCACCAGGATAGTGAGCAGCAGCAGGGCAACCCCCAACAACATGGCCAGCAGCATGGCCGGTTTGGCAAATGGAAGGCGGTTCTGGCTGGCGTCTTTGTTGAGCCAGAGCGACAGCAAGCCAATGCTGACAGACAAGACCATCAGGCCAAGCCCCAGGGACTCCAGCAACCGGTGTTGATCGAGGCTTAGTTCCACACTAGTCATCCACCCGGGCAACGTTTGGCCAAGCCGCGTTTGGGCAGACTTGGAGCAGAGGCAGGGTCAGAAACATGGACGGTTGAAACCAGGGCAATAACAGGGTCAAACATCGGGCTGTTGAAACCCGGATTTTAGGTCGGGCAAGTCAGAGACTGGCGCGCGCCTGCAGGCCGGCCAAATGGCCAAGCGTAAAGGCTTCCTCGAACACCGAATAACCGGCCCAGTCGCTGTGGGCAAAATGCAGTCGGCTCGGAGCCCGGATTGATTCCATTGTTGATAGCTTAAAAGTATTGCTGTATATGGGCTGGATGCCAATTTGACCATGATTTCTTGGCACAGGGATAGCCATCGCATGGCCGTAGCGGGTGATGTCAATTCGGCTGGTCTTAAGCGGCAAGTCCGGGTGTGCGACCAGCAATTCCCCCAGAATCCGGTCGCGCCATCCTTGCCAGGGCTGCGCCAGCAGCCAGCGCCGGCCCGCCACACCAGGCAATTCAGGTTGCATTGACGCTGCTTGCCCTTGGTCACCCAATGCCCGGTAGTAGGTCAGGACGGTGGCGCCAGGGATGCTTTGCAAATGCTGGTGGCTGGCATCCACATAACCCAGACCCGTATCGGCACCGGCATCCTGGTAGATCACGCTGTCCCAGCTGGGTGCTGCGCCGGGTGGGTCGTGCAGCGCCTGGCGAATGTGGATATTGGCCACCAGCCAGGGTGCATATACGGTTTCCCTGGCGGCGCGCGCCAGCCAGTCCGGTGGGTTCTCGACCACCCGTGCCGCGACAAAAATGGGCAGGGTCACAATGGCCTGGCGCGCCTGCCAACGTTCCACCTGCCGGGTTTGGGTATTGAAGCAGTCCACTTCCACGCCATGTTTGTTGCTGCCGATTCGCAACACAACACAGCCGGTATGAATTCGCTGGCTCACCGGTTTGGCCAGGCGCTGGGTGATCCAGGCATTGCCTTCGGGCCAGGTCAGCAATGCGTCATGCTCCAGATCGTCGTCGCCGGGAACCGAAAAGCCATGCCGGCTGGCAAAGTAGTGCAGACCAGCCCAGGCTGACACGGTGGCGGTGCCGGCACCGTAGTCGTCGCGGCAGCAATAGTCCAGATAGGCGTTGAGATACCGGTCATCCAGCTTGTTCTGCGCCAGATAACGTTTGAAAGTCATCGTCGAAAGCTGTTGCTGGAGTGGGGACTGAGCCACTTTAAAAGCCGGTATGGCCCAGTCCACCTGGTGTCGCCATTGCGTCACCAGCATCGAGAAACGCCGGTACTGCGCCAGGGTTTCGGCACCAACCCCATGGATGGGCAGTAAACCTGGCTGCCACTCACCCTGAAAAAACAGCCGCTCCTGCGGGCTATGGCATAGATGGCGCTCGTCGTACACCCAGCGCCCCGCCACGCGCTGACGCAAACCCAGTTCTTCGAGCAGGTCTTGTACCTCGGATGCGGCGTCGGCGGGCAGCGGCAGGTAATGTGCACCCATCGGGCAGGCTTGGCCCGCCACGGTGGTGGCCCGGCTGTTGCCGCCGACACTGTCTTCGAGCTCCAGTACAACAAAGTCGTCGTGTCGCGCCAGTCGCAGAGCGCGCGCCGCCGCCAGTCCGGCAACACCACCACCGGCAATCACAATGCCGGTCTGGTGGAAGACGGCCGGTTGGGTGACGGGATGCGGATGGTGCAGCAGATGCCCACGCTGCAAATCCACCCCGTTAAAACCACCCTCGATATGGGACCAAGCCACCTGCGGCTGACAGGCGCTGCCCGACAATGCCGCGCCAAGGCTGCCCAGCAGGAAGTGGCGGCGACCCGGTGCGGTGGGGCTCAAACCGGCGCGGTCACGCTGCATCGGGTGGGGGGTAGCTGACCTGCAGCACTTCGATGTCCTCAATGCGCTCTGGCATGACGAGTTTGAGCACATCACCTTCGTGGTTTTTCAGCAAAGTGCGTGCAATCGGTGAGATCCAGCTCACCTCACCGGCCGCACTGTTGGCCTCGTCAATACCCACAATGCGCACTGTGCGATGCGTGCTGGTGGTGTCGACATACAGCACCTGTGCGCCAAAAAAGATTTGTGTCTGGCCAAAGTGCAGCGCCGGGTCGGCCACCACGGCGATTTCCAGGCGCTTGATCAGAAAACGGATACGCCGGTCAATCTCGCGCAGGCGTTTTTTGCCATACAGATAGTCCCCGTTTTCGGAGCGGTCGCCGTTGCTGGCCGCCCAGTGCACCGCCTCAACCACCGTGGGGCGTTCCAGCTCGACCAGTGTCTTGAGTTCCGCACGCAGCCGGGCAAATCCCTGCGGTGTGATGTAGTTCTTGCCACCGGCTGGCAAGGGGGGCAGCTGCAGGTCGTCATCATCGTCGGCGCTGTCGGGCTCTTTGGTGAAGGCTTTGTTCATTTGGCGACCCGCCCCCACTCCTGCTCGTAGGTGCTCACCAGAACCTGGTTGGACAGGCGATTCACTTCGGCAGGCACGCGTGCCATGTCCAGCGGAAAGTCAAACAATGCCGGCAGGCTGGCCGGGGTCAGAAAGCGCAGCCCGGCGGGCAATTCGGTGGGCATTCGGTAGGGTCGGCGGCTGGCCACCACAAAGCCCCACTCGCCAAAACTTGGCACATGGGCATGGTAAGGCGTGGCACTCAGTCCCACCGACTCGATGGTGCGCACCACGGTCCAGAAGCTGTGTCGGGCGACCAGCGGTGAGGTGGTCTGGATGACCGCATAACCACTGGCTGCTAGGTGCCGGTCCAGCAGGGTGTAAAACGACTGTGTATAGAGCTTGCCGATATTGAAATTGGTCGGGTCCGGGAAATCGACCACGATCACGTCAAATACCTCGGTGGACTGCTCCAGCCAGGTGAACGCATCGGCATTGACCACCTTGACCTTGGGTGACTGCAGCGCCGCCTGATTGAGCTGCGTCAGCGCCGCATGCGTGGCAAACAGTGTGCTCATGGCCGGGTCCAGCTCTACCAGCGTCACGCTCTCGACCCCCGGGTACTTGAGGACCTCACGCACCGCCATGCCGTCGCCGCCGCCCAGCACCGCCACCTTGCGGGGTGCACCGGTGCTGGCGTAGGCGGCCATCACCGGGTGGACCAGGGCTTCGTGGTAACGGTACTCGTCACTTTGGGCAAACTGCAGGTTGCCATTGAGGAACAATCGGTAACCTGCCCGCCCTGCACCCGGCGTGTGGGTGAGCACAATGCGCTGGTAGGGTGAGGTCTGCGCCATGACCACCGGGTCCTGGTACAGCCTGTCTTCCGCCCAGCTGGTCAACCGGTCAGCGCCGACCAGGCCCAATGTCAGTGCGGTCAAGGTGAAGCCGCAGGCCAGGGCATGGGCACGCCATTGCCGCAACTCGTGGCGGAACAGCCACAAGGCCCACACCGCCACCGCCGCGTTCATCAGCCCGAACAGCAAACCGGTGCGGATCAAGCCAAGATGAGGCACTAGCACCAGCGGAAACGCTAGCGACACTGCCAGTGCACCCAGGTAATCAAAGGTCAATACCTGCGACACCAGGTCTTTGAGTGCCACATTGCGCTTGAGGATCCGCATCACCAGCGGAATCTCCAGCCCAACCAGGGTTCCAACACCCAGTACCAGCAGGTACAGCAACACCCTAAAAGCCCCTGGCAGTGTTGCATAAGCAATGAATAAAAGAGCAGGAAGTGCCCCACCTATAAGCGCTACAAGCAGTTCTATGCGTAAAAAGTGGGCGGGCAACTGGCGCTCAAAAAAGCGCGACAGATACGAGCCCACCCCCATGGCAAACAGGTAGGTGCCAATGATGGTGGAGAACTGAAGAACCGAGTCGCCCAGCAGGTACGACGCCAGTGCCCCGGCCGCCAGCTCATAGACCAGCCCGCAGGCCGCCACCACAAAGACAGACGCCAGCAGGGCAATGTCCAGCGGGCGCGCTTGAGGCGGCTGTTCGGCAATCAACGGGGCGGCGGACTGCGCCAAGTAGAAACCACCTCAGTGAATGGCTGCCGCCACAATGATGCAAATACCCAGCGACATGGCGGCCACCACCATGCCCAGGGCACGGTTCTGTTTCTCGACAATTTCTTCCCAAAGGTTGTAGGGTGTGAGCTTGTCAATGATGATGAAGCTGACCCAGAAGATGATCACACCCATCAGTGCATACACCAGTGAGCCCAGTAGCACACCGGGTTTGAACCATTCCATATCCATTGCGATCTCCTTCACATTAGCTTTTAGCCACAGCCGACCTATTTGTGTCCGCCACCACTTGAAAAACCACCAAACGAGCCACCCGAACTGCGCGAGCTAGCGCAGTTCTCCACCTTGGGGTCACAGTCCGAACACCGGCTCATGATGACCGACAACAGGATCAACAGCACAAAGATGATGATCACCGTGCGCAGACTCATGCTCGAGCCACTGCTCAGCGGGCCGACATCACCGCGCTTGAGCAGGTCCTTCTTGTCGTCAAGCTTGAAAGCGGTGGCCACCTTGTCACTCTCGATCCGGCTCCCCACAGACCATACCACTTCAT
Source organism: Rhodoferax sp. (assembly GCA_018061265.1). GTDB lineage: Bacteria > Pseudomonadota > Gammaproteobacteria > Burkholderiales > Burkholderiaceae_C > Rhodoferax. Next base: position 17,322 of record JAGOUM010000012.1, on the reverse strand, counting down.
TGGGTGACTGCTCACACGACAACAGATGGCCGCCTTGGGCATAGTCACGGTTCTGCGTGATCTGGCCGCGCTGTACCTGCCAGTAGAACTCGCCCAGTGCATAGGTGGTTTCGGCCCGGTAAGTTTCCTTGAGCTGGTATTTTTGACCCAGATAGGTGGCCACCTGGCCATTGCCCGCCAGAACCGGCGCACCGGTGGCGGGTTTGACGACACTCCAGCCGTCGGTCGAATCCACCAGGAAGCTAAAACCCCGCTGCTGGTTGTAGAGCAGGTACTCTTCCCAGCCGAACTGCTCGTCGGGGTCGCTCGAGTCAGTGCCCATGCGGTGCTGAAAACCCACCACCTGCCAGGCCACGCCCTGCAACTGGCCAACCGTACCCAGAGCGATAACTGGCTGAACCGGTTCGTCCTGCAGCGCTGACTTGAGTTCGCTGCCGATCCCGCCCGACACGTCGATCAGGCTGGCGCAAGAAGGGCAACTCACACTCTGGCTGCTGGCCAGCGTCACGGTGACGGCAGCGCCACAGTTCGGGCAGTTGAACTGCCGCCCTTTTTCATCCTTGACCGAGGCTTCGCGCAGTCCGGAGAGTTTGAGCGCTTCCAGCGCGATGGGTTGCCCCAGCGTGATGGTGGCGGGCTGGCTGCTGTAGTCGATGCTCAGCACCTTGCCACCCAGCGATTTCCGGTCGTCATCGGGTGCCGCTGTTTCGGCTGCCGTTCCGAGGCGGCTGCCAATGATGCTGGCGCCGGAGGTGGTGCCGCCAGGCTCAGGCGCGGCAGCGCCTGCCATGCCCAGGCTGCGCAGTTCGACCATGGCAAAGGACTGGCCCAATGCGGGCAGGTGAGGCAATTCGCCCTGGGCGGACAGCAGCATCACCTGCTGGTTGGATGCCACGCTGAAACTCTCGCCATTGATGGCGGTGGTGGCACCTAGCCTGAAGCGCTCCGGTGGCGGCATTTCGCGCGCCAAGGTCTGCGGAATGGAAAAAACGTAGGCGCCGTTGTCTTCGCTCAGGTAGGCGGTGCTGCCGTTGTCCAGCAGCGCAACCCACTCGGTCCAGGTGCCTTCTGCATACTTGTACTGCAGCCGGCCCACCAGCGTGAAGCTCTGGCCGTCCCAGGTGCCACTGGTTTGAAGTTGCAGAGGGCTGTGGTCGTCAAACAGCTCGGCCATCTTGCCGATGCGCGACAACACCTCACCTGAGCGCACGATGCTGCTCTGGCAGTAGCCACACACCGCATGGGTCGATTGGGCGCTGGCAAAGTTGACAGGCGCACCACAACCCGGGCAGGGTGCCTGGTAGGCGCGTTGACTCGGGCTGGTGGCCACGGCAAACAGGTTGGCACTAGGTGGGCGCGGACGCCATCAATTGGCCGCTGGACTACACCAGTTTTTTCAGCAGTTCGGCTTTTTTGGCGTCGAATTCTTCCGCCGTCAGAATGCCCTTGGCTTTGAGTTCACCAAGCTTCTCCAGTGTGGCCATCACGTCTTCGGCCTTCATGCCCACCGCCGCAGCCACCGGTGCGGCAGCGGCTGGCGCGGCTTGTGGGTGCAAGCCTGCGGCCAGGTTTTGTGCCATCACCTGACCCAGCGCCACACCGGCACCCAGTCCCATGGCGTCACCGGCCATGCCACCGCCACCGCTGCCGGACCCTTCGGCAAATTTCGGGATGGCCTGCGCCGTCTGGTACTGCATGAATTTGCCCATGTCGTTGCCGATCATGCCCATGCCGATCTTCTGGTCCATGATCTTCTGCAGCTCTTCGGGCAGCGAGACGTTCTGTACCGTCATGCCTTCAAGTTTCAGCCCGATCTTCTCGAACTCCGGCCCCAATTGCCGGGTCAAGGCTTGGGCAAAGCTGAGCTGATTGGCGGCCAAATCCAGAAACGCGATGCCGCTGCCGGCGACTGCCGCGCTGATGTTTTGCAACACCAGGCCACGCAATTGCCCGTCAATGTCTTCAGCACCATAACTCTCGCGGGTGCCCGAAATTTCGGTATGAAACACCTTGGGGTCGGCAATACGGAAGGTGTAATTGCCAAAGGCGCGCAGGCGCACCGCACCAAAGTCGGCGTCACGGATGGTGATGGGCTGAGGCGTGCCCCACTTCTGGTCCACCTGCAGGCGGGTGCTGAAAAAGTACACATCACTCTTGAAGGGTGACTCAAACAGCTTGTCCCAGTTCTTCAGGTAGGTCAGCACCGGCAAGGTCTGCGTCGTGAGTTTGTGGGTGCCGGGGCCAAAGACGTCGGCCACCTGGCCCTCATTGACAAAAACGGCCATCTGCGATTCACGCACCACCAACTGCGCGCCGTTCTGGATTTCCATGCCGGCCATCGGGAAGCGCCAGGCCAGCACGCCATCGCCCTCCTCGGTCCACTGGATAACGTCAATAAACTGTTTCTTGATGAAGTCCATGAAGGCCATGCGTTGCTCCTGAAGAAAGGGGTGAGGGACAAGAGTCGGCATGATACACATGACCAGCACCATCCAGCGCCGCGACCTTGGTGTTTTCCTCTATGGCGCGCAGCCACCCGGCAGGCTAGCCTAGGCGCATGAGTCAATTTCAGGACGAAGTTCCACCGCCCCCCTACGTTCCGCCGCCCTCCGAGGCACCGGCCAAGGAGATCCTGCCCCTGCCATGGTCAGCACCGTGGCATTGGCTGACGCGGGGCTGGTGCGACCTGCGCGCCCATCCGGGCATCAGCCTGGCCTATGGTGCGGCGTTTTGTGCCATGGCGCTGATTCTGGGCGTGGTGTTTCGCAACAAACCCGAGTTCACCATGACGATTGCGTCGGGTTGTCTGCTGGTCGGGCCGTTTCTCGCCATGGGTTTGTATGACGTGAGCCGCCGCCGCGAGCTGGGCCTGACACCCAGCCTGGCGGCCTCGGCCACCTGCTGGCGCAACCATTTGCGCAGCATGGCGCTGCTGGTAGGGGTGCTGATTGTGCTGGAGCTGCTGTGGGGCCGCGCCTCGCTGGTGGTGATTGCGGTGTTCTTCAACACCGGCATGCCCAGCTCGGTGGGGGTGATGCAGGCCGTGTTCAACCCGGAGAACTTCGAGTTCGTGATCGCCTACACCCTGGTCGGCGGGGTGTTTGCCACGCTGGTGTTTGCCACGTCGGCGGTGTCGATTCCGATGATTCTGGACCGCGACACCGACGCCATCAGTGCCGCCATCACCAGCATTGCCGTGGTGGTCAACAACACCGGGGTCATGCTGTTGTGGGGTGGCATGATCGTGGTGCTGACCGCGCTGGCTTTGCTGCTGCCCTGGGCGCTGGGCCTGCTGCTGGTGGGGCCGCTGCTGGGGCACGCCAGTTGGCACGCCTACCGGGGCTCGGTGCGCTGGCTGCAGGACGCCTGACCACAGAAGTTGCGGCCAGGTCGGGCCAAGCTGGGCTATGCTCTGGCCCCCGCTTGGCCAGATCTGTGTTGCTTCGTGCCTGAATCCGCTTACCCACCCGCGTCGTCTGCGATGCCACTTCCACCCAATGCCCCCGCCATGCTGCTGGCGGCAGGCCGTGGTGAACGTATGCGCCCATTGACTGACCATTGCCCCAAGCCGCTGCTGGCGGTGCAGGGCCAGCCATTGTTGCAGTGGCATCTGCAGGCGCTGGCGCAGGGTGGCTGCCCGCGCGCGGTGATCAATACCGCCTGGCTGGGTGAGCAGATTGTGTGCAGATTTGGTGATGTTTTTGGCCTCCAGCGCATATCTGACAACGATAGTGAGCTATTGGATTTATACCGGTTGTCCTTGCTGTATTCCCACGAAGGCCAGGACTTTGGCGCTGCGCTGGAAACCGCAGGTGGCATCTGCCGTGCTTTGCCGCAGCTGTGTCCGCCGGGTGGGGGTGAGGTGTTCTGGGTGCTGGCCGGTGACGTCTACACCCCCGGGTTTGTCTTTGACCCAGCGGCCGTTGCCGCTTTTGAAGCCAGCGGACATTTGGCGCATCTGTGGCTGGTACCCAACCCGGCGCACAACCCGCGTGGTGACTTTGGGCTCGATGCCAGCACCGGTCTGGCACTCAACCTGAGTGCGACGGACCCACGCCCGCGCTACACCTATTCCACCATCGGCCTGTACCACCGCGCCCTGTTTGCGCCACCCTGGTGCGACATACCCGCTGGCAACCCGCTGGGTGTCCGTGCCGCATTGGCACCTTTGCTGCGCCGTGCCATGGACGCAGGCCGGGTGTCGGCCCAGCTCTACACCGGGGCCTGGACCGACGTCGGCACGCCCGAGCGCCTGGCGCAGCTCAATGCCTGAACACACTTTCCCGAAAACAATCAAAATCACCCTTTTTAATCAGATTCGACCCATGAGCCCAAGCGAGATTTCCATCTATACCCAACGCAGAAATGCACTGGCGAGCCAGCTAGGGCCCCAAGGCGTTGCCATCATCCCCACCGCACCTGAGCAGCAGCGCAACCGTGACAGCGACTTTTTGTTTCGCCACGACAGTTATTTTTATTACCTCAGCGGCTTTACCGAGCCCCATGCCTGGTTGGTGATTGACGGCAAGGGCCACACCACGTTGTTTTGCCAACCCAAAGACCTGGAGCGCGAAATCTGGGACGGCATGCGGGTCGGCCCCGAGGCGGCGCCGCAGACGCTGGGCGTGGATGCGGCGTTTTCGGTGAAAGAGCTTGACGCCAAATTGCCTGCCCTGCTCGACGGTTGCGAGGCGGTGTGGTTTCCATTTGCCACCCACAAAGGGCTGGAGACGCGCGTCGACGGCTGGCTGGGCACCTTGCGTGCCCGGGTGCGCTACGGCGCCCTGTGCCCGCAGCAGCAGCGCGACCTGTGCGGCGTGCTCGACGAAATGCGGCTGGTGAAAGACGCGCACGAGCAGGACGTGATGCGCCGCGCCGCCCGCATCAGCGCGGGTGCCCATGTGCGCACCATGCAGCGCTGCGCGGGCATGATTCGCGCCGGGCGTGAGGTGCGCGAATACCACCTGGACGCCGAGTTGTTGCACGAGTTTCGCCGCCATGGCTCGCAGTACCCGGCCTATGGCTCCATCGTGGCCGCTGGGGCCAACGCCTGTGTCTTGCATTACCGAGCGGACGCCGGGCTGATCCGATCGGGTGAGTTGGTGCTGATTGATGCCGGTTGTGAGCTTGACGGCTATGCATCAGACATCACCCGCACCTTCCCGGCCAATGGCAGCTTTACCGGAGCGCAGCGCGACTTGTACGAGCTGGTGCTGGCCTCGCAAGAGGCTGCCATTGCCGCGACCAAGCCTGGCGCTCGTTTTACCGACCCGCATGACGCCACCGTCAAGGTGCTGGCGCAGGGCATGTTGGATGTGGGCCTGCTTGACAAAAACAAGGTCGGCAGTCTGGACGACGTGATCGAGAAGCGTGCCTACTTCCAGTTTTATATGCACCGCACCGGCCACTGGATTGGCATGGACGTGCACGACTGCGGTGCCTATACCGAGCCCAGCCAGATCGGGGAGGTCAGTGAACGCAAGGACGCGCTGACGGGCGAGACCATTCGCGACCGGCCGGCGCGCCTGCTGCAGCCGGGCATGGTGCTGACCATCGAACCTGGCATTTATGTGCGCCCCGCCGATGGTGTGCCTGAGATGTTTCACAACATTGGCATCCGCATTGAAGACGATGCCATCGTGACCGAAGCGGCTTGCGAACTGATCACACGCGACGTGCCGGTGCGTGTGGACGAGATTGAGGCGCTGATGCGTGACTGAGTCCGCCTGGCCGCCATAATATGCCCGCAAGGGAGGAGCCATGGCACCAGAGCAACAAGCCCGAGTCGGCATAGACACACTGCTCAGCGCAGCGGGCTGGCACGTTTGCAATGTGGCTGACGCCAATATCCATGCCGCCACGGGCGTGGCCATCCGCGAATTCCCCCTCAACAATGGTTTTGGTTTTGCCGACTATTTACTTTATGTGAATGGCAAAGCCTGCGGCGTAATCGAGGCCAAAAAACAAGGCGCCACACTCACCGGCGTGGAACTGCAAAGTGGCCGCTATGCCCAAGGCCTGCCAACAACGTTGCCCGCTTGGCGCCGCCCGCTGCCTTTTGTGTGGGAGTCCACGGGTGTAGAAACCCACTTCACCAACGGCCTGGACCCAGAGCCGCGTGCCAGAGCCGTGTTTGCCTTCTTCCGCCCTGAGCTGTTGGTGCAATGGCTGGCTTACCTGCCCAACCCTGCCGTTGGTAACGCAGCACAAGAAACCCCCGGCACCTTCCTCACCCGCATGCGCAGCATGCCCCAACTGGTGACCGAATGGGGCAGCGGCGGCGCGCACTATGCCCTGTGGCCCGCCCAAATCAGCGCCATCACCAACCTGGAAAAAAGCCTGGCTGCCAACAAGCCCAAAGCCCTGATCCAGATGGCCACCGGCAGCGGCAAGACCTTTACCAGCATCGGCTTTATCTACCGCCTCATCAAGTTTGGCGGTGCGCGCCGCGTGCTCTTTTTGGTAGACCGGGGCAACCTGGCCCGCCAGACCAAAAAAGAGTTTGACGCCTACGCATCGCCCTACAACAACTACAAGTTTGGCGAGGAATACATCGTCCAGCACCTGCAAGGCAACCAGATCGACACTTCCGCCCGCGTGGTCATCTGCACCATCCAGCGCATGTTCAGCATGCTTAAAGGGCGCGAGCTGGCCGAAGAGGCCGACGAAGAAAGCACCGAACTGGTGGAGAAGTTGTTCAAAGACCCCGAACCCATTGGCTACAACCCCGCCATCCCCATCGAGAGCTTTGACATTGTGGTGACCGACGAGGCCCACCGCAGCATCTACAAGCTGTGGCGCCAGGTTCTGGAGTACTTTGACGCCTATCTGACTGGCCTGACCGCCACGCCCAACAAACAAACCTTTGGCTTCTTTAACCAAAACCTGGTCATGGAATACGGCCACGCCCAGGCCGTGGCCGATGGCGTGAATGTGAACTACGACGTGTATCGCATCAAAACTGAGGTGAGCGAGCAGGGCGCCAAGGTGGACAAAGGCTTCTGGCTGGAAACGCAAGACAAAGCCACCCGCCGCAAGACCGCCTGGCAGCTGGACGACGACTTTGAATACCAGCCCGAAGAGCTGGACCGCGCCGTGCAAACGCCCGACCAGATCCGCACCGTGGTGCGCACCCTGCGCGACCGCTGGCAGGCCGACATGTTCCCCGCCCGCACCGAGCTGCCCAAAACCCTGATCTTTGCCAAAGACGACAACCACGCCGAAAAGATTGTGGAAATCTTGCGCGAAGAGTTTGGCCGTGGCAACGAGTTTGCGCAGAAGATTACCTACCGCAGCGCCCAGGGCGGCGGCACCAGCCCCGAGCAGCTCATCAAAGACTTCCGTACCGGCTACTACCCCCGGGTGGCCGTCACCGTGGACATGATCGCCACCGGCACCGACATCAAGCCGGTGGAAATCGTCGTCTTCATGCGCAGCGTAAAAAGCCGCAGCTTCTTCGAGCAGATGAAAGGCCGTGGCGTGCGCGTGTGCAACCCCACGGACCTGGCCGCTGTGAACCCCGGCGAACACATCAAGAAAGACCACTTCGTCATCGTCGATTGTGTGGGCGTGTGCGAGCGCGACAAAACCGACAGCCGCCCCATGGACACCAAGAAGAGCGTGCCCCTGGACAAACTGCTGCAAGCCGTGAGCCTGGGCAATGTGGAAGACGAGGTGCTGAGCAGCATCGCCGCCCGCCTGGCCCGGCTGGACAAAGACGCCAGCGATGCCGACCGCGCCAAGGTGGTGAGCTTAAGCGGCGGCAAAACCCTGCGCGACTTGGCACGCGGCATTGTGGAGGCGCTGAACATCGACGCCACCCAAGACATGCCGCCCGCCGAGGCGGATCAGCATTTGCAGGCTGCAATCATGCCCTTCGCCTCACCAGGCCTGCGTGACCAGCTATTAAGAATGAAGCAACGGGTAGACCTAGTGATCGACGTGGTCACCCAAGACAGCCTGATACACGCCGGCTTCAGCGAAGGCAGCGACCGCGCCACCGCCCTGGTGCAAAGCTTTGAAGACTTCATTGCCCAGCACAAAGACGAAATCACCGCCCTGCAAATCTTGTTCAGCCGCCGGTATTCGGTGGAAAGGCAGCGCGCACCGCTCATGTTTGATCAGTTGAAAGAGTTGGCCGACGCCCTGCACGCCCCGCCGCTGAACATTGACGAGGGCGCCCTGTGGCAGGCCTACGCCACCCTGCGCAAAGACAAGGTCAAAGGCGCCAGGCAGCGCCGCCTGTTGACGGACTTGGTCAGCCTGGTGCGCTTTGCCATGCAGCAGACCAACGAACTGGTGCCCTACCCCGAGCGCGTGCAAGCCAACTTCAAAGCCTGGCTGGCCCAGCACCAGCAGGCCGACAACAACAAGTTCACCCAAGAACAACAACGCTGGCTAGAAATGATCCGCGACCACATCGCCGCCAACTTGTGTCTTGAAATAGAAGACTTTGAATACGCTCCTTTCAACGCCCAAGGTGGCCTGGGCAAGGTGCACCAGCTCTTTGGCGCGGAACTGCCCAAGGTGATTGAGGAACTGAATCGGGAGTTGGCGGCGTGAGTATGAGTGTCTTGCCATTCGCCCAAGTTGCGGTCCCGCAGTCCGACAAGGGTAAGCGCTTGAAGCAGCGTGACTATTTGCAGGAAGGCCCCTTAGCGGTAATCGATCAGGGCCAGCAGCAAATCGGCGGCTATACGGATGACCAAACAATGGCCTTTGAAGGCGAATTGCCGGTTGTGCTGTTTGGCGATCACACCCGTTCCGTCAAGCTCGTGAATTATCCGTTTGCAGTTGGCGCTGACGGAATCAAGATCTTTAGACCGGCAGAGGGTGTACGCACGAAGTATCTTTACTACTGGATGAAAAGCGCTCCGATACCAGATCGGGGCTATGGACGGCACTATCAATTTCTGCGTCAGCTAAGTGTCCCGCTTCCGCCTGAGGAGACGCAAGACGAAATCGTCGCCGAGCTCGAAAAACAGTTCTCCCGCCTCGACGAAGCCGTCGCCAACCTCCAGCGCGTCAAAGCCAACCTCAAACGCTACAAAGCCTCTGTCCTCAAAGCCGCCGTCGAAGGCCGCCTCGTAGAAACCGCAGGCGGCTGGCGGCAGTCAACTCTTGGCGAAGAAGGCGCGATCATTGGTGGCCTGACTAAGAACCAGAAGCGCAACGACCTCCCTTTGAAGTTGCCCTACCTGCGCGTGGCCAATGTGTACGCCAACGAGTTGAGGCTTGACGATATTGAGTACATCGGTGTGGCTGAAAGAGAACTGGAAAAACTACTGGTGCGCAAAGGCGATTTGCTTGTAGTCGAAGGTAATGGAAGTCCAGACCAAATAGGGCGCGTGGCGCTATGGAACGACGCGATTCCAAACTGCGTTCACCAAAATCACTTGATCAAAGCCCGTTTCGGGAAACCTGTTTTGCCGGAATGGGCATTGATTTGGATGTTGTCACCGGTTGGTAGACATGAGATCGAACAGGTCTCGGCATCCACTTCTGGGCTGCACACGTTGAGCGTCGGAAAAGTTTCGCGACTACCGATAGGTGTTCCGTCGTTGAAAGAACAAGCAAGCATCGTCGCCGAAGTCGACCGCCACCTCTCCATCATCCGCGAAGTCGAAGCGGAGGTAGACGCCAACTTGAAGCGAGCACAGGCGCTGCGGCAGGCAACCCTGGCAAAGGCGTTTGCGCTGTGACTGGATACACGTCGGGAACGGCTTTGCTGTCTACAGTTGAGGCTGCACTTGACAAAAACTATCACCGTCACCCACTTCCGCATCCGAATAGGGCAATAGCAACCTGGTACTTATTGACCGTCTTGGAAGACAACCTTCGGATGCTCTTTGTTGGAACTGACGATAGCAAGACATCATTGATCGATCACCTTCTAGATGCCTACAAATACTCAGCGCGCTTCGCTTTAGATCGAATTCGTCGCGAGTGTCTTGACACAAGCAAGGTAGCTTTTCCCAAAAAGGTTGTACCTAGGCTGTACGTCCAGACTGGTGAACTACTGCAAGCGGGGATGGACTATATGTCGGCCACACGACTCTGCTCCGCAGCGCACGCTAAGACACTCAGTCTTCAGGAAAGAGCAGAAAACATTCATGTTGAATTTGACCCAGCAGATCACGATATGCGGTATTCAACAATCGAGTTGCTGGGCCACATGCCACCAGACTTACTGGACCACACTACGAATCTCTACCGTTGGGCTCGCCGGGATGAATTCAGGCCAGAGATTGTTGACACCATCGCGCAGACAACGCGCATTTCCGGTGGAATGGTCGTCTATCAGTACCACACTTACCCGGCGATCAAGTTGGCTGAAGAGATGGAGCAGTACCCATTATTAGCGCCTGATGGCTGGCGATTTGTTTGGGGTGGCCGAAATGAGACGACTCTTCTGATAAACGCTTTGTGTATCCGTTGCGTATATCACTGGTGTGCTGTGCACTTTGGCGCAAGCCTGCATGGCCTCCGAGGTGTTGGTCAGGAGAGTTTGCTCTTTGTAACGACTGCGCAGCAATTGGCCTCAGAACTTCGCGAAATGAGCTCGCTTGAGTTGCCGGTCATCCGAAAGTTCATTGATTACCTCACGCTTGGCTATGGGGTGCAGGCACCGGACCCGGCGCTGCAGCCAATTGTTGCCCTCGGTGAAGGACGAATGGCTATCCCGTGCCTGTTGTTTCTGTCGTCCAACTACGAGAGGAATCTGCTGACCCTCCAAGCGCGGATAGGCCCAAAATCATTTGATAAATTGAGCGGCTTGTTCGAGCAGGCCATGGTGTCAGGCCTTCTTCCATTGGCTAAGACGCGTTGGCCGAATGCGAAGGAAAACTTGACGATCCGTGACGGCAAGGAGTTCGAAGAAATTGATCTGCTTATTCCTGACCCGGAGAGTAAGACACTGCTTGTCTGCGAATTGCGCTGGATGTTACAACCCGGTGATCCTCGCGAAGTGCACAACCGTAAGAAGGTCTGCTGGGAAAAAGTTACGCAGTTGGAGCGGAAGATGAAGTGGCTGAGTTTTAGGAAGTCCATCGCACTTCAAACACTCGGGTTGAATGCGGAGGATGCAGCCGAGTGGTTATGCGCGGGCGTAGTCAGCATTGATGCGTTTGGTGGAGTGCTCAGTTCAAATGTTGAACTGCCACTGATGCCAAACAATATCTTCAAGCAAGGGTTGGAAAAGGCTTCGTCCTTGCGGGAATTTGTTTTGTGGAGCCAATCTCTGTGCTGGCTGCCCAAAGAGGACGAGCATTTTCGGGTCGTCAAGCAGACCACCAAGTTGCCAGGGTTTGACAAGCCACTTGTGACTCTGGGTATCGAGAAGCTATGTTCGCCCCTGATATACCGAACATTCGTTGATAGTTCACTGGAGCAGAGTTCAAGATGAGTTATCGGACCCCCTTCTCCCTCCGCATTTTTGTCGCCGATGGCGACCCCGATGGCCTGCGCATCGTCGATAAGTCCAACTGGATCGGCAAGACGCTGGTGTTCCCACGTGCGCTGCTGCCGCAGGTCAAAGCCCGGCCCGAGCTGGCGCAGACCGGGGTGCATTTTTGTGAGTAACCATGCGTCAGCTTGACCTCTTCTCCGCCCTGCAGTCCAGCACCGAGGGCATCGACACCGAATTCAAGTCGGCGCGCGGGGGTGCGGCCAACACCCAGGGCGGCACCATTGTGTTGGGCGTGGCTGAAAAGTCCACCGGCCTTCACGCTTATCACACGTGAATCCGGAAATCCTGAAAAAACCCATACAAATCAAATACTTGGTATCACATGGCTGCGAAACACTGGATTCCTGAGGCGCTGCGGGGCTTGGCCGAAAGCTTGGCACCGGTGCCGCACGAGATCAACGAAATCGACTGGAAGGCCCGCCTGTCAGACAACAGCGCACGGTTGGCAGAGCACTTGATGGCCTTTGCCAACCACCCCGGTGGTGGCACGCTGGTGTTTGGGGTGGACGACGATGGCGCCGCACATGGCATCACGGCTGAAAAGGTGGCTACCGTGGTGGGCACCTTGACCAATTTGGGGCGGGACGCGATGGAGCCACCCTTGGCGCTGGACCACGCTGCCGTCGAGTTTGGCGGTAGCAATGTGTTGTTGGTTCGCGTGCCGGAACAGTCGGTCAAGCCGGTGCACCGGCGGGGCAAGTCGATCGAAGAAACGTGGATTCGTTCTGGCGGCACCACGCGCAAGGCTTCGCGCCAAGAAATAGGCGCACTGATGCTGCACAGCTCGACGCCACGCTGGGAAGACTTGCGCGCCTCGCCCTTGGTGTCGCTGGCCGATGTGCAGCGCATGCTGGACTTGGAGTCCATTGCCAAGCTGTTGCAGCGCCCACTGCCAGAGGATGAACAAGACCTTGCCCATTGGCTTGTCGACGAAAACATGATCCTGCCTGAGGGGCGCGGCTTCTACGTGACGAACTTTGGTGCGATTGCTGCGGCACGCAAGTTGGGTGACTTCCCGCCGCTTGATCGCAAGGGCATTCGGCTCATTCGCTACCGGGGCACCAATAAGGTCAATACCATTGATGAGTTGCCGGGGCAGCGAGGCTACGCCGTGGGTTTTGAGGGATTGGTAACGCACCTGAAACGCGTGTTGCCGCACTCGGAGGTGATTCAGCAGTCGCTACGGACTGAGGTGTCGCTCTACCCCGAGATTGCCTTGCGCGAGCTGATTGCCAACGCACTCATCCACCAAGATTTTTCTGTCAGCGGTGCGGGGCCAATGGTCGAGATATACGATGACCGTATCGAGATAACCAACCCCGGCACGCTATTGCCCAGCAAGAAGCCAGACCGTTTGATCGGCACGACACCAGAGTCGCGCAATGAGAAGTTGGCGTCATCATTCCGCAGGTTTCGCATTTGTGAGGAGCGGGGCACCGGCTTTCAAAAGGTTATCAGCGTCATTGAGCTATTTGGGTTGCCTCCGTTGCTGCTCACCCCGCATGAGAACGCCTTTCGCGTGACCATTGGTGCCCCCAGAAAGTTTGCAGACATGGCGGTTCAAGAGCGTATTGAGGCTTGTTACCAGCATGCCGTTTTGCAGTACCTCTCCAGCCAGCCTTTGACGAACACGACGCTGCGTGATCGGTTCAAGCTGCACGACAAACACCGCAACCAAATCACCAACTTGATCAGCGATGCGGTGGATGCCGGGCGTATCAAACGCAAGGATGTTGGCAGCGGAAAGAAGTTTGCCGAATATGTGCCTTACTGGGTTTGAGTTGCGCACCATGAACTCGACCCCTTTCTCCCTCCGCATCTTCGTCGCCGACGGCGACCCCGACGGCCTGCGCATCGTCGACAAATCCAACTGGATTGGCAAGGCGCTGGTGTTTCCGCGTGCGCTGCTGCCGCAGGTCAAGGCCCGGCCCGAGCTGGCGCAGACCGGCGTGTACCTGCTGCTGGGGCCGCGCCCGGACGGTGAGGGCGACATGCTCTACGTGGGCGAGGGCGACCCCATTCGCCCCCGGCTGGAGAGCCACTATGCGCAGAAGGACTTCTGGACCCGCGCCATCGGCTTCACCACCACCACGGCCGGGCAGCTCAACAAGGCGCATGTACAGTTTCTGGAGTCGCGCCTCATCGCCTTGGCTAGGGCTGCCAAGCGCCTGCCGCTAGACAACGCCAACCAGCCCGCCGAGCCGTCCCTGAGCGAGGCCGACCGGGCCGACATGGAAGTCTTCTTGGGCCACATGCTGGGCATGCTACCGGTGCTGGGGGTGCATGCGTTTGAGCAAGCGCCCAAAGCCCCCGCCGCCAAGGCCGGCCCGGTACTCACCTGCAAAGGCAAGGGGGTGCAAGCCACGGGCTACGAGGCCAGCCAGGGTTTTGTGGTGAGGGCGGGGTCGCAAGCGGTAGTAGCGGTGACGACGAGCTTTACCCAGATGACTGGTGCCAGCGAGTTGCGGGCAGACCTTCTCAAGAACGGTGTGCTCGTGGACGAGGGCGCTGTGTTGCGCTTCACGCAGGACTATGTGTTTTCTGCGCCTTCTGCCGCGTCAGACATTGTGTTGGGCGGCAGCACAAACGGACGCACCAGTTGGAAAGACGCCAAAGGCCGGACTTTGAAAGAGATTCAAATGGCGGAAGCCAACGCATGAATTTCGATTGCTACATCGGCATCGACTACTCAGGCGCCGAAACGCCGACCTCTCGCCTCAAGGGCTTGCAGGTCTATAGCAGGTAGAAGACGGGTTGCCCCATGTCAGGCGGTTGCCGGGCCTGCCTTGCTACGGTTGCTGGCGACCACCTCGCGCACGCGTTGCGCCAGGCTGCCATCGTTTTCCACGGCCATAAACTGGGCGAGTAGGGCGTCCGCCTGGCTGGCGGGTTCGCTGGGGGTGGGGCGAGCACGCCGGGCGGCGGCCTCGTAGTTGGCGATGGCGGTTTGAGCCTCTTGCGCGGTCAGGCCGCTGTGCTCCACGATGCGGCCCAGCGTGGCCCAGTATTCCACTTGGCCCGCCACCGAGCGACGCATGGGCTGAGCGGCATCCCGCGCTTGGTTTACCAAAGCGGTGGGCAGTTTGACGGATGCAAAACCGGTATTGGCTTGGGGCATGGTGTTTCTCCTGATTGGCGCATTTTGCGCCATTTTGAATTATTATGGAAGCCATGAAGACGCTCCCCATCCGCCTCATCCCCGGCCAAGACTTGCGCGCCGCACTGGAAGCCGCAGTTCAGGTCCAAAACTGCCGCGCTGCCTTTGTGTTGTCCGGCATCGGCAGCCTGTCCACTGCAGGCATCCGGCTGGCAGGGGCGGCGCAGCCCACACTGCTGGCTGAGAGCATGGAAATACTCACGCTTTCAGGCACGGTGGCAGTGGCGGACGACGGTAAGACCAGTTCACACATGCACATGGCCATTTCCACCGCCGCAGGGCAGGTGCTGGGCGGGCATGTGGCGCCGGGCTGCATCGTGCTCACCACGGCCGAGGTGCTGCTGGCCCTTCTGCCCGACTGGCAGTTCACCCGCGAGCCGGACGCCCACACCGGCTATGACGAGCTGGTGGTGCGGGCGCGGGGTTGATTGTGCTATTGAATTAATATCTACTTGCGCAATAAGTACGAGGGCTGGTGGTCAATTTCATTCATGACTTGCCTTTGCATGGGTATGATCAGTCATTTGTTCTCATTTTTGCTTCAAATGAAGCTAAAATTGCTTCAATATGGGCTTGGCACACTTTCTACTAGGGCAGTCCCGCTCTGCGGTACTCAGCACACTTTTTCTGCGGCCGGAAGCCGCACTGCATGTGCGTGAATTGGCCCGATTGACTGGTGTGTCGCCGGGGTCGCTGCATCGCGAACTGCGCAACTTGGCTGAAATGGGGTTGTTGCTGCGCCAGGAAACAGGTCGTCAGGTGTACTACCGGGCCAACCCACAATGCCCAATCTATGACGAGCTAGCCGGCTTGTTGCGAAAGACGGCAGGGCTGGTAGACGTGATCCGAGAAACGCTTTTGCCCCTCGCAGACAAAATTGAAATGGCTTTCGTGTACGGATCGATGGCGCGGGGTGATGAGCATGCGCATAGTGATGTGGATGTCATGTTGGTGGGGGATTTGGAGTTCTCTGATGTTGTGCTGGCTTTGGCCGACACGCAAACCACATTGCGCCGCGAGATTAATCCAACGGTTTTGTCGCGCGCGGAGTTCGACAACAAGCTCCTGCAATCTGATAGCTTTGTGGCGCAAGTGTGGCGCGGTAGCAAGTTGTGGGTGATGGGGGAGCCATGAGTTTGGAAAACCTTATCAAAATTAATCAACTGCAGCGGCACACCGCCACCGCAGATGAGGTGCAGCGCTTGCTTGCCGCTGCCAACCGAAATATGGCAGACAGCGGAGTTGCTGGGCTGAGTGATGAAACGCGGTTTGACGCAGCCTATAAAGCCATCATGCAATGCGCAATGTTGGGGCTGATGGCTAACGGCTATCGGCCGTCGACGACAACGCCGGGTCACCATCAAACGATGATTCAAACTTTAGGTTTGACCATGGGGATAGGTAAGGAAGTCTGGATTGTTCTGGACTCGCTGCGCAAGAAGCGCAATCTCAATGACTACTCCGGTGATTTGATTGAGCCTGCAGCTGTGCGCAATTGCATAAGCCACGCGCAATCTCTTTTGACCCATACATATCAGTGGCTCAGTGAACACCGTCCGGATCTATTGAACAAATCACAATGAACAGCACCACCAACGCCCTCGTCCAAAAGCTCTGGAACTACTGCAACGTGCTGCGCGACGACGGCATGAGTTATGGCGACTATGTGGAGCAGCTCACCTACCTGCTGTTTCTCAAGATGGCCGATGAGCGCAGCGCCCCGCCCTACAACCAGCCCAGCATCGTGCCCGCCGCGTATGCATGGCCAACTCTCTTGGCCCGCGATGGCGACGAGCTGTTTGACCACTACCGCCACTTGCTGGAGAAGCTGGGCCAAGAGAAAGGCACGCTGGGCCTGATCTTTGGCAAGGCGCAAAACAAGTTCCAGGACCCGGCCAAGTTGCGCCGCGTGATTGTCGATTTGATCGATGCCGAAACCTGGACCATTCTGGGCGCCGACGTCAAGGGCGACGCTTACGAGGGCCTGCTGGAAAAGAACGCGCAAGACACCAAGAGCGGGGCGGGCCAATACTTCACACCGCGCGCGCTGATTCAGGCCATGGTGGATTGCATCGCCCCGCAACCCGGCGAGCGCATCACCGACCCGGCCTGCGGCACAGGCGGCTTTTTGTTTACCGCGCACAACTACATCACCTCCCACAACAAGAGCCTGACACGCGAGCAGCTCAAGCACCTGAAAGAAAAGGCCTTCACCGGCTATGAACTGGTGCAAGGCACCGCCCGCGTGTGCGCCATGAACATGATGCTGAAGTTGCCCCCTTTTCGCGGACACTTTCCAACTGAAAGGAAGAGTTCAAAATGCCTAAAACGAAGCCGCCCTATGCCCAAGGGTTTCGCGACCAGATGGTCGAACTGGTGCGCAGTGGTCGCAATCCCAGCGACCTGTCCAAAGAATTTGGCTGCCACGTCACCAGCATCCTGAGCTGGGTACGCAAAGCTGGCGGATCTGGTGCCACGATGCTGCCTGCTGACGTATCGGCCCTGAACGCCCAGGAGCGCCAGGAACTCATCGAGTTGCGTCGCAAGCTGCGCCAAGTCCAGATGGAGCGTGACATATTGGCAAAGGCTACGGCCTGGTTTGCCGGCAAAAGCGAGAAGACGTTTACCCCGTCTACGAACTCGTGAAAGCGAACCAGGCCGAACTGCCCATCCGCTGCCAATGTGAAGTGTTAGGAGT
>JAGOUM010000084.1 GCA_018061265.1 Rhodoferax sp. | reverse complement strand
CTGCAATTGACTTTGCCACATGGTGACCAGCCTGGCCACGTCCGCTCGCAGGCCCGCGTTGTCGCGCCACAGAAGGGCTCCCACCTCCGGCAGGCGGGCTTCAATGTTCATTGGGCAGGCGTTTCTCAGTGCCGAGAAACCACTGTGCATTTCTGCACACAGGCTGCGGGCGCGGGCGCGTTCACCCGCATCGGCAGGCCAAAGGTGTTTCTCGGGGTACTTCTCGGCGAGTGTCTCGGCGATTGCCAGCGTGTCCCAGACCACCAGTGTGCCATCCACCAACACCGGTACCTTGGCCGCCGGGTTGAGTTTGGCGATGGTGGTTTTGAACAGCGAATTTGGAGTGAAAGCGTCAAATCGCACCATCACTTCGTCGAAGGCGATGTCCGCCTGTTTCATCAGCACCCAGGGGCGCATTGACCAGGACGAGTAGTTTTTGTTACCAATATAGAGTTGCATCATGGCAGGTCGCGGTTTTCGGAGGTTTGGGTGTCACGTGGGCCAATCTGGCCCAGGCGGGCTTTTAGCGACTGGGTTGTCCCGGTAATCATGGCGGCATAGATGGTGGTGTTGGCCAGCACCTTCTTGACGTAATCACGGGTTTCAGTAAACGGGATGTTCTCCGCCCAAATGGCCGCTTCGAGCAGCGGCGCGCCGCTGCCGCCACGCCAGCTGCGCGGTCGCCCCGGGCCGGCGTTGTAGGCCGCAGCGGCCAATGGTAAAGAGCCGGCAAAGTCATCAAGCACCAGCTTGAGGTAGCCTGTGCCAATGGCAATATTGGTGTCCCTGTCGTTGATCTGGTGCGCCTGAAAGTCGGTCAGGCCGATTTTCTTGGCGGTCCATTTGGCGGTAGCTGGCATGACTTGCATCAGACCACTGGCGCCAACCCCGGAGCGCGCGTCGATGATGAAGCGGCTCTCCTGGCGGATCAGGCCGTAGACGTAGGCCGGGTCAAGTCCGATTTCACGGCTGCGCGCCAGCACTTCCCGTTGGTGTGGCATCGGAAAACGCTGAGTCAGATCGATCACACCGCGCGTACGTTCACTGGTATTGATACAACGGTCCCACACCTCTTGCTGGCAGGCCAGGTCAGCGGCAGCCAGCAGTTGACGGTCGGTCATGCCGCCTTCCACATGCAGATTGGTGGTGTAGTTCCATTCACGCACCCCTTCGCTGCGCAGTCCCAGCGTGATGGCGGCCAGCGCACGTTGCAGACCCGGATTGGCACGCGCCTGGTCTTTCTCGGCCGCAGTCAGTGGTGTTGGGTCAGGCGGTGGGGCAATTGGCTGGCCAAGCTCTTCCTGCGCCAGCATTTCGTAAAAACTGCGCACACTGGCGATGCGTTGCAGCATTTGTCGGGCCAACTGCTGGTCGGCTTCACTGCGCCCGGTGCGCAACAGAGCCCGGGCATGCCAGTAGGTCCAAATCGGCTCCGCGGCGGCGTCGGCACTCATGGCCTTGACCGACGCCAACACATCGCCCCACCGGTTTTGTCGCAGCGCCGCACGTACGCGCCAGGCCAGGTGCTCATCACTCATGCCTGCCGGGGCCGCATTGGCAAAATAGCCCGTAGCCTCGTCCGAGAGTTTTTGCGCTGCCTGCCTCCCGATGGCACCCCAGGCCCAGGTACGTTGGGCACTGCTGAGCTGTTTGCCCCAGCGGTCCTGCAGTGCGGTGGCGGCACCGTCCGGGCTGCTGTCGGCCAGGCGGATCAGGCCCAACAGGGCAAGCTCCTGCGTTTGTGGCCGGTTGGAGGGTGTCAATCGGGCCAGGAAACGCGCCGGGTTGCCGCTGAGTTCTGCAAAATCAGCCATCGCATCCGGTGCCACGATGTTGACAGCCATCTGGGCAGCCCGAATTTGACGTGCTTCCATGGCCAGGCGGGCCTTGTGCCAGACCTCGGCGGCCTTGAGGTGCCCGCCCGCAAAGTGTTTTTCGGCGGCCAGGGCACATGCGGCACCGGTGTCTTTTTGCCGGTACCATTGTGATTTGACCTCTTCGGCCAGATTTACACCCGCCAGAATGTGCTCCATCGCCAGTGTGTAGCAGCGCACCTCGTGGTCGTCGTTCATTCGAAAGTTTGGCGCTTCGACCCCAAACCGGCTCCAGTCACGGTTCTTGCCCAGCAACAGCAACCAGTCGTTGCGCAGCCGGTCCTCCTGGTAGGTCCCCTTGTATTGGGCGAGAAACTGGCTGATCTCTTCAGTGCTGGCGGTTTCAAGACGGGCGCGCAGTTCCCAATAAGCCGCCCAAGGCTCCAGCACATGGCCTTTCACAGTGGGCAAGATCTCGGTCAGACGTTTGCTCTGCCCCTTGTTGAACGCCGTGCGCATTTCCAGCAACAGTTCATCACCCCGTTCTGGCGCGGCGAGGGCAACAGGAGCATGGGCGGCCATCAAACCTGCCAAACCAATCAATGTCAAAATGTTTGCGAACTGCATGTGAGGATTATGAATAACTCTGACGAGAAACGGGCGCTGGAGAAAAAAGCACTGCGTAAACAACTGGTCGAGCAGCGTTTGCGGCTGCCAGATCGCGAGCAGCGGGTGGATTTGCTGCGGCGGGTGATGCGCATCTGGCTGGTCGGACGCCCGGATACGGTGATTGGTGCCTATTGGCCGATCAAGGGCGAATTTGACCCTTTGCCCGCACTGCACCGCTGGAAGGAAGACGGTGAACTCATCGAGCAGCCGCAGTTGCGAAAAATCGGCCTGCCAGTGGTCGACAAGGTCCACAAGACCATGACATTTCACGCCTGGTACCCCGGCTGCCCGATGGAAGACGACGCCTACGGCATTCCCAAACCCAAAGACACCGAGGTGATTGTGCCCACGCTGTTGTTTGTGGCGTGTGTGGGTTATGCGCCCGGGGGATACCGGTTGGGATATGGCGGAGGTTTTTACGACCGCATGTTGTCCCGGCTGTCACCCCGACCCTATACCGTCGGCCTGGGCTTTGGTACCGATTTCCTGTCCGATTTTGAGCCGGAGCCGCACGACATGCCGCTGGATGCCATCCTCAATGACCACGGCGTCGTCTGGCCGCTTTGACGCCGTGTTGGACCCGGTTCTCGATTCTTCGTTCAAAGGCTTTCCCCACCAGAGCCTGCCGCTGCCCTGCTCGCTGGTCGGACAGCAGGGCTGGAACGTGCTGGCGGGTGATTTGCCATTGCCGCTGGCGGTGATCCATCGCGATGTGTTGCAGCACAACCTGCGCTGGATGCAGGACTTTGCCAGCACACGTGGCCTGCAACTGGCACCCCATGGCAAGACCAGCATGTCACCTCAGCTGTTTCGCCGCCAGCTCGACGCTGGGGCCTGGGGCATGACCTTTGCCAGCGTGACGCAGGCGCGCACGGGCATTGAGGCGGGTGTGCGGGTTGGCCTGATTGCCAACCAGGTGCTGGCGGCCACCGATCTGGCGGCCATTGACGACCTGAAGCGTCAGCATGCTGGCTTGCGTCTGTTGTTCCTGGTGGATTCTCTGGCGCAGCTTGAATTGATCGAAGCCTGGCGGCAGGTCCATGCGGCCTCAGACGCTTTTGAGGTGCTGTTGGAGGTCGGCGTGCCGGGTGGACGCAGTGGATGCCGAAGTGTGGCACAGGCGCTTGACCTTGCACGGCGACTGCACCACAGTGCGGCCGTGCAACTGGTCGGCATCGAATGTTACGAGGGTCTGGCGGCCAGCGGCCAGACGGCGGCGGATACAAATTACGTTCAGCCGTTGATGGAAGATTTTCAGGCGCTGGCTCAAGCCTGTGACGCGAATGATTGGTTTGATGCCGATGAAATTGTGCTGACCGCAGGCGGCTCGGCGGTTTTTGACCTGGTCGTGCCGGGCTTGCGGCAAACCTTGAGTCGTCCGGTGCTGGGCTTGCTGCGCTCGGGGTGTTACATCACCCACGACCAGGGCCATTACCGGCGCATGATGTCTGCGGTGGCCGATCGAACCGGCTGTGGCACCGGCCTGGAGGCGGCGCTGGAGGTCTGGGCGCTGGTGCAGTCCTGCCCGGAGCCGGGCCTTGCTATCCTGGCGGTGGGCAAACGTGATATCTCCTACGATTGGGCCATGCCCCTGCCGCTGAAGGTGTGCCCTCGCGGCACGCTGAATGTCCACGCCGCAGCCAGCGACTGGTGTATCAGCAAGCTCAACGACCAGCACGCCTACCTCAACGGCACCGGCCCCGAGCACGCGGCCCTGCAGGTGGGCGACCGGGTGTGTCTGGGCATCTCCCACCCCTGTACCACCTTTGACAAATGGCGCTGGATGCCGTTGGTGGATGCACAGTACAACGTGGTCGATGCCATTGCTACTTATTTTTGAGGTGGCGTCTTTTTTTGAAGGCGTGCAGCTGATCTGCCCCAGGGCGTGAATAACTACGCTATATCTAAAAGAGCTAATAACGCAATATTTATAAGGGCTAGAAGTCAAATCTACTAAGAATTATGAGTCAAATCCTCATCAACGACTACCTACGCCAGCTTGACCTGATCAAAAAGGTCAGCGGCTCCAGCCGCGAAACCATTGTTCGGGAGGCTTTCAAGGACTTGCTCAAACACTGGGGCATGCAGCACGACCTGATCTTTCTGGCCGAATACCCGCTCAAAACCACCACCAAAACCAATATCAATGTCGATGGTGCACTCCTGCACGAGCTGCGCATGCCGCTGGGTTACTGGGAGGCCAAAGACGCGAACGACGACCTGGACACCGAAGTTGTCAAAAAACTCAAAAAAGGCTACCCGCAAGACAACATCATCTTCAGCGACGACGCGGTGGCCGTGTTGTGGCAAAACCGTGCTGAAGTGCTGCGCTGCGACATGACCGACCCGCAGGCGCTGGAAAAGTTGCTCAAACTGTTCTTCAGCTTTGAGCGCCCCGAGATCGCCGGTTTCCGCGCCGCCGTGGAGCAATTCAAGGCCGACCTGCCCGCCGTGCTGCTGGCGCTGCGCGAGATGATCGAGCGCGAACACCTCAAAAACCCGAGTTTTCGCGCCGCTGAAGACAAGTTTCTGCTCCACGCCCAAGAAGCCATCAACCCCGCGCTGGGCGACGCGGACGTGCGCGAGATGCTCATCCAGCACATCCTCACCGAAGAAATCTTCGCCAAAGTGTTTGACGACGCCGACTTTCACCAGCACAACAACGTGGCGCGCGAGCTGTACGCGCTCGAAGGCGCGTTTTTCACCGGCGCGCTCAAGAAACAAACCCTCAAAGGCCTGGAAACTTATTACGCCGCCATCCGCGCCGCCGCCGCGCAGATCAGCAGTCACGGCGAAAAGCAGACCTTTTTGAAGATCATTTACGAAAACTTCTATAAGGTCTACAACACCAAAGCCGCCGACCGCCTGGGCGTGGTGTACACGCCCAATGAAATCGTGCGCTTCATGATCGACGGGGCCGACTGGCTGTGTGAAAAACACTTTGGCAAAAATCTGATCGACAAAGACGTGGACATCCTCGACCCGGCAACTGGCACGGGCACCTTCATCTGTGAGCTGCTGGAGCACTTTCGCGGCCAGCCGAAAAAGCTGGCGCACAAATACCAGCACGAGTTACACGCCAACGAGGTCGCCATCCTGCCGTATTACGTGGCCAACCTGAACATCGAAGCCACCTACGCTGCGCTGACCGGCCAGTACGCAGAGTTTCCCAACCTGTGTTTTGTCGACACGCTCGACAACGTGGGCCTGCACACCGCCGCCAAGGGCACCACCGCCGAACTGTTTGGCAGCGTGAGCGAGGAGAACGTGGCGCGCATCAAGCGCCAGAACAGCCGGCGCATCAGCGTCGTGATTGGCAACCCGCCTTACAACGCCAACCAGGCCAACGAAAACGACAACAACAAAAACCGTGAATACCCACAGATTGACGCACGCATCAAACAAACCTACATCGCCCAGAGCACCGCGCAGAAAACCAAGCTCTACGACATGTACGCGCGCTTTTTCCGCTGGGCCAGCGACCGGCTGGCGGACAACGGTGTGCTGGCCTTTGTGACCAACCGCAGTTTTATCGAAAGCCGCACTTTTGATGGTTTCCGCAAAACCGTGGCGCAGGAGTTTGCCGACATTTACGTGGTGGACCTGGGTGGCGACGTGCGCGCCAACCCCAAACTCAGCGGCACCAAACACAACGTGTTTGGCATCCAGACCGGTGTGGCGATCAGTTTCATGATCAAAAAGGCGGGAGCGACCAAAGACAAAAAACCTGCCCGCGTGTACTACGTACGCAGGCCGGAGTTGGAAACCGCCGAGGAAAAGCTTGGATTTCTGGCCAACCACCCGATGCGGGCGCTGGACTTTGACGAGGTGTCGCCTGACAAAACGCACAACTGGGTGAACCTGACCAGCAATGATTTTGAGACGCTAATCCCGCTGGCGAGCAAGGACACCAAGGCGGCGAAAACGGCAGGGAAGGAGCGGGCGATTTTTAAGCTGTTCACGAACGGGGTGAATACTGCGCGTGACGATTGGGTTTACGACCTTGACCGTTCAGCGCTGAAACAAAAGATCAATTTTCTGATCAACGCTTACAACAAAGAGTTCGAAACAACGCAACGGCGTGGGAAAGTGGATGCCAATCAACTGGATAAGGCCATCAAATGGAGTGCTGGTTTGCTCGGCAACGTCGGCAGACTCGCGGCGAAGCCATTTTCAAAGGTGCGAGTGATCGAGTCTGCCTACCGTCCGTTCTTTGGCATCAATTTTTATGCGGACCCAATCTTTTCAGATCGACTGACCGGAAATCATGGTGACTGCTTTGGTGCCGACTTCACGCGTGGCCCCAAGTGTTTTGCATTGACTGCTCCTGGCGCGTCCAAGAATTTCAGTTCTCTGGCGACGAAAGGAATGGCCGATTGGCACTTTTTAGGGGACACGCAACTTTATCCGATAAGTCGAATGGTGGATGGAGTCGAGAGCGACAACATCACCGACTGGGCCTTGAAAAAATTCACCGCCCACTACCAGGCCGCAGAGCCCTCACCCCAATCCTCCCCCGGCAGACCAGGGAGCCAGACTGGCACCAGCAAGCCAAAGAAGATCACCAAAGAAGCCATCTTCCACTACTGCTACGCCGTGTTGCACGACCCGGTTTACCGCGAGAAGTACGCACAAAACCTCAAACGTGAGTTTCCGCGCATCCCGTTTTACCCGGACTTCTGGTTGTGGGCCGCGTGGGGCGAGGCGCTGATGGCCATCCACATCGGTTATGAAGCCGTGGAACCCTTCCCTTTGAGTCGCACCGATGTGCCCGACGAGAAGGTGCGCGCTGCTGGCCTGCAACCCAAAGCCCTGTTGCGCGCCGACCCCGCCGCGGGCAGCATCGCGCTGGACACCGAGACCACGCTGCGCGGCATCCCACCCGAGGCCTGGGCCTACAAACTGGCCAACCGCTGCGCCATCGACTGGGTGCTGGACCAGTACAAAGAGAAAAAACCCAAAGACCCGACCATCCGCGAGAAGTTCGACACCTACCGCTTTGCCGACTACAAGGACAAAGTCATTGACCTCTTGATGCGCGTGACCACCGTGAGCGTGCAAACCGTGAAACTGGTCGAGGCGATGAAAGCCGCAACCCGCTAGTTGGATGGTGCGCTGTGGACATGCGATCGTGAAGGGCTCTCAACGACTCGTCGGTGTTCGATATTTAATTTATAGCGAATTACGCATGATATATATGGACTGAAGGCTATTTTCTTTTCGGTGACATTACCTCGCTTTGAAGTAATATGGCCAAGTTGATTGCTTTGATCAAATTGGCCATAATCGATCAATCATCCACCGGAGCGCGCCAACATGCATCACGCCATTCGAACCATGACATCGTCGGATACAAAGGCCAATTTTGGTGAGGCGTTGGCGTCCTTAAGCAGCGCCGGTCCGATCGAAATCACCCGAAACGGCAAATCTGTAGGTTTGTTGACCATGCCACCCACGGCGTCCGTTGATCTGGGCCGCTTGGCGGTGCTGGCCGCGGCCTATGCGCAGGGGCACGTGTCCTGGCCGCAGATTGCCGAGGAAACCGGCGCTGGTTTTGGTGAGTTGTTGCTGGCATTGGGCTTGCAAAACCTTTCGCTGCCCAAGGTGGTGGCCAACCGGCGGCCCCAGCAGACCGCCTTGCTGAACCAGGTGTTCGATGCGGCCGAACGCATTCAGGCGCAACTGTGAAGCTCTCTCTGATCGTCACCGACTCAGGCCCCTTGATCACGCTGGCCGTGGCTGGCGCGCTTGATGTGTTGTTTTTGCCTGGTTTGCCGGTCATCGTGCCAGACATGGTTCGTCATGAGGTGATTGCGGATGCGTCAAAGCCTGGGGCCATGTTGGTGGCCGACTGGATTCGGGTCAATGAACCGCATCGGCTGACTGTTGCGCCGACCGAGGTGTTTGAGGAGTTCATGCTGTTGAAGTCACTCAACCCGGCCACTCGCGCCAAAAACCGGGGCGAACATGCGGCGGCCGAGGTGCTTGCGAGGGCACTGGAGGGGCAGGACACGGGTGCCGTGCTGGTTTTTGAAGACAGTGCCGTGCGTAAGACCAATTTTTTGTTGCGCCTGCCGGATGCCGTGGTGGTGGCGTCGACCTCTGAGTTTTTGTTTGGTTTGGAGCTGCGTGGTGCCATCTCCAGCGCCCAGGCCATTCTGGACCGCGCTGTGGATGTGCGTGGCAATGAGGTGCTGGTGAGGTACCTTGCCGCGACAGATCAAGCTGACCGCGTTCAGGATTGGTCACAGGCTCTGCGCAAGATTTGATCGCCAACGAATTCCGAGCTCAATTGACTTCTTACTAATGAAAGACCACGAGCCATGAGAAAAGCCTTGCTGGTAGTGGACGTGCAGACTGGCCTGTGTAACGGCGAATGGGCGGCGTTTGACATTGAGGCGGTGATAAACCGCATCAATCTGGCCATCGCACAAGCCCGCGTTGCCGGGGCGCTGGTTGTCTTTATTCAGCACGAAGAAGATGCTGGCCCCCTGCAAGTGGGCAGTGCTGACTGGCAGCTCGACCCGCGCCTGCAAGCCAATGCAGCAGACCCCCGGGTGCGCAAGACCGTCGCCAACGCGTTTCATCGCCCCGATCTTTTGGCCTTGCTGCAGTCGCACGGGGTGCAGCAGGTGGTGGTGTGCGGCTTGCAAAGCGAGTTTTGTGTTGATTCAACCGTGCGCGGCGCATTGGGGCAGGGGCTGGCGGTGACGCTGCTCTCGGACGCCCATTCCACCGTGGCCAACGGCGTGTTGTCCGCTGCTCAAATCATCGCGCATCACAACGCTACGCTGCCCAATCTGGGTGGCTATGGCGTGGGTGTGACGCTGGCCCGGGCGGCAGATTCCCCACTGTTCGTCTAAGCCATCGAGGCTGAGTACTGCATGAGCTTGCTTTTTGAGACCGCCGAGTTTTCGGCGCGCCGGCTGCACGAAGCCGATCTGCCCGCGCTGCAGGCTTTTTTTGAGGCCAATCCGGGCTATTTCATGACGGTCTGCGGCGAGCCGCCCGCTGCCAATGAAGCACGCCAGGAGTTTGATGACCGGCCACCGCCGGAAATGCCGTTTGACGATGCGTTCCTGCTGGGCGTGTTTGATCATTCGGGCCATTGGGTGGCGATGGCATCAATCGTTTCGAACCTGCTGGCACCACAGGTCTGGCATATTGGCCTGTTCATTGTGGCCACGCCACTTCATGGCAGCGGGGTCGCCACCCGGGTGATCGCGGCACTGGAAACGTGGCTGAACGGGCAAGGGGCGCAATGGATTCGCCTGGGCGTGGTGCTCGGCAATACCCGGGCCGAGCGATTCTGGGAAAAGTGTGCTTACCAGGAGGTGCGTCGCCGCCGCGATGTGCCGATTGGGCAATGTGTTCACACCCTGCGGGTGATGGTCAAGCCACTGCGTGACCAGGGGCTGGAAGACTACCTGCGCCTTGTGGCGCGGGATCGACCCGAATAAAGGCGACTGCCTGCGCGACGTGCGTGACTTGTGTCAGCACGCCACCATATTCACCGCCAGCCCACCGCGCGAGGTTTCCTTGTATTTGGATTTCATGTCGGCGCCTGTCTCGCGCATGGTCTTGATCACTTTATCGAGTGAGACGATGTGCTGACCGTCGCCGGCCAGTGCCATCCGCGCGGCATTGATCGCTTTGACCGCCCCCATGGCATTGCGTTCGATACACGGCACCTGCACCAGACCACCGATGGGGTCGCAGGTCAGGCCCAGGTTGTGCTCCATGCCAATTTCCGCGGCGTTTTCAATCTGCTCGGGGCTGCCACCCATCACGGCGGCCAGGCCCGCTGCGGCCATGGAGCAGGCCACGCCGACCTCGCCCTGGCAGCCCACCTCGGCACCACTAATGGAGGCATTGAGCTTGTACAACATGCCAATGGCAGCGGCGGTCATGAGAAAGTTGCCCACGGTCTCGCCATCCATGCCATTGCCCGCGCGACCGCTGCCCTGCACCACAAAACGGTCGCAGTAATGCAGCACCGCCGGGATCACCCCCGCCGCGCCGTTGGTGGGTGCCGTCACCACACGGCCACCGGCAGCGTTTTCTTCGTTGACGGCAAAGGCATAGACATTGACCCAGTCCAGCACACTCAAGGGGTCGGCCAACGTGCGCTCGGCACGTTCGCGCAACTGCGCCGCCAGCACCGGCGCACGCCGCTGCACCTGGTAAGGGCCGGGCAGGGTGCCGGGGTGGGCAAGGCCGCGCTGCACGCAGTCGCGCATGGTTTGCCAGATCTTCTGCAGGCCAGCGCTGATCTCGCTGTCGCTGCGCCAGGTGCGCTCATTGACCCACATCAGCTCGGCAATGGTGATCCCGTGCATATTACAAATGGAGAGCAGCTCACGCCCGCTGCCAAAGGGGTAGGGCACATTTTTGTATTTGTTGAGCAGCGCCGCGTTGGCACTGCCGGCGGTCACCACAAAGCCGCCTCCGACACTTAAGTACCGCGTCTCCTTGATTAACTGGCCTTGCGCGTCAAAAGCGCTGAACTTCATGCCATTGGGGTGTTCGGCCATGGTCTCACGCCGGTAAAGCAGCAAATGCTCTTTTTCCACGAAGCGGATCGGGTGCTGGTCCAGCAGGCGCAGCAACTGGCTGCTGCGCGCCTGGGCGATTAAGCCAGGAACGGCGTCCACCGCCACGGTGTCTGGCGCATGGCCCATCAGGCCAAGCATCACCGCCGTATCCGAGCCGTGGCCCTTGCCGGTGGCACCCAGTGATCCAAACAATTCGCAGCGCAGGCTGTGAATGGCTTCCAGACCGCTCTCCTGCTGTAGTGCCAATACAAACAGCTTTGCTGCACGCATCGGCCCCACGGTATGGGAACTGCTCGGGCCGATGCCGATTTTGAAGAGGTCAAAGATGCTGATGGCCATGGGGCGATGTTAGGCTGGTTCAGCGTGATGCGGGTGCAAGCGCGCGGGCATCGTCCTCAAAACCTTTGAGCCGACTGACCAGCCGTTGGCGCTGGTTGCTGCTGGCACTGTTGTGTAATGCTGCAAAGCTGTCGCAGTTGGCTTGCGTCAGCCGGGTCATGTTGGTGCGGTACGCTGGGTTGGGTGAAGTCTGCACACGCGTCAGCCATTGGTGCACCTCGGCGCGTGCCTGAGCGGGGCTCAAGCGTCCGCTGGCCAGGGTTTGCAGCGTCTGGTAGACGTCTTGTTGGCGGCGCAACATCTCAGCTTGCGCCAGCGCCAGGTCAAAGGGCGAGTTGGCCACGCCGGTGCGCAGCAAGGTTTGCTGCTCCGTGCTGAGTGGTCCGTAAAAATCCTCCGCACGATCAATCAGCCGCTCAAGTCGGCGCGCCTGGCGCTCGGCATCGTTGCCTTTAAGCCACTCGTCGCGCCATTGTTGCTGTCGTTTGTCGAGCTGGTGTTGCAGGTGCGCCAGTTGCTCAGGCGTCAGACGGGTCGCCAGTGTGGCCAGACCGGGTTCGGCCTGGTCCAGCACGGCCCCAATGCGCGGTTTGAGCGCATCCACCCAGCCGCACAGCTGTGCTGGCGTGACATCGGACACGGCCTGGGTTTGTAATGTCGCCAGTGTGTTGGCCAGCGGCGGCAGCTCCTGTCGGCGATGCCATTCGTGAATTTTTTCCAGATCCTGTCGCAGCAGGCTGCTTTGGCCATCATCCAGGTCCAGGTAGCCGTCCACCCACCAGTAAATCAGCTCGGGCAACTGGCCATAACCCAGCCGCACCACGCTGCACGACGCCAGCACCAGGGTCAGGGTGAGCAGGCCCAGCGCACGGATAATGCATGGAAGTGAAAGACGACAAGTCAAGGAGGTTCGCATGACAAATACCCTGGATATTTTTCCGGCCAAGCCGGTTGATGTGGTGATCATGGCTGCAGGCAAAGGCACGCGCATGAAAAGCCGCTTGCCCAAAGTGTTGCATCTTTTGGCCGGGCGTGCATTGCTGGCCCATGTGGTGGATACCGCCGCCCAGTTGAACGCGCGGCAGGTCACGGTCATCACCGGCCATGGCGCTCCTGAAGTTGAAGCTATTGTCTCTGGTTGGATAAGCGCTAGAGGCCAATTTGACCTGAAATTTGTGCGCCAGGAGCCGCAACTGGGAACCGGGCATGCCGTGCAGCAGGCCGTGCCGGTACTGGCAGACGACGGCATTGTGGTGGTTCTCTCTGGGGATGTGCCCTTGATGCAGGCCGACACCTTGACGCAGCTGCTCACGGCCTGCGCCGGGGAGCGTCTGGCGCTGCTGACCATTGACCTGCCCGACCCCACAGGCTACGGGCGCATTGTGCGCAGTGGCGACGTGGTGCAAGCCATCGTCGAGCAAAAAGACGCCACCCCCGTACAGCGCCAGATCACCGAGATTTACAGCGGCATCATGGCCGTGCCCGCGCATTGGCTCAAAACCTGGCTGTCCCGGCTGGACAACAAAAACGCGCAAGGCGAGTATTACCTGACGGACGTGGTCAAGTTTGCCGTGGCTGACGGTGTGCCGGTGGTGGCGCACAAAATTCTGGACGCCGTGCAGATTGCCGGTGTCAACAGCCCGGTGCAGCTGGCCGAGCTGGAGCGCGCCTGCCAGAAGCGTATTGCGCTGCAATTGATGGAGCAGGGTGTGCGCCTGATGGACCCGGCGCGCCTGGATGTTCGCGGCGCGCTGCAGTGTGGGCAAGACGTGGTGATCGATGTCAACTGTGTCTTTGAAGGTCAGGTGAGCTTGGGTGATGGCGTGCAGATTGGTGCCAACTGCGTGATCAAGAACGCCAGCATTGCGAATGGCGCAGTGATTCACCCGTTCAGCCACATTGAGGGAGGCCAACCGGGCAGCAAGGACGCGGTGGAGGTGGGCGCTGGCGCATTGGTCGGCCCGTTTGCCCGCCTGCGCCCCGGTGCCCGGTTAGGGGCCGAGGTGCACATTGGCAATTTTGTCGAGGTAAAGAACTCCAGCCTGGCCAAGGGTGCCAAGGCCAACCACCTGGCCTATCTGGGTGATGCCACGGTAGGTGAACGTGTCAATTACGGCGCGGGCAGCATCACGGCCAATTACGACGGTGCCAACAAACACCGCACCATCATCGAGGCCGACGTGCATGTGGGCAGCAACTGTGTGCTGGTGGCGCCGGTCACGATTGGCGCGGGTGGCACAGTCGGCGGTGGCTCCACGGTTTCCAAGGACGCTGCCCCGCTGGCGCTCACCGTGGCGCGGGCGCGCCAGATCAGCATCCCGAACTGGAAACGACCCAGCAAAAAATGACTCCGATCCCAGCGCCAGAGTCTGATTCAGTGGCTGACCTGCAACGTGCGCTGCAGGCGGCACGTGATGAACTGCAGGCGTTCACCTATACCGTGTCACATGACCTGCGTGCGCCGCTGCGCCATATCAACGCGTTTGCGCAGATCATCGAGGAAGACTGGCTAACCATGCCGCCTGAGGTGGCTGGGCACTTGGCCACCATCCGCCAATCGGCGCAGTTGCTGACACGCCAGCTCGACGGACTCACCGCGCTGTCGCGCCTGGCACAGGCACCGCTGCATATGGCATTGTTGAACGCCAGCGCGTTGGTGGCCGATGGGGTGACGGCGCTCAGTCAAGGTCACGGTTCACGGCAAATCGACTGGCAGCTTGCCCCTGGCCTGCCAGAGATCTGGGCGGATGAGGCCATGTTGCAGCAGGTGCTGGGTCATGTGCTGGACAACGCCGCCAAGTTCACTCGACCCAGAAACCCGGCGCGTATCCAGATTGGGGGTGATCGGTTGCCCGCTGGTGGTGCTGTGTTGACTATTGCCGATAACGGTGTGGGCTTCAAGCCCGGGCAGGCCGACCAGTTGTTCAAGGTGTTTGCCAGGCTGCACCCGGCGCGCGAGTTTGATGGCTTGGGTCTGGGCCTGGTGATGAGCCACAAGCTGATGGCGCGTATGGGTGGCGGCATTCAGATCACCGCCGAGCCAGACCGTGGGTGCACGGTGCGGTTGCGTTTGATGGCACCACCCATGGGCGCACAACATTCAGAATCATCGGCTGCGGGACGAATACTCTGATAAATATGATAGCTGTCAGCGCTTATTCAATAAGCGCCAGAGGCACAAAAATCATCCGAATCTCAAATCGCAGTCGGCAGCGGCAGTCGCGCCCCGAACTTGCTGCGTTTGATGCTGAAAAAGGTCTTGACGTTGCGCACATTGGCGTCGGCGGTGAACAGCCGCTGTGTCAACGCCAGGTAGTCGGGCATGTCGGCGGCGTGCACCACCAGGCAAAAATCCGGGCCGGGCGAGACGCGGTAACACTGTTGCACAGCGTCCTCGTGGGCCACCCGCTGCTCAAAAGCCTCCAGCGCGCCCTGGTCCTGCCGGTCCAGCGTGATCTCGACCACTGCGGTCAGCCCGTGGCCAATCACCTGCGCCAGCGTGTCGGCGCAGAGCACCGCGATTTCGCGCTCGATCAGTCCCACATCGCGCAGCCGCTTGACGCGGCGTAAGCAGGTGGGGGGGGACACATGCACCAGTTCGGCCAGCATCTGGTTATTCAGCGTAGCGTCCACCTGCAGGCGCGCCAACA
>JAGOUM010000083.1 GCA_018061265.1 Rhodoferax sp. | reverse complement strand
GGGTGACGAACTGCTGTGGGCGGGCTCCATGCCCTGCAAGATCGGCCTCGACCCGGACATTGCCATTGCCGACTACGGCCGCTCCAACGCGGCACAATTCAAGATGGTGTACCGGGAGGGGCTGGGTCTGCGTTACGGGCGCGCCATGCAGACCATTGCCGGCGCTCATTACAACTGGTCCTTGCCCGACGATTTCTGGCTCACCTTGCGTGAGGTTTGCCCCGGAGGCGAAAACCTGCAGGACTATGTGAACCAGCGTTACTTCGGGCTGATCCGCAACTTCATGCGTTTTGGCTGGCTGGTTCCCTACCTGTTTGGCGCATCCCCCGCCTTGTGCCGGAGTTTTTTGCAGGGGCACCCAAGTGACTTGATCGAACTGACCCCCGGCACCTTGCACGGGCCGTACGCCACCAGCCTGCGCATGAGTGACCTGGGTTACCAGAACCACTCTCAGGACAAACTGGCAGTCAGCTTCAATTCACTGGACGCCTACACCGGTGCGCTCGAAGCGGCCATCCGTACACCTGACCCCTATTACGAAGAGCTTGGTGTACGAGACGGCTCACGCTGGCTGCAGCTGAATGCCTGCCTGCTGCAAACCGAGAGTGAGTTTTATGCGCCGATGCGCCCCAAGCGCATCGGGCGACAAGGTGAACGCCCGGCTTTGGCGCTGCAGCGCTATGGTGTGCAGTACATCGAGATGCGGCTGTTCGACCTCAATCCGTTCATTGATATCGGCATTGCCCCTGAGCAAAGCCTGATTGCCGACACCTTGCTGCTGATGTGCCTGCTGCGTACCAGCCCGCCGATCACGGCACGTGAGCAGGGCGAAAACGATGAGAACAAGCACCGCGTGGTGACGCGTGGACGTCAACCCGGTTTGCAACTGTTGGTTCACAACCGCGAACAACCCCTGCGCGCCTTGGCACACGAGCTGTTTGACGACATGGCACCATTTGCGGCCATGCTCGACAGTGCCTATGGCAGCACCAGCCACACCATGGCACTGGAGCAACTGCGTCGGCGTATTGATCATCCCGAACTGACCCCCTCAGCGCAGGTCATCGAGGCCATCCGCGAGCATGGCAGTTATTTCGACTTTGCGTACGAGATGTCCCAAGCGCACACCCGCAGTCTGCAAAACCAGTCGCTGGATGGCGCCACACAAGTACTTTTTTCAAGCAGTGTGTCCGCCTCGTTGAGAGAACAGAAGCAAAGGGATGAAGCTGACGCCGCTCTCGCCCAGCCGTTTAAGGACTTTGTAGCAGGGTATTATGCAACGAGCTGATTTGCATACTTCACCTTAGAATGCAATCAGCTACGCGTTGAACGCGGCAAGTCAACCTAAGCTGAATATTATTTACTACAGACCAGAATCTGAATACAAAGATAATAGTTAATTAAATAATTTCCAGAACAAATGTTATATTAGCATTCATTAGCCATGAAAAAATCGACAATGCAAACAATCTCAATGCAAACTGAAATTAAATCATTAATTTCAATGAAATATGTCTTATTCACTGCCGCCTTAATTATAGCTGGTGGATGTGCAACTCCAGTTGCAAATTATTCGCCAAAATCACAGGCAATTAGTGAACCACCTTTGGACAGCATCAATACAATTTCAGTTGGAGATATCATGCTTCGTCAGGGCGAATATACCGAGCATGAAGCACTAATGGTCTCTCAAACGATTAGTGCTGGGGTCTACTCGATTCAACCTGGCAGCTATTTAAAAACCGGAGAGAAGGATGGTATAGAATACTATTATCCTGGAGGCCCTAAACCAGGTAAAGTTGAAAAACCTGCCTTTGCTGATCAATGGAGCAGTGTCATTTTAAAAAAAAGCGATCAGATAAGAATATGCGTACTGACGGTCTTTGGCACGGCAATTACAACCTGCAACAACAGCAGAAGCTTCAAAAAAACCACCGTCTCCGACAATCAAACCGATTCGTTTCAGCAAACTTTAATCTACAGTGGAAAAGTTGGCAATAAGATAAATATCGCATATCGCGAATTCAGCAATAATATTGCAAGGCCAGCTTTTAACAACAATGTCGAATATGATTTATCTGAATCAAAAACTATTGCTTATAAAGGCTCTCAGTTAGAGATTTTAGAAGCCACAAATCAGTCAATTAAGTTTAAAGTAATAAAGAACTTCAATACTGCATTGAGGTAATTTAAATAGCTAACTTTGAAATAAAACTCATATCAAAGAACTCGGATACATCAAAATAGTACATTAATTAATTCTATATTAGTTTTCATATAATTAAATCTATAAAATTTTTTACATTTACAATGAATCTCATAAAAATATCTTAAATTGAATTAACAAATACCTCTCCGCCAATCACAATTTTCAAAATACCTCACCCCTCTTTCGTACTCAATTTATGAATAAGCTCATTAAAAATATACTTTTTTCTACTTTTTCTTTAACTGGTGCTAACTTAGTTCTATCAGCGAACATCCCTGCGGGGGTCCAACTTCATCCCAAACAGGAAATGGTTCGCAACAACGGTTCCGAGCCGGATACCCTGGACCCGGCGCGCGCCGAGGGCGTGCCTGCCAACAACGTGATTCGTGACCTGTTTGAGGGCCTGACCGCGGTCGACGGCGCTGGCAATATCGTCCCTGGCGTGGCTGAGAGCTGGAAACAGGTGGATGCCAAGACGTGGGTGTTCAAGCTGCGGCAAAACGCCAAGTGGTCCAATGGCGACCCGGTAACCACCGAAGACTTCCTGTACGGCCTGCGCCGATTTGTGGACCCCAAGACGGCTTCTGAGTACGCGTCCACTTTTGGTATCTTCATTGTCAATGGCAAGGAAATTGTCGAAGGTAAAAAACCGCCGACCGAACTAGGTGTAAAAGCCCTCGATAAGTTCACCCTAGAGATCAAGACGCCATATCCAGTTGGCTTTATGCCATCGTTAGTTTCGAATACTCAACTCGGCCCGGTACACAAAACAAGCTTGGAGAAGAACGGGAAAGACTGGACCAAGCCAGGCAATCTGGTGAATAACGGTGCTTACACATTGGCCACCTGGGACGTGAACGCCAAGATCGTGCTGGCCAAGAACCCCGCCTACTGGGACGCCAAGAACGTACAAATCACCAAATTCACCTACCTGGCGGTGGAAGACGGCAACGCCGATGTGAAGCTGTTTGAGTCGGGCGAGAACGACATGGTGTACCAATTACCCCCCAGCACTTACGAAAAATACAAGGCGCAATACCCCAAGGAGATTCACAACTCTCCGATGCTGGGTTTGCGCTATTACTCGTACCTGAACACCGACCCTCTGCTCAAGGACATCAAGGTGCGCAAGGCCCTGTCGATGGTGATTGACCGCGACATCCTGGCTCAGCGCGTGACTGCGGACGGGCAAAAGCCCGCTTACAGCGTTTTTGTCGAAGGCATGGAAGGGGGCGAGACCACCACCTACGACTGGGCGACTTGGACGATGGACAAGCGCGTGGCCGAGGCCAAGAAGCTGATGACAGAAGCGGGGGTCAAACCCGGCACCAAGCTGAAATTCAGCTACAACACCAGCGAATACCACAAAAAAATGGCGATCTTTGCTGCTTCAGAGTGGAAGACCAAACTCGGCATCGACGTGGAACTTGACGCGATGGAGTTCAAGGTCCTGATCAAAAAACGTAACGACGGTGAGTACCAAATTGCCCGAAATGGCTGGGTGGCCGATTACAACGATGCCACGAGCTTTTTGGCGCTTGTGAAGTGTGACGACGACCAGAACAGCCAAAAGAACTGCAACCGCGAGGCAGAAAAACTCATTGATGAAGGCAATCAAAGCCTGGATCCGGCCAAGCGCAAAAAGCTCTTGACCCAGGCCGCCAAAATGATCATGGACGACTACCCGATGTTGCCGCTGCTGCAATACACCCAGCCGCGTCTGGTGAAGTCGTATGTGGGTGGCTACACCAAGACCAACAGCATGGACCGTTACCGCGCCAAAGAGTTTTACATCATCAAGCACTAAGTCGTGCCTTAAGAAGCTGGCCGCCCGACGCCTACAGACGCGTCGGCGGCTTTTTTCTGGCCCGGGTCATAAGCCAAGGGCTGGACAGTTCGAACTGGAGTTTTGCTGATGTGGACTTATGCCTTGCGTCGCCTGCTGGCAACCATTCCAACCCTGCTGGCAGTCATCACCCTGTGTTACGTGATGCTGCACCTGACCCCGGGCGGCCCCTTTGACACCGAGCACAAGATCCCAGAAGCGGTGCTGGCCAACCTGCAGGCTAAATATCACCTCAATGAGCCGCTATGGAAACAGTACCTGCTTTACCTGGGCAGCCTGCTCCAAGGTGACCTGGGCGCCTCGTTCAGGTACGAAGACTGGAGCGTGAACGACCTGGTGGCCAAAGCGCTGCCGATCTCGGCAGCGATTGGTGGTGGCTCGCTGTTGATTGCGATTTTTATCGGCGTGGGCCTGGGCACCATGGCCGCACTTAAACAAAACAGCATTGCCGATTACCTGACCATGATGATCAGCAGCGTGGGCAGTGTGTTCCCTTCGTTTGTGATCGGGCCACTGCTGATTCTGGTATTTGCTTTGTGGCTCGGGCTGGCACCGGCCGGGGGCTGGAACAACTTTGAACCGCGCTACATGGTGCTGCCCATGGCGCTGCTGATCTTCATCAACGTGGCAACCATCGCCCGTGTGATGCGCGGCAGCATGATCGAGGTACTTGGCAGCAATTTCATCCGCACCGCCCGCGCCAAGGGCCTGCCCCTGCGCACCCTGATCCTGCGCCACGCCATGAAACCCGCGCTCTTGCCGGTGGTGTCGCTCATTGGCCCGATGGCGATCTCATCCATTACCTCGGCAGTGGTGACTGAATCGGTGTTTTCGCTCCCCGGTCTGGGCAAGTTGATCGTGACGGGCGCGAGTAATCGCGACTACACATTGGTGCTCGGTCTGGTGGTGCTGGTCACGGTGGTCACCGTGGTGTTTAACCTGATGGTGGACTTGGCCTACGCCCTGCTTGACCCCAAAATTCGCTATTAATTCAATTGCTGTCAGTGCTTACCTTATATGCGCTTGAGGCCAATTTAACTATAAATTCCCGATGTTCAAGAACAAAGACGATGCGCTGGTCGCCACGCTGGCGAACTCGCTGGATGGTGCGCTACAGCCCGAGCTGCAGGGGCACAGCCTGTGGAGCTCGGCACGCCTGCGCTTCATGCGCAACAAGGCCGCTGTGTTCAGCCTGGGGCTGCTGTCGCTGATCACGCTGGCTTGTATTGTTGGCCCGTGGTTGCTGCCACATGCTTTTGACTCCGCCGACTGGGACGCCATGAGCAAACCTCCCACGCTGCAAAACTGGCACCTGTTCGGCACCGACGACTCCGGGCGCGACCTGCTGGTGCGCACTCTGATTGGCGGGCGAGTGTCGCTGATGGTCGGCCTGATGGCCACACTCTCATCGGTAAGCCTGGGTATCGCCTGGGGTGCCACCGCCGGATTTCTGGGCGGCAAGGTGGACGCGGTGATGATGCGTATCGTCGACATGATGTATGCCGTGCCCTATCTGTTGATCGCCATTTTGATGGTGACCCTGCTGGGCCGAGCCTTCTACCTGGTGGTGATCACCATCACCGTGTTTTCCTGGATGGACATGGCACGCGTGGTGCGCGGGCAGACCTTGTCGCTGCGCAGCAAGGAGTTTGTTGAAGCCGCACGCGCCATCGGCGTGCCCACGCGGCGCATCATCTTTCAGCACATCGTGCCCAATCTGTTGGGTATTGTGGTGATCTACACCACGGTGACGGTGCCCGGCGTGATATTGACCGAGTCGGTGCTGTCGTTTCTGGGCCTGGGCATTCAGGAGCCAATGACCAGCTGGGGCGTGCTGATCCACGACGGCGCGCAGGTGATGGAAATCTCGCCGTGGATTTTGATCTTCCCCGGCTTGATGCTCTCGGCCGCGCTGTATTGCTTTAACTACATTGGTGACGGGCTGCGTGATGCACTCGACCCCAAAGACCGCTAGGGTGCCGCCATGAATTTGCTTGAAGTCAAAGACCTGGCGGTGCAGTTTGCCACCCAAGACGGCACGGTGTACGCCGTTAACGGCCTGAGTTTTGCCCTGGCCAAGGGGCAGACCCTGGGCATCGTCGGCGAGAGTGGGTCTGGCAAAAGCCAGACCGTGCTGGCGCTGATGGGTCTGCTGGCGCGCAATGGCAGTGCGAGTGGGCAGGCGCTGTACCACGGCAAAAATCTGCTGACACTGCCCGCCGCAGAGCTAAACCAGATTCGCGGCAACCGCATGGCAATGATCTTCCAGGACCCGATGACATCGCTCAACCCCTACCTGACGGTGGAGCGGCAGATGACCGAGGTGTTGCAGTTGCACAAAGGCCAGGATCGGACCAGCGCCAGAGCCGCTTCCATTCGCATGCTGGACGCGGTGCGTATCCCCGAAGCTGCCAAGCGTGTTGACATGTACCCGCACGAGTTCTCGGGGGGCATGCGCCAGCGGGTGATGATTGCCATGGCCCTGTTATGCGAGCCCGAGGTGCTGATTGCCGATGAACCCACCACCGCGTTGGACGTGACGGTGCAGGCGCAAATGCTGCTGCTGCTACGCGACCTGCAGCAGGACTTTGGCACGGCCATTGTTCTCATCACCCACGACCTGGGTGTGGTGGCCGGGCTGTGTGACCAGGTGGTCGTGATGTACGGCGGACGCGTCATGGAGCAGGGCAACGCGCAGCAACTGTTCAAATCCGCCACACACCCTTACACCCGTGGCCTTTTGCAAGCCGTGCCGCGCATGGATGGCAGCGACGCCGCGCTGCTGGCCATTCCCGGTGCGCCACCGAATATGGCACGCTTGCCCAAAGGTTGCCCCTTCAGCCCGCGCTGTGCGTTTGCCGATGCGCAATGCCACAACACGCTTGCACCCCTGCGGGCGCTGACTGGCCAGGCGGGTGCCAGTGGTCATCTTCGTGCCTGCCACCGCGAGGTGACTCTGGTTCAAGCCATCGCCCCGCAGGAGGTAGCCCATGTCTGATGCCAAGCAACCCATTCTGTCGGTACGCGACCTCAAGGTCGAATTCCAGATCAAGGACACCAAAGCCTGGCCTTGGACACCAACGCGCAGCCTCAAAGCCGTGAACGGCATCTCATTTGACCTGTTTGCCGGCGAAACCCTGGGTGTAGTGGGTGAGTCGGGTTGTGGCAAGTCGACCCTGGCGCGTGCCCTGCTCAACCTGAACCCGGCCAACTCTGGGTCAATCCGCTGGATGGGCCAGGAAATGCAAGGTTCAACGGACGCCGCTTGGCTGTCGGTGCGCAAAGACATCCAGATGATTTTTCAGGACCCGCTGGCCAGCCTGGACCCACGCATGACGGTGGCGCAAATCATTGCCGAGCCGCTGCGCACCCATCACCCCGAGCTCAGTCACGATGAAGTCATGGCCCAGGTACGCACCATCATGGGTCGCGTTGGACTCACAGCGCAACAAATCAACCGCTACCCGCATGAGTTCTCGGGCGGGCAATGCCAGCGCATCGGCATTGCGCGCGCGCTGATCTTGCAGCCCAAACTCATCGTCTGTGACGAGCCAGTCTCGGCGCTTGATGTGTCGATTCAGGCGCAGATCATCAACCTGCTCAAAGAGCTACAAGCTGAATTTGGCCTGGCGCTGATCTTCATCGCGCATGATCTGGCGGTGGTGCGCCACATCAGCCACCGCATCATGGTGATGTACCTGGGCCGTGCCATGGAGGTCGCTGGCAAACATGCGCTGTACGACGACCCACGCCACCCTTACACCCAGGCGCTGCTGTCGGCCATCCCCATCCCCGACCCGGACCTGGAGCGTGGCAAAGTCATCCAGTTGCTGCAGGGCGATCTACCCTCCCCCTTGAACCCGCCCTCGGGCTGCGTGTTTCGCACCCGCTGCCCCAAAGCGCAGGCTCAGTGTGCGGATGCAGTACCCGAACTGCGCACCACGACAACGCCAGGTTCGCAAGCGGCATGCCTATTGACATGCACACTGTCACCGGGGACTACAGTGAAGACCTGCGACACCGCCAACGGATCGACGGCACCCAGCGCATCGTGAATCCGTTTTTAAGTCTGGCAATGCGGGGCTGAGCTGATCAACCGGCCAGCACTTCGGCATTGAAGTCTTCAATCATCTTGTCAAGATCGGCGCACTGGGTGCGCAAGCAGCCCCAGTAATTGCGGTGGTCATCCCACTGGGCACGCAGTTCTTCGACGGATTTGCCGAGTTGCTCGACCCACGAGAAGTACTTGAGCTGGTGGACACGCCGCTTGTCAACGTGTGATAGCTCCATCACGTAATCCAGCGAAATCCCCGAAAGCCGGTCATAGTCACGATCGGCCTGGCGCTGGTCATAGGCACCGCGCTCGGCGTTCAGCTCGGTCAGGCGACTCTGGTACATCGCCATTGAATCAGTGAACACGGTGAACACCACATCGTTTTCGCCCAGCTCATAGTATTTTGCGAACTTGATGGCACCAATCATGTTGCCGATGCTCGAAATCCCCATCCATTCCAGTTTGTCAAGCACCTCTTGGCTGACCCCGTTTTCAGTCAACAATTTTTGACCGGCGGGCTCGTTGAACAGCCGGATGAATCGGATTGGCAGCTCGTCATCGACACCGATGGCTGTGTCGGTGTCGCGCAGGTTGTGAATCCAGGGAATATGCTTGTCGCCGATGCCCTCGATGCGGTGGTCACCAAAACCATTCTCCAGAATGGTCGGGCATTGAAGTGCTTCGGCCACACCAACTTTCGCGCCAGCAAAGTTGTCGCGCAGGTAAGAGCCCGCAGCCATAGTGCCAGCTGAGCCTGACGACAGCACTGCGCCGGCCAGCACATCTTCAGGGCGGGCGATCTGTTTGAACACTTCGGCCATGGCTGGCCCAGTGACGTTGTAGTGCCACAGCGAGTTGGGCAATTGGTCAAACTGGTTGAAGATGATGGCCTCGGGGCGTGTTCGCTCCAGTTCGATGCACTTGTCAAAAATTTCCTTCACGTTGGATTCGCAGCCCGGCGTGGCGATGACTTCTTCGGCCATCGTGCGCAGCCAGTCGAAGCGCTCCTGCGACATTCCCTGCGGCAGGATGGCGACCGAGGGGCAGGTCAGCAAGCGCGAAATGTAAGCACCACCGCGGCAATAGTTGCCGGTGCTGGGCCAAACCGCTTTCTGGGTTGTCGGGTCGAAACGGCCGGTCACCAGTTCGGGCAGCAGGCACGAAATAGCCGGACCGACCTTGTGCGCACCGGTCGGGAACCACTTGCCAACGATACCGACAATGCGCGCCTTGGTGCCAGTGATGGCAGGGGGCAGTTCGATGAAATTGACACCGCCAAACTTGCCACCCTTGTCGGTCGGTTCGTTGTGCCAGTTGATGCGAAACAGGTTGCGCACATGCACATCCCACAGGCCGATGTTCGCCAGTTCTTGTTTGATGGCATCGGGAATGAGCGCCGGGTCGCGCATTTGTGCATAGGTGGGCAGCAGGATGCCATTGTCGCGGCAGCGCTGGATGTTCTTTTTGCGTTGGGCGGGGTTGATATTCAGGTCAATCATGGTGTTTCTCCGTTATGTTTCAAATGGTCAATCCGAGGCCCTGTGCGGCCGCCTTGATGTCTTTCAGGCCGTTTCCAGTAATCAGCAACAGGCAGCTTTCCTCGCGCGGCAATGTCGCCTGAACCTTGACCCAGCCGGCAAACGCCGTGCAGGAGGATGGTTCGGCAAACAGCCCGGAACCGCTGGCGAGTGTCTTTTGGGCGGCGAGTATTTCGTCGTCGGTCACGACGACTGCTTTGCCGTCATGTTTTTTCAGTTTGGACAAGGCATGCAAGCCGTTGCGCGGCACATCCACGGCAATCGAGTCGGCCAGGGTTTGCGACGAGCGGGGTGGGCCGAACGGATCGCCTTCGGCATAGGGCGTAGTCAAGGCACGAGCAATGGCGTTCGATCCTTGTGCCTGGCAAGCCCAGATCGTGGGTATTTTGGTGATACGGCCAAGCGCCAGCAGGTTCTCAAAGCCCCGATAGACCCCGGCAAGGATCACACCGTCGCCAACCGGAACAAAAACATGGTCTGGTGCGCTGGCCCCCGCCCGTGCCAGATCGTCGATGATTTCGAAGGAAACCGTTTTTTTTCCTTCAATGGTCAAGGGGTTGTACGCGGTGTTGCGCGACAGGGCGCCGGTGCGGTCGGAGTATTCGCGTGACAAGTCAAACGCCTGATCGTAGTTGCCATCGACCGACACCAGTTCGGCCCCGTATTGCAACACCTGGATTCGCTTGGCAACGGGCGCATTCGCCGGCAGGAAGACCTTGATGTTCAGACCGGCCGCAGCACCGACCGCCGCCATGCTTGAAGCCGCGTTACCGGTGGATGCCAGCACGATCTCTTGCACGCCGTGCTGGCGTGCAAAAGCTGCGACCAACCATGAAGCGCGGTCCTTGAACGAACCCGACGGGTTGCAGGTGTCGTCTTTGATCCACAAATGGCGGGCATCATATTGCTCGCGCAATCGCTGGGGCGCCCACAAGGGTGTGTTGCCAACCGGAATCGGCGGAAACCACTTGGGCTCAACAGGCAGCGGAATGCTGTGCGGGTCAGGCGCGCCCTCCCAGGCCAGCTCCAGCACACCTTCAAGCGGTCGATCGGCTTGCTGCTTCTTGGCGCAAACATCGCACAGATAGCGCCCCGGCACCAGGTCGTAGTGCGTACCACATTGGTCACAACGACAAAACCATTTCATGTTCAGTCCTTTCTGTCAGTCGCTCAGGTGGTGCGACAGTGCGTCACTGAGCTGGGCATTCATCGGCGGGCAGAGCCTTTCACGAAGCCAGGCGCAACAGGGTATGCAGCAGCACATTGGCACCGGCCTCCAGGTCCGCCGGGCTGGTGAATTCCTTCATGTTGTGGCTGATACCACCGGCACTCGGTACAAAGATCATCGCGGTCGGGCAGACACGGGCCAGCATCTGGGCATCGTGGCCGGCACCGCTGGGCATGCGTTTCACCCGCAGCCCGAGGTTCTTGGCGGTGGCTTCGACCAGCGAGATGCTGTCCGGATCAAAGTCCACCGGTTCAAAGCGCGCCAACTGGCGGCTCGACAGTGTCACGCCTTCAGCACTGGCGATATCGCGGGCAAAGCGGTGCAGCCGTTGTTCAGCCAACTGCAGCGCCGCCTCATCGGTGTTGCGCAGATCAACCGTCAGCACCGCTTTGTAGGGAATCACATTGACCAGGTTTGGCGACAGCTGGACGGCACCCACGGTAGCAACTTGGTTACCGCCCATCTCACTTGCGATTTGCCGGGCCTGGTGGGCAACGGCACAAGCCACGTAGCCGGCATCGTGGCGCAGTCGCATGGGTGTTGTACCGGCGTGGTTGGAGACCCCCAACACGCTGAACTCGGTCCACGAGATGCCTTGCACGCCTTCCACAGCGCCGATATGGAAGCCTTCGGCTTCGAGCACCGGACCTTGCTCCACATGCAGTTCCACGTAGGACTGCACCCGGGGCTGGCCGCAGGGCTCTTGCCCGGCATAGCCAATGCGTTCAAGACACTCGCCGACCGTGGCTCCATCAATGCCGACCGTGGACAGTGCGGCATCAAGCGCCATGCCACCGACATAGACCAGGCTGCCCATCATGTCGGGGTTAAAGCGCGCACCTTCCTCGTTGGTGAAGAAAGCCACCGCCAAGGACCGGCGGGTTTGAATGCCCGCTTCATGGAGTGTCTGGATGACTTCAAGGCCGGCCAGCACACCCAGATTGCCGTCGTAGTAGCCGCCGGTGCGAACCGTGTCGAT
Source organism: Rhodoferax sp. (assembly GCA_018061265.1). GTDB lineage: Bacteria > Pseudomonadota > Gammaproteobacteria > Burkholderiales > Burkholderiaceae_C > Rhodoferax. The sequence goes on along the minus strand of JAGOUM010000083.1, from coordinate 3,184 downwards.
GTGCGAACCGGTCATCACCGGTGGGCCGCTTTCGGTGCCGGGGCATACACCCACCACATTGCCAATGGCATCGATGCTGACTGATAAACCAAGTTCGCGCATCCAGCGCAGCACCAGGTCGCGGCCCGCACCATCTTCGGCGCTGAGCGCCAGGCGACAGATGCCGTCGGCGGTGGCGCCAATCTGGCCCAGCTCGTGCAGCCGGTCACCAAGGCGCGTGGCGTTGATGCGCAAGGAAGCAGTATCAAAATTCATGACGGCTCTAGTCAGGCTTGGGTTGTTGTGTTAATTTCTGCGTCAGATTTCGCCAGCGTGTCCACTCCAACCGGACAAAATTGTAGTCTTCAGCTTTGCGCCAACAGCGTGCTGGCTATCCGGTTTCATAACGCTAGAAAGACACATAGCTGGCCTAAGCACGCACCCAGGCGTGGCTGAAAGGACTCGATTGGCGCATGTCGCCGATCCAGATGCCGTCGAGTTCGGGATGGTCATGGGCCAACTGCGCGAGCATGGCCGGCACGGATGCATCGTGTGTGCCTTGCGTGTTGACCAACCAATGCCGCGCGGCGTGAGGGGGCGCGTCCTTGAACATGCCCTCAGGGTGTTCAAGCAGGCGGCCCAAGGCAACTGGCTCAATGAGGTCGCCGGCGCAAAGTCCGGTAATGGCAGCAAACTGCGGCCACCGATGGATATCGTCCGGATTAGCGGGGCAACCCAAGGGCGCGGCACCACTCAAAGCGATGACGGTGTTGCTGCTACGAGGTATGCAGGGCTCGTGTGCTGCGGGCGCTTTCAGCGCGCAATGGCGTGCACCGTCGGCCTCCACCAGAATCACATCTGCGACGATCAGACTCTTGAGCTTATCGATTTCATCGGGCTCGCAGCCGATCACCTTGCCTTCGGATACGTCGAAACGGCTGAACAGTGCCACAACACCCGGCGCAAAGGGCATGCCCCGCAAGGCTTCCAGGCGCTGCGCAAACTCTGGCTCGATCAGCACCGTTGCGCCGTGTTTTGGATCTGGCGGGAGCATGCGTGTGGTTGTGGTCACCAGAACCCTTTGCCCGCCAGCCGCCAGTGTCTGAGCTAGCCAAAAAAGCGTGCTGGTCTTGCCGCCGGCACCCACCAGGCTCACCATGGACGGCAATTTAGCACCGACGCAGCGCGAAACAAACGCGCTGTTGCCAGGCGACGGCAGGAAACAAACACCAGTCATCACCCGTCGCGAGGCTTAGACCAGTGCGTCCATGCGCTGCCATAGCTGCGCAGCCACCTTGCGTGCTTGCGCATAGATCGGCTCCACATCAAACGGAAATGCACGGTTCTGATACACCATCTGGCCGTTGACCATCACGCTGTCAACGCTGCCAGAGTTCATGCCAAAGGCCAAGTGGCCCCCGACATTCTGTGCCACAAGCGGCGTCGGGCTGTCGTAATTGCACATCGTCAAATCAGCCTGATAACCCGCTTCGATGCGCCCGAAACGTGCGCCGAAATTGCGTTCAAGCAAGGTGTTGCCTTGCCACAAGAAGCGCGTAAAGCTGTCTGGCCAAAGGCTGCCACCCGCGTCGCGGTGCTTGAAATAGGCAAACTTCATTTCCTCAAACATGTCGGCCCCGATGCCATCGGTACCGAGTGCCAGGTTGCGAACCGCCGACAACTTGTGGTTGTAACCCACGTTGTTGTTCATATTGGAGCGGGCGTTATGCACCAGGAAGGCATCACGGTCATTCAGGATGGCGATGTCGGCATCGGACAGATACAAGCCGTGCCCAATCAGCGTTTTGCTGTCAATCAAACCATGCCCAGCGAATCGCTCGATCGGGTCCTGGCTGTAGTGGTCATGGCTGTGTGATACATCGTAGCGGTCTTCCGCCACATGAATGTGCAAGCCACGGCCAGTCGCCTTGATCGCATCACCCAGCATTTCCAGACCGGCATCGGACACCGTGAATGGCGCATGTGCGCCCAAGTGCGCCTCCATCAGATAAGGCTCTTCACCCTTGACCTTGGCATCATCAATCAAACGCGCGAATGCCAGGTTTTCATCAACGCCAGCGCGCAGCTCTTTTTCGCCGCCATTGCGGTCGGTGGTTTCATAACAAGTCATCCCGCGCAGCCCGGCTTTTATGAAACCCTGGCGCAACGTGGCCAGCGAGCCGGCAATGAAGTTGGGTGATGCATGGTGATCGATCACGGCGGTGCAGCCACTCTTGATCGCCTCCAGCGAGCAGATGAGGCCGCTGTAATACACCGACTCCTCGTCGAGCGCACGGTCCAGCCGCCACCAGAGGTTCTTCAGGGTCGAGATGAAGTCGGGGCAGGGCTTGATATTGGCCATGATGCCGCGCGCCAGGCCGGAGTAAAAGTGGTTGTGCGCGCAGACAATGCCTGGCATCACCAGCTTGCCTTTGAGGTCAAGCACTTGCGCTTGCGGGTACTTTGCGGCAAGGCCAGCGCCAACTTCCCTGATCTGTGTGCCATCAATGGCGATCTGCACGTCACCCAACAGTGTGGCCGGTTCAAACTGCAAAGCGGTCAGGTTTTTCAGGATCAGCATGGCGGGTTGCTCCTTATGCTTCGACTGCACTCAATAGGTAGCCATGGTGGCTGACCACGCGGCTGGCGATGCGGCACAGGTCTGCCAGCTCGGGCGGAGCGTCTTTTATCGCGCCCGCACTGTCGATGCTCAGCTCGAATACCTTGCCGTCTTGGCGCACCGTGAGTTTGCCTGCCTCGACCATAAAGCCTGAATTGCTGCTGTTGGCAAAGTCCTGCGGTAGATTGAAGACGGTGATCTTGTCCCTGTACGGGCGACCTTGCCATGGGCAGAATTGGGCGCAATTGCCGCATTCATTGCAGTAGGCATCAATGTGCAGCGTCTGGGCACGGTCCTTGAAGCCGGGCACCGCAATCGAGATGTTGGCGCGGTTCGGGCACACATCGACGCATTTGGCACAGACGTAGTTGCATTCGAGACAGCGCTGGCCTTCTTGCTTGACAAAGGCATCGAACGCGTCTTTCTTGACAAAATTTACCACCACGGCACCCTTGCGCTGGGTGATTTCCTTGGGATCGACGTTCAACCAGAATTTTTGGCCATGGTGGCTCTTCAGGTTCTCGCGCTTGAGAATCTCATCTGTGGCGCGCCGGGCATCGCCTATGGCCGCAACGATGGACGAGG
>JAGOUM010000082.1 GCA_018061265.1 Rhodoferax sp. | reverse complement strand
GTTGAATACACAGCATGAGATCAGTGGCATGTGGCATATGCTGTGTGAGGCGGTTCGAGACAAGGGCCGAGAGGACTGGCGGCTGGACTTTGGTGATGTGTATGCCGATGCCAACACTGGCCATGTGCAATGGGAGGCACGTTACCGCTTCAGTGTGACACGCCGGCAGGTGCACAACATCATCGAGGCCGACTTCACCTTTACACCTGACGGTTTGATTGCGACCCAGCACGACCAGTTTGATTTCTGGCGTTGGTCACGCCAGGCACTCGGCATGGGTGGCTGGGTGTTGGGCTGGGCGCCGTTCTTTCAAAAGCAGGTGCGCCAGCAGACCCATGCGGCATTGACCAGATATCTGGCCAAGACGGGTGCTGCAGCCGGATGACCCACACCAGTGCTGGCCTTGAAAAACTGGCGCTGGTTATCGGTGCCAGCGGTGCCATTGGTGCGGCACTGGTGGCCGAGCTGCGGCAGTCTGGCGGGTTCAGTGAGGTGCTGGCGCTGTCGCGTCAAAGTGAACCCGCACTGGATCTGACGGATGAGGCCACGGTGCAGCGGGCGGCCGGGTGGGTTGCGCAACGGCTGGCCCAGGAGCCGTTGGCCCTCAAACTGGTGATTGATGCCACGGGCATGCTGCATTCACCGACACACCAGCCGGAAAAGAGCTGGACCCAGATCGACCCCGAGCAAATGGCACAGGCTTTTGCCATCAACGCCATTGGCCCTGCGCTGTTGTTGAAACATTTCTTGCCCTTGCTGCCCAGGCAGGGTCGATCCGTCTTTGCCAGCCTGTCTGCCAAGGTGGGCAGCATTGGCGACAACCGGCTGGGCGGCTGGTACAGCTACCGCGCGAGCAAGGCTGCACTCAACCAGCTGGTACACACGGCGGCCATCGAACTGCAGCGTCGCGCGCCAAGTGCCATCTGCGTTTCGCTGCACCCGGGCACCGTCGACAGTGCGCTGTCACGCCCGTTTGCCAAGACCGGCCTGCAAGTGCGCAGCCCGCAGGAGGCCGCTCAGTGCCTGCTGGCGGTGATTGCCGGATTACGTGTGGCCGACAGCGGCAAGTTCTTCAGCTTCGACAGTGAGGAACTGCCGTGGTGAGCCGCCGATGGATTTATGAACATTTTTACCTTCCAGCGCATACACAGTAATGGTTTCACGCTTCACTTAACAGAGTGAACTTCAGTTCAAACCACAGCATTTTTTGTATTTTTTTCCACTGCCGCACGGGCACGGCTCATTGCGGCCTGGCTTTGACCCGACGTGAACGGTCGCCACCCGTGGACCAAACTGCTGCCAAAGCTCATACAAATCGTAGACCGCCCAGATGGCGTCGGCATACTGGTTGATCCGTTGCTCGCTCAAGGTCGGCTTGCCGTCTTCGTCGACACCCGCGATGGTGTGTGTCGCAGTGTCGTCTTCGGTGAGCGCAACCATGTTGTGCAGCGCGGCATCCAGAATTTTTGCCGCTTCCCGATCGCGCGGTGCCACCCATTCATCGGGCCAGGCTTCGACCGCATACATAAATCCGATGGCCCAAATCTGCGCAAACGACGGAATCGGCGCGTCGCCCATCTCGGCGCGTTGTTCAGGTGTCAGCTGTGCAATGGCGCCGGACAGATCGATGATTTCGGGAGCGTAGGCCGCGTCGTCATCCAGTCGCTCAACTGGTGCGGCCAAGGCAGTGCTAACTTCTTCATAGCGCTGCAGCCAGTAAGCCGTGAAACGGTCAAACTGCGCCTCATCCGCAAACGGTGCCCAGACTGGTGTGGCGTCGGCTTGCAGGTTCAGCAGCACCGGAAAGTACTCCGACGGCAGAATCTGGCGACGGCAACAGACCAGCGCCGCCATAAAACCCTCGCAAAACTCCCATTGCGGTGTTTCCTCGTCGCGGGAACGCAAATCATCGAGGATGTGATCGATTTCATCAAAGTCTTGCGCAGTCAGCGCGGCAGGCAAGGTCTTGTCAGGGGCGGCGATGGTCATGAGAAAAGGTAAATAAATGTGACAGCTGTATTGTCCACCGCCAAAACGGCTATCCTCTATCAACCCATTGACCCAGCTTTTTTTACCCTGCCCATGTTGATCCAACTTTTGCCGCTTGGACTCCTTGTCTTGTTATCTGCCTGTGGTGGCGGATCGTCAGAGACACCCGCGCCCACATCCGCCTCACCCACACCGGCACCCACGGTGGTCACAACCCCAACCCCGGCGGTGACCATCCCGACAGCGGCGTATGCCGCGGGCAGCGCTGAACTCGGTGCCTGGAACGTGCTGCAGCAGGCCCGGGTCCTGTGTGGTTTTGGTGCCTTGCGACATAACCCTCTGCTGGACGCAGCAGAAAAAGCCCATGCGCGCTACCTCACCAGTGTCTCGGTCAACACCGGTGAGTCGGTGCTCAGCCACTACGAGACGGATCGCAGCAACAGTTTTTACACTGGTTACTACCCATGGGACCGTGCCAAATTCCAGGGTTACGGCACCCAGGTCGCCGAAATTCTTGAAGCGACGGTGTGGAACTATGACGTACGCAACCCACCGGCATTTCCCACCCTGCAGCAGCGTGGCGAAGCGTCCATGCTGAGCCTGATGACCACGGTCTATCACCTCAGTGGTGCCATGTACGAGGGCACGGATGTAGGCTTTGGCACCGACATCCAGACGGTTGCAGACGGCAATAACCGACGCGAGGAATACCGCTTTGGCTCCCTCAATGGTTACCAGACCGAGCGCATCACGCTGGGCCGCGGCAGACTGGCCACTTACCCCTGTGAGGGAAGCAACAACATTCCGGTGAGTTTTGTACCTGCCAACGAAACCCCCAACCCGTTCCCCGTCATGACACGCGACAGTGAGACATTGGGTCCACCGATCTACCTCAAGGTCGATACTGGACAGGTGCTAAAACTCACGGCAGCCAGCCTGAACGCCGCAGGACAGGAAGTCACCACCAGCCTGTTGACACAGTCGAATGACCCGCATCAGGTGATTGACGCGAACGAGGCATTCGCGGTGCCCATCAAAGCTTTGAACCCCAACACCAGTTACCAGGTCAACCTGAACGGCAGCATTGATGGCGTGCCGTTCAGCCGCAGCTTCACACTGCGCACTGGTGCCTGATGGTGAGTCGTCTCAGGCCACCATCACCTCGATCTTTCTTGGCTTGACGTGTTCAACCTTGGGAATGTGCAACTTGAGCACACCCTGCCTGAACTCGGCAACCACCTTGTCCCGATCAAGTTCCTTGCCCAGCGTGAAGCTGCGGGCGAACCGTGGCACCGGAACTTCGACGTGATTGACCTGCAGATCCTTGACCCAGGGCAAGGTGATTTCTCCCTCGATCGACAGACTGTCTGATTCCACCCGAACACTGAGTTTGTCTTTTTGTACGCCCGGCAAATCAGCGTACAGCGTGATGCCACTGGCGTCTTCGGTCACATCCACCATCGGCAGCATCGGGGCTTGTTCAGTGGTCTCGGCTGGCGTATTGCTGGGTGTTTCTTTTTCAAACATGACAGGCTCCTTGACTTAATGAATATCGATCTGACGGCGTTGCGCAGACTCGCGGCGCTTGACACTGATGCTCAGAATGCCATCGCTGTACTTGGCGCTGACCTGCGACGGGTCCACATCGTCTGACAGGCTGACTGCACGGCGGAATTTGCCAAAAAAACGTTCATTGATGTGCACCGCCTCGGTTTTGCTGTCCGACTTCAGAGGGGATTTACGCTCACCCGACAGTGTGAGAACGCCGCGTTCAACCGTCACGTCGATTGTGGTCGGGTCAAGCCCCGGCGCAAAGGCATAGATCTCGACCGACTCGGGTGTGCCCCCGATATTGATGGCCGGGAACTCCGACCGGCCAAATCCACGAATGCTGGAACTTGAGTTGGAATAGCGCTGGAATTGACGTTGTAAGCGACTGAGTTCAGACAACAGGTCGCCAGATGTGTAGCTTCTGTACATAACGAGTCTCCTTCAATGCCGCCGGCCCGCCCGGCAACTTCCCCATTGACATAGGGGCAGACCGTTTTGATTTCAAGAGCCTGTTCTTAGCCCGCAGCCTTGCCAGTCGCTTCCAGCCGGGCCTTGAGAAAGCCGCCTGTTCCGTATCGGGTGACACGGCTGTAATACCGCTGCTTGAGCCGCTCGACCATCGCGGCATAGAGGTCAAGCAACTGCGGCTGGATGGTGAAACTGTCGTAGTTGACGACGACCGCCACCCGCTGCGACAGGGGTTTCAATAGCGTCGCAACTTCAACCTCGATGGCGTTGACATCATCCTCGTTCTGGATCGCCAGCCCCTCAAAATTGATGAACAACACATGGTGCTCGGCATCCAGATCGAGCCGCTGCGAAAGCGGTGTCTGCAGCAGGCGGTCACGCAGCCCCATGGCCTGCTCGTCAAACAGGGCGGCTTCCATCAGCTTGAGCCGTGGACTGACCAGTGGCACAAAATCCATATGCGCCAGAACATCGCGCTGCAACTCCATTCCAGGTGCCAGTTCGGTCAGCTCCAGCGCCGGTGTGCCGTGGTGATCAATCAGTCGGAACACACACCGCTCGGTGATGTAGAGCACCTCCTGGCCGCGCTTGATGGCCTCTCGTGCGCTGAAGGTGCGGTGCTCAACTTCAGCGACAAATTTCCGCTGCCGACCTTCCCGAACAATTGCGAGGCCACCCTGCCCCACGGCAAGCTGCAGGTCGCCGGCTGTGAAGGTTCCGACAAAAACCACTTTCTTGGCGTTCTGGCTGATGTTGATAAAGCCACCCGCACCCGACAGGCGTCCGCCGAACTTGCTGACATTGAGATTGCCCTGGGCGTCCGCCTGGGCCAGCCCGAGCACCGCCACATCAAGGCCGCCACCGTCATAAAAATCAAACTGATTGGGCTGGTCGATGATCGCCTGGGCGTTGATGGCGGCACCAAAACTCATGCCACCGGCGGGCACGCCGCCAATGACACCCGGCTCGGCGGTGAGTGTGACGAGTTCAAACAGATTTTCCTCAGCGGCCACGGCAGCCACACCTTCAGGCATGCCAATGCCCAGATTCACCACATGGTTGGGCTTGAGCTCCAGCGTGGCGCGCCGGGCAATCACCTTGCGATCACCCAAAGGCATCGGTGCCACCAGACTCATGGGCACCCTGATTTCACCGGAGTAGGCCGGGTTATAGGCTTCACTGAAGGTCTGCATGTGGTGCGCAGGGTCTACTGCCACCACCACCGCGTCCACCAGCACACCGGGTACCTTGACACTGCGTGGGTGCAACGTGTTGCGTTCAGCCAGCCGCTCCACCTGCGCAATCACAATGCCGCCGCTGTTGCGTGCGGCCATGGCAATGGCCAGTGCCTCCAGTGTCAGCGCCTCCCGCTCCATGCTCAGGTTGCCGTCCGGGTCGGCGGTTGTGGCGCGGATGATGCCGACATGAATCGGTATGGCCTGGTAAAATAGATAGTCTTTGCCATCAATCTGCAAACGCCGCACCAGATCTGCCGTGGTGCAGGCATTGATCTTGCCCCCGCCGTGCACCGGGTCAACAAAGGTATCAAGTCCGACGTGGGTGAGAGTGCCCGGTTTGCCTGCTGCAATGTCGCGAAACAAATGGGTGATGACCCCCTGCGGCAGGTTGTAGGCTTCGATCTGGTTGTTGATCGCCAGTTGCTGCAGCGCCGGAACCAGGCCCCAATGCCCACCGATGACCCGCCTGACCAGCCCGGCATGACCGAGGTGGTTGAGGCCGCGCCCCTTGCCATCACCCTGTCCCGCGGCGTAGATCAGTGTCAGGTCTTTGGGTGCCCCCATACCCGTCTGCTCTTGGGCTTGCAAAAAACGCTGCTCCAGCGCCACGGCAATGGCTTCGGCAAAGCCGATGCCAACAAACCCGCCGGTGGCGACGGTGTCGCCATCATGGATCAGGCGCACCGCCTCTTCGGCAGTGACGACCTTGTTACGCCGCGAGTTGCTCGACTGATGGTCCTTGATCGGAAGATGCATGGCTTGCCCCGTTAGAAAAAATCAACGTCCTCGGCGCCGTCTGTGGTTTCCTGCAACTCACCTGAAGCCACCAGCCCGGTAAAGCTGCAAATCTGGTTGCGCCCGTGGCTTTTGGCGTAATAAACCGCTTTATCGGCCCGGTCAAAGGCCCCACTGGGTGTGTCGTTGTCACGCAGCGGGGCAAAACCGATGCTGACAGTGATGTTTCCCACCTGGGGAAACAGATGGTTTTCGATCTGCAAACGAAAACGCACCAGCGCGGCAGCGGCGTCATCCAGGTCGGCACACCGCATCAACACCACAAATTCTTCGCCCCCAAATCGGTAGAGCTGGTCGTGATAGCGAAAACTCGCCTGCATCTGGCGCGCCAGCAGCAGCAAAACCTCATCACCAATCAAGTGGCCGTAGTTGTCGTTGACGCGCTTGAAATGGTCAATATCGATCACTGCCAGCCAGTAACTCGCCTGGGCCTGTGGCTGGCGCCGGTCCGGCTGGCTGCTGTCGGGTTCGTGTTGCTGCACCTGCGCAGCGCGCAAAAATGCGCCGTCAAAGGTCTTTCGATTGAGCAACTCGGTCAAGGTGTCACGCTCGCCATAGTCCAGCAGACTTTGCAGGTTCTCATACAGGTGCAACACACTGTCAATCAGGACCTCGGTGTCCGCCTCGACCGGCTCGTTCGACTGAACTTCAAGCAGACTGCAGACGGTGGCCTGGGTGTCGATGGGGAAAATCGTGGTGTACGGACCTTGCCCAACCCGCACAATCGCCTCCGTCACCACTGCGGCCTCGCGATTGACAAAATCAGCCAGTTTGGGCAGCGCATTGACATCAAACCAGAACTGGTCACGCAGGGGTTCTGCCAGCGCTGAATCCATGTACCCCAGTGTCAACCAGTGCTGGTTGTCCAATGGGCCCACGGCACGTAGAAGCCGCACCGAGCTGAAATGCCAAAGTGCACTCTGCGCCACCAATTTGACCAGCATCATGTCGATGGCCTGGCGGTCACGCAGACCACTCAGATACGACAAATCGCGCAACAACTTCTTCATGGCTCAAGTCTAAGGCCGCTTGCTGGTCAACTCTACAGGGTTTACAGCAAGCGCGCCAGGTAACGACCCGTGTGACTCGCAGGATTGATGGCCAGGTCTTCCGGGGTGCCAATGCCCACCACCGTGCCACCACCATCACCGCCTTCGGGCCCCATGTCGATCAACCAGTCAGCGGTTTTGATCACATCCAGGTTGTGCTCAATCACCACAATGGTGTTGCCTGCATCCCGCAACTGGTGCAACACCTGCAGCAGCAGCTTGATGTCGGCAAAGTGCAGGCCCGTAGTGGGTTCGTCCAGAATGTAGAGGGTTCGACCGGTATCACGCTTGGACAGCTCCAGCGCCAGCTTGACGCGCTGCGCCTCGCCACCCGACAGCGTGGTGGCCGCCTGACCCAGACGAATGTATGACAGGCCAACATCCAGCAGCGTGTGCAGCTTGCGCTCAATCGTTGGCACGGCCTTGAAGAAGGTGTGCGCTGACTCCACCGTCATCTCCAGGATTTGCGCAATGTTCTTGCCTTTGTACAACACTTCGAGCGTTTCGCGGTTGTAACGCTTGCCCGCACACACATCACATGGCACATACACGTCGGGCAAAAAATGCATCTCCACCTTCACAACGCCGTCACCTTCGCAGGCTTCACAGCGCCCCCCGCCACTGGCCTGGCTGACGTTGAAGGAAAAACGTCCCGGGCCGTAGCCCCGTTCGCGTGCGGTGGGCACCTCCGCCATCAGTTCGCGGATGGGTGTGAACAGGCCGGTATAGGTTGCCGGATTTGAGCGCGGCGTGCGGCCAATCGGCGACTGGTCCACATTGATGACTTTGTCGAAATACTCGATGCCTTCGATCCCAAGATGCGCTGCGGCCTCATCATGGGCGCGGTAAATCGTGCGTGCCACGGCTTTGTACAAGGTGTCGTTCACCAAGGTGGATTTACCCGAACCGGACACCCCAGTGACGCAGGTGAACAAGCCCACTGGAAAGGAAACACTGACATCTTTCAGATTATTGCCCGTCGCGCCAAGCACCCTGAGCGCCTGAAGCTCGCCTTGGGTGGCCTGGTGCAGGGCCTCACGCGCGGCACGCCGGACTGCCGCCGGGCTGGGTACCTGACGTGCGGGTCTGGGCTTTTCGGTAATTTGAGGCAACTCACTTTGCAGCCAAGCCGTGCGTTTGCCGGGCACCGGGATAGTCAGGGTCTGTGCCAGGTATTGACCAGTCAGTGACCCCGCACTGGCTTTGACGTGCTCAAAATTCCCTTGTGCCATCACCCGCCCACCGTGAACCCCCGCACCGGGACCGAGGTCGATGATGTGGTCTGCCGCGCGCATCATGTCTTCGTCGTGTTCAACCACCAGCACGCTGTTGCCAATATCCCGCAGGTGTTGCAGCGTGCTGATCAGGCGGTCGTTGTCGCGCTGATGCAGGCCGATGCTGGGCTCGTCAAGCACGTACATGACCCCGGTCAGACCCGAGCCAATCTGGCTGGCCAGCCGGATGCGTTGCGACTCGCCACCACTGAGCGTTTCGGCGCTGCGGTCCAGGCTCAGGTAGGTCAAGCCCACATCATTGAGAAATTTCAGCCGCAGGCTAATCTCGCGCACCACCTTGGCGGCAATGTCGCCTTTGGCACCGGCCATGTGCAGCGTATTGAAGTAATCAAAACACTCCGCCAGCGTCTGGTGGCTCAGCTCAAAAATTGCCCGCGCCTGCGCGCCTTCACCCACCTTGACGTGGCGTGCCTCGCGGCGCAGGCGGCTGCCACCACATTCCGGGCAGGACTGTGTGCTGCGATAACGCGCCAGGTCCTCACGAACCACCGAAGAGTCGGTTTCCCGGTAACGCCGCTGCATATTTGGAATGATGCCTTCAAACGGGTGCTTCTTGCTCAGGCGCTTTCCGGCATTGCTGCCGGAGTCCAGGGTGTAATAAAACTTGATCTCCTGATCGCCCGATCCGTGCAGAACGGCGTGTTGTATTGGCTCGGGCAGAGATTCAAAGGTTTGCTCAATATCAAACTTGTAATGCGCGGCCAGGCTTTCGAGCATGGCAAAGTAGTATGCATTGCGTCGGTCCCAGCCTTTGATGGCACCACTGGCCAGACTCAGCCCGGGAAATGCCACGACCCTTGCCGGATCAAAAAAGTCCTGCTGCCCCAGTCCGTCACAACTCGGACAGGCACCCGTGGGGGAATTGAATGAAAACAGGCGAGGTTCCAGCTCGGCAATCGAGTAGCTGCAGACCGGGCAAGCAAATTTGGCATTGAACCAATGCTCTTTTGGCCTGTAGCGCATATCTAGCATTGGTTCTGTGCTATTCATTTCAACAGCCACCGCGCGTCCGCTGGCGAGTCGCAATGCCGCCTCGAAGCTTTCCGCCAACCGTTGTTTGAGGGCGTCGAAGTCCTGGTGCGCGGCCAAATCGACCTCCACGGAGCCATCCCCACCGACACCTAGGCTGGCAGGCGCGTGGCGCACCTTGATACGGTCAATCACCACATCAATGTCATGTTTCTCGGTTTTTTTGAGCACCGGAAGCTGGTCAAACTCAAATGACTCACCGTTGATGCGAAAGCGCACATAACCCTGCGCTTGCATGTCGGCAAAGACGTCGAGGAACTCGCCCTTTTTCTCCCGCGCCAACGGTGCAAGAATCATCAGCCGGGTGTCTGATGGCAGCGACAGCACCGCGTCCACCATCTGGCTCACCGTTTGTGATTGCAGCGGCAACTGGTGGTCAGGGCAGTAAGGTGTGCCAGCCCGGGCGAATAACAAGCGCAGGTAGTCATGGATTTCTGTCACCGTGCCCACGGTTGATCGCGGGTTGTGGCTGGTGGCCTTCTGCTCGATGGAGATCGCCGGAGACAGCCCTTCAATCACGTCCACATCAGGTTTGTCCATCAACTGCAGGAACTGGCGCGCATAGGTCGACAGGCTCTCCACATACCGGCGTTGACCCTCGGCGTACAGCGTGTCAAAGGCCAGACTGGACTTGCCCGATCCCGACAGACCGGTGATCACCACCAGCTGATTGCGCGGGATGTCGAGATCGATATTCTTCAGGTTGTGGGTACGCGCACCTCGGATGCTGATGTGCTGATGCTGCAGGCTGCGCGCGAGGTACTTTCCGTCTTCAGGGTTGTTCAAGGCAATGGCTACTCAATAGGGGAGGGTGAAAATGCACCTTTCAGCCCACCATGATAGTCAATCCATGGGCGCGCCGAGGTGGTGCAGCGGATCAGGGACAATTGCCACCCTGCGTCTCCTGCCAAGATGCCCGAGCGAACCCGGAGAAACCCCTTGCCCCCTGTGAAAGCCCCGCCGGCGTCGGCCCGCGCCGCGAATCTGACCCAAGACGCATCGCGCATGTTGCCGATTGAGCTGCGCGCCAGTTTTTCGCTGGCGTCGATATTTGGTCTGCGCATGCTCGGACTGTTCCTGATTTTGCCGGTATTTGTGATTGAGGCTGCACATTACCCGGGTGGTCAGGATACCGCCATGGTCGGGTTGACCATGGGGCTCTACGGGCTGACCCAAGCCATGTTTCAGTTTGTTTATGGTCTGGCCTCGGACCGTTTTGGCCGCAAGCCGGTCATTGTTTTTGGTCTTCTGGTTTTTGCCGCAGGCAGCACCGTGGCAACGCTGGCGCCCAGCCTGCTCTGGCTGGCCGTGGGTCGTGGCATCCAGGGCGCGGGTGCCGTATCGGCCGCTGTCACAGCACTGCTGGCTGACCAGACGCGAGACGAAGTTCGCACCAAATCGATGGCCCTGGTCGGTGCCAGCATCGGGTTGATGTTTGCGTTGTCGCTATTGATTGCGCCATTGTTGGCAGCCTGGATCGGGCTGGCGGGTATTTTTGCACTGACAGCCGCGCTGGCTTTGGCAGGCATCGTGGCGGTGATCTTCTGGACACCGCCAGAGCCCTTGGTGCACAAACAATTGCCACACGGCCATCTGGTGCAGGTGCTCGGCTCGATGGCGCTATTGCGACTGAATTTTGGCGTTTTTGTCCTGCATGCGGTGCAACTGGCCATGTGGCTGGCCATCCCCGCCATGCTGGTGCAGGCTGGCCTGGCTCGTGAGCAGCACTGGCATGTTTATCTGCCGGCGGTGCTGGGTTCGTTTGTGGTGATGGGGGGCAGCCTGTTCAAGCTGGAGAAAAGAGGTTACCTGAGAGCGGTATTCCTGGGCTGCATCGCGCTGACGGCATTGGTGCAGTTTGGCCTTTGGAGTCTGGCGGCGACAATTCCGTCGTTGTGGATGCTCGGCGGCATGCTGTTTGTGTTTTTTTATGCTTTTAACGTTCTGGAGGCCAGTCAGCCCAGCATGGTCTCACGGCTGGCACCAGCTCAGTCACGGGGTGCCGCCATCGGCGTCTACAACACCTTGCAGTCCCTGGGATTTTTTGCCGGTGGCATGGGCGGCGGGTGGCTGGTCAAACATGGTGGTGCCAGCCAGCTGTTCGCCGTGTGTGGCGCACTGATGATCGTCTGGCTGCTGTTGGCGTGGCGTATGCCGCCAGTTATGCCGACCAAGCCGCAGACCAGCGGCAAAGCCGTTTAAACTGAAACTTTTGAGGGACTCACCATGGCATCTGTGAACAAAGTCATTCTTGTAGGCAATCTGGGGCGTGACCCTGAGGTGCGGACCTTCTCTAGCGGTGACCGTGTGGCCAACGTCACGATCGCCACCACCGACAAGTGGAAAGACAAACAAACCAATGAAATGCGCGAGGCCACTGAATGGCACCGCGTTGTGTTTAATGGTCGCCTTGCCGAGATTGTCGAGCAATATCTGCGCAAAGGCTCCCAGATCTATGTCGAGGGCAGCTTGCGCACCCGCAAATGGACCGACAAGGACGGCATTGAAAAGTACACCACAGAGATCCGCGCCGACCAAATGCAGATGCTGGGCGGACGCCAGGGCATGGGTGCGCCAGTCGGCGACGACGATGGCTTTGACAGCCCGGCCGCGAATAATTATGGCCAGCGTGCACCGGCAACCAGACCCGCTGCAGCGCCCAACCGCAGCGCTCCCGCGCCAGCGCCTACAGCCCGTCCTTCGAGCGGCTTTGACGACATGGATGATGACATTCCGTTTTAGACTGGAAAAGCAATGGCTGGGTCTGGTCAACCCGCTGCAGGACAACCCGGACCAGTCCGACAGAGGCTGACCCAGCCTTCGATATAACCGAGTGAATTTAGGGGTTTTTGCCGCTTTTCTGCGCACTTTTTACGCTCAAAACGGTATTCCAATATACTCCCCGCCGTATTCATTGAGGAAACGCAATGCCTGTCTCGCTACTGACTGATCTTTTGAATGGCACACGGTCCCGTTGTCTGGGCATCAGCCTGCTCGTCTTGTTCCCAGGTGCACCGGTGCTGGCACAGGGGGCAGTACAGGTGCCGGTTGCGGCCGTACAAGTCAGGTCCGTTGGGAATGGATTTGAAATGGATGGGGTTGTACAGCCGGTCAAGCAGGCCACCGTCTCGGCGCAAACTGGCGGGCGTCTGCTTTCACTGACGGTCAAAACCGGTGACAAGGTGCGATCGGGTCAGGTGTTGGCCACCATTGACGACAGTGAAACCCAAACCGGCGTGCAGCGCGGACAGGCTCAAATTGCCCAAGCCCAGGCCGAAATGCGAAACGCACAGGTCAATCTGGACCGCACCCGTGAGTTATTGCGCCAGGGCTTTGTCAGTGCTGCCGCCCTGGACAACGCCGACACTCAGCTCAAGGGTGCAGCAGCAGCACGCGATCAGGCGGCGGCCGCTGCCAGGCAGGCTGGTCTGGCACAGGCGTATACCCGGGTCACCGCACCCTTCGACGGCTGGGTGTTGCAGACCGAGGCCGAGGCAGGTGACCTGGCCGCACCTGGCAAGCCACTGCTAACACTGTATGCGCCGTTGCCGATGCGCGCGGTCGTACAGGTGCCGGTATCCAGATCCAACCTCCTTGGTGCCAACAGCCTGATCGAGTTACAAGTACCCGCCGCAGACGGTGCCCAACAGTGGATCCGGCCAGTACAGACCAGCCGGATGCCCAGCGCGGATGCGGTATCTCAAACCATTGAGTGGCGACTGGAATTGCCCGGTTCGGTGGCCGGTGCACTGCTGCCGGGTCAGCAGATCCGGGTTCGTTTTGCTGCCGGGTCGACCAAGCGACTGACGGTGCCTGCCGCAGCCATACTGCGCCGTGGTGAGCTCACGGCGGTGTATGTGGTAGAGAACAAGAGTTTTGTTCTCAAAGCCGTGCGATTGGGCAGCGATCATGGCAGCCAGGGTTTTGAAGTGCTGGCCGGGCTGAGGGAGGCTGATCAGGTGGCGCTTGACCCTGTGAGGGCCGGATTGAGTGCAGCGCAGGTTGCACCCGCCAATACGGCTCCGCAGTGAGATGAACATGCAGGAACCGATCAAACTTGGCGTTTCTGGCCGTCTGGCCAAAGCCTTCAAGGTCAACGCCATAACCCCTTTGCTGGCGCTGGTGGCCCTGCTGTTGGGCGCTTTTGCGGTGCTGGTGACGCCGCGCGAGGAGGAGCCACAGATCAATGTGACCATGGCGAATGTGCTGATTCCATTTCCGGGTGCCAGCAGCATTGATGTGCAAAACATGGTGGCTCGGCCTGCCGAACAGGTGTTGAGCCAGATCGCGGGAATCGAACACACTTATTCAGTATCACGACCTGGCATGGCGGTCATGACGGTGCAATTCAAGGTAGGTGTACCGCGTACCGAAGCGTTGGTACTACTTTATGACGTGCTCAATGCCAACCAGGACTGGTTACCACGAGAGCTGGGCACTTTGAGCCCGATCGTCAAACCCAAAGGCATCGACGATGTGCCGGTGCTGGCGGTGACGATGTGGAGTCGCGAGTCGATCCCGGCGGTTGATCTAGAGCGGGTCGCTCACGCGATGGAGACTGAAATCAAGCGTGTACCCGGTACCCGCGAGGTTCAGACCATTGGCGGGCCGGCACGGGCGGTGCAGGTCTGGCTGGACCCAGCCCGTCTGCGCGAACGTGGTGTGGATGTGCTGTCGATCAAATCAATGCTGGCCTCGGCCAATGTCAGCATGCCCTCGGGCTCGGTCATTCAGGGGACGACCGAGAACGGCTCCCAGATGCTCAAGGTGGAAACCGGTGAGTTCCTGCGCACAGCCGAAGACGTGGGTGACCTGGTGGTGGGGGTGAGCCACGGCGCACCAGTGTTTCTGCGGGAAGTGGCGCGGATTGAGTCAGGTGCACAGTTGCCACAACGTTACGTCTGGTTTACGCCGGGCGCAGCTCAGGCAAAGTTGGCCACCGAGGGAGGCAAAGCCGCACCGCCCAATGCGGGCGGTGTGTACCCGGCGTTGACCTTGACGGTAACTAAAAAACCAGGCACCAATGCTGTCGACGTTGCCAGTGCCGTGCGTGTGCGCATCAGAGAACTGCAAAACACCATCATTCCTGCAAATATCGAAACCAGCATTACCCGCGACTATGGTGAGACGGCAGCGGAAAAGGCAAACAAGCTGATCCAGAAACTGGCGTTTGCCACGGGTTCGGTGATTTTGCTGGTGGGTTTTGCACTCGGACGACGCGAGGCCGTCATTGTTGGTGCAGCCGTCATTCTGACACTGACTGCCACCTTGTTTGCCTCATGGGCCTGGGGGTTCACGCTGAACCGGGTGTCGCTGTTCGCGCTGATTTTCTCCATTGGTATTCTGGTGGATGATGCCATTGTGGTGGTGGAAAACATCCACCGCCACCAGCAACTCAGGCCGGGCGCAAGCCTGGGGGAGATCATTCCGTTGGCTGTTGACGAAGTGGGTGGGCCAACAATTTTGGCCACTTTGACGGTCATCGCTGCCTTATTGCCAATGGCGTTTGTCAGCGGCCTGATGGGGCCTTACATGAGCCCGATCCCAATCAACGCCAGTCTCGGCATGGCGCTCTCGCTGGGCATCGCGTTCACTGTGACACCCTGGCTGGCGATGGCGCTGATGA
>JAGOUM010000214.1 GCA_018061265.1 Rhodoferax sp. | reverse complement strand
TTGCCGATTTACAAGGCCACGGGCTTTTTGTGGCGATTTACTGCACCGGTGCCATGGCCACCAGAGTGACCTGCCCGTCGTCGGCAAAAGCAATCTTGTAGCTGCTTTCCTTGTAGGTTTTTGAATTGCTGGCCAAGGTGGTTTTGACTGTGTATTGCTTGCCCTTGGCATTTGCCGGGAGCTTGAATTTTGAATTGGTCTGGTACCGCCCTGCGCCGTCAACGGAGGTCAGTGTTTCGGTTTTTTCTTCGACCAGCTTGTTTTTTTCATCGTAAATTGCATATTTTTGCTGCATCTCGGGCACTTGGTCACCGTAGCCAATCAGATCGGTTTTGGAGGTGATTTTGACCTCCTTTTGTCCGTCCGAGCTGGCCGGCGACTCTGCAACCTGGGTGGTGAAGGAAGCGGGAATGATGTCGTCCTTGGGCGGCTTGATGGCACCTTTTCCTTTGGCACTGGCATACTGGTTGTTGACCACTGTGGCATCCGCAATTTTCTTGGATTCAAAATACCAGCTGATCAGAAAACCGGCCACCGCGCCAATGACCGCGCCTTTGGCGCAATCATTGTCGGTGGCTGCTGCAATGGCGCAGCCAGCCACTGCACCCAACAAGGCACCTTTGGCCTTTTCATCCATCACAAACGATCCGTCCGCATTTTTCTTGAGGGTGCCATCCGGGTTGGTGGCGCAGCTCACCGTCAGCAGGCCGAACGCGATGGCCGCCAGGGGCCGCAGGGTAAATCGAGAATTTGACATGGAACAGCTCCCGTTAAAAGTGAATGCTATCTGGTTTTGGAGGCAATCGGGTCGTCAATATCGACCGTGAGCATGGTGGGGCGCTGCTCGCCCTTGGTCAATTCGCGCACCCGGTCACTGACGTAGGCGGACAGGTAGCTGGGCCGGATCAGGCCTGTTTTATCCTTGTCTGCCTTGCCCTGAATGCCTTCGATAAGCGCCTTGGTAAAAGCGCCGTTGCCCCATTCGGGGTCTTCCTGTGACAACTCCTTGCTGGTCGATGAGGCAAACACAATCACGCCTTTTTCCTCACTCAGCGCATTGAGTGTGCCCGTCATGTTACTGCTGGTGCGGGTGGCCTGGCGCGCCAACGCCCCAGCATGGCAAGTGTCCACAAAAAAGACGGATCTGCCCTTGAGACTGTGCAAGGTTTTGGCAATTTCATCACCGGACACCCAGACGGACTGCGCATTTTTGGCTTTCCACGCGGCCATATCGGCTTCGTTCTTCATTTCACCCTTGGCCGGAAAGGAACTCTCGCCGCCGGGTATGAAGAAATAATTGGCCCCTATGTTTTCGCCGTGACCGGCAAAAAAAACAACCCCTGCATCTTTCTCGCCCACGCTGTTGCTGAGCCATTTCAGCCCATCCAGAATATTTTGCCGTGACGCCTGCTCGTCAATCAGCAGCTTGGGGACTGCGCTGGTGTAGAGCTGGCCGGCTTGTTTTTCCATGTGCAGGGCGAAATCACGCGCGTCCTTGTTGGCCAAATCCAGCGTGTAGGGTGCCGGGTATTTGGAAATGCCGACGATCAGCAGGTACAGCTTTTCGTATTTTTCGGGGGGTGCAGGGGCTGTTGTCTCCTTGGCGCGCACCACCTTCACCGTCACGGGGTCGGACTTGCCGTAACGGTTTTCCGCAAACAGCATGATTTCGGCGTCCGACGAGGGCAAGGGCACCTCTATTTCCTGCACCCCCGCCGCTCGCAGCCCCTTGCCTTTGAGGTCGCGTACCAGCTTGCCATTGACGCGCGCCTTCACACCAGACACGGGGGCATTGCTGGCCGTGCGCACTTCAAAACGAACCGGCACGGTGGTGGCATTGGTCTCGGCCATCGGGTTGGAGCGCAGCTCCACAATGGGCGGCAGCATTTCGGTGATGTCGCTGCTGCTGGCCAGCACGTTCACAGGTTTAGCCGCCACTTCTTTGGCTGCCGAAGTCTTGGCCAGCGTGAGCGCTGCCAGATCGGCCTGGGCCGCGCGGAAAGCCTCTTTTTCGTCGCCCGTGCTCAGCACTTTTTGAATGACATCGGGCCGGTACAAGCGGTCACGAAAGCGCCCGGCGCTGAAAAAATCTGCTGATTGGTTGAAAGCGCGGTTCAGGTGCCAGCCCACCAGACTTTCTCCGCCAACGGCGGTGTCGTAGTAGCCGCCGGGCGTCCAGACGATCCAGCGCGTTTTGTCTGCATGGGCAAACAAGGCCAGCTGCTCCATGCCATCCTGGGTGCGAAACCAGCGCACGCTGCCATCACCCAGGCCGGCCACCACCCAGCGGCCATCGGCGCTGAGATTGACGGCCCAGGCCGGGGCGGCAATGCGCTGTGTCCACAGAGGCGCACCATTTTTGGTGTAGCGGCGCACAAACCATTCTGTGCCCAGCACAAAGCTGCTGTCGGTGCTGCTGATGGCCAGGCTGCGCGAAACCTCGCCCTGGCGCAGGGGCAAGGCCCGGCCACCTACTTTGGGGCTTGTCGAGTTTTGCCAGTTCTCCACATACGGCTCGCCGCTTTGCTGCGGGGCTGCGGTCGCATCCGGCGCGGTGCCCGTTCTCAGGCTGCTGGCATTGAGGTCAAACACATGGGACTCGCCACCGGCGCGCATGGCAAAAGAGAGCACGCTGGCATCGGGGCTGATCCGAAACTGATCGGCCAGATCGCGAAAATCACCGGTTTGCGCCTGGCTGGAGGCCACCCGCTGCCCGCTCAGGCTGAACACGGCCCAACCCGGCTCCGCTGAGGCGCAAGCAACTTGCCCGCCCGGCAGGGCAACCAGCGACATGATGGTGTTTGAAAAACTCCCCAGCTCGGTGTCCTGGCCAGTGCCGCGGTTGCCAAAGGCCAGCACGGGAAAACGACCGCCCCGTGTGTAGCCGCCCCCGGCAAACAGGGTGGCACCATCGGCCGACCAGGCAACGCGGCCCAGATTGCCGCTGCCCAAATCAATGCGATGCACGGGTTTGAGGCTGCTGGTGTCCAGAATGTCCACACGGGCGCTGTCCTGGTAGCCAATGGCCAGCGTTCTGCCATCCGGTGAAAACGACACGCCATAGGGCTTGCCGCCTGGCGCGGCAAAGCGTGCAGTGCGCTCCAGTCCCTTGCGACCTATTTGATAGACGCGAACAGAACCGTCGATGGAGGCCACCGCCAGACGACCATCGGCTGAGAAATCTGCGCCAAAAATGGCTTCATTGAATTCCGGGTCGGTCCCGACAAATTGCAGATCGCGGCGAAACACGCGCAAACCGCCCTGGCGCAGGCCAATCGCCAGCAACTGGCTGTCGGGTGACCAGGCCAGTTGCGTCAGGGGCGCTTCCAGTCCGGTGATGGTGCTCTTGGGCAATACGCTGGCGCTGGCCCGGTCGAACAAGTGCATCAGGTGGCTGCCATCACCAAAATTGGAGTTGCCGCCCAGCGCCACGCTGCGCCCGTCAGGCGACATGGCGGCTGCATACACCGCGCCCACGCTGTCGCTGCCCAGCGGGGGACGCAGCACCGTCAGGGCCTCGCCATTGCGACTGTCCCAAAGGCGGGCCGTCTTGTCTTCTGAGGCCGTCACGAGCCAGCGCCCGGTTTTGTCGGTCGAGATGCGGGTGATCGCTGCCAGATGCGCGCCGGTTTCGATGCGCAGCACCGGCTCCCGGCTGGGCATGGGCGCGGCCAGTGCGCCGGAAAACGTGGCCAGCAGGTTCGCGCCAACAATGAGC
Source organism: Rhodoferax sp. (assembly GCA_018061265.1). Lineage (GTDB taxonomy): Bacteria > Pseudomonadota > Gammaproteobacteria > Burkholderiales > Burkholderiaceae_C > Rhodoferax. The sequence goes on along the minus strand of JAGOUM010000214.1, from coordinate 244 downwards.
GAACCCATCATGAAGCGAGCGACGAGAGTAGAAGAGTTCATAAGTTGCATACCTTTGCGGATCACGCCCCAACGGATACGTTGAAAACTGCGTGTCACTTTAAACCACCGGGCTTTGCGGGGAGAGCCCGCAAAGCCTTAACGGGCCGGGATGGGGTGTAGTTTATGCAAAATGTCGGCATGAACCCTGTTTTTAAATGGTTGTTGGGCACCAGTCTGGTGTTTTTGCTCTTGATGGCGGCGCT
>JAGOUM010000081.1 GCA_018061265.1 Rhodoferax sp. | reverse complement strand
GCCGTCCGGCCATCGGCATTTGAATTTCTGATCTTGAAGTGTGCATGTGTCCACCTGTTTTGAAGTGGACACGATCGTCTTAAGAATTTTGACTCGGTGCAAGATGCCTTTGCCGCTTGCTTACGAACGTCTGGCAGATGCGGGCTTTTTTCAGGCGGGTGGGATTCTGGTGGGCACGCACGTTTACATGGCATATCAGAATTACTTGGGCATTCGATGGCAATCGGCGGCGCAGACGGTGGACTTGGATTTTGCACATGCCGGGCGCAATGTGTCGGTTGCTATTCCCTCGGACGTCACCATGGACATGGGCAGCGAAATCGAGGCGCTGAAGATGGGGTTTGTGCCGGTCCGAAGTCTGACCACTTACGTGAAGTCCGATGAGCAAGACTTGCAGATCGATTTTGTGACCTGCTTGCACCGGGGCGGCGATACACCGGTGCTGATCAAAGCACTCAATGCCACCATGCAGCCGTTGAAGTTCATGGAGTTTTCCATGGATTCACCCATACAAATCAGCTTGTTGGCGCAGCGCGGGGCCATCACGGTCAATGCACCACCACCCGAAAAGTACGCGCTGCACAAGTTATTGGTCTATGGTGAAAGGTCGCAGGCGATGCGGGTGAAGGCCACCAAGGACTTGGACCAGGCAGCCTCGCTCATCGCGTACCTAGCGAAAAATGATGCAGACCTTTTGGGAGAGACCTGGGAAGACCTCATCCGTCAGGGGCCGGGTTGGCGGAGCCGCGCAGTGTTTGGTTTGGCTGCGTTGAAGGCGCGCTATCCGGCGTTGGACACGTCAGCGATGCCGATGGACGGCAGTGGATGCGGGATCATGGCCTGAAGCAGCTGCACCCCCTAATTGCAGGTCTGATGCAGGTCCAGGGGAACAAAAGGGAATAAAGGGGACGCTACCCTTTATTTGCCATTGCTGCGCCATGGCATTTTTTTTGCTTGGCTTTTGTTGCTGTCCACATATCAAGAAAGTGCCCGGTTCAGGGCACGGGAGGTGTTTGATGTTTTTGTTTCGTTTTTCACGGTTGTCTGTATTGCGCTTGCTGGGTCTGCTGCTGGCCACGCTATTGGTGGGCACGCAGATACCAGGTGGCCTGCGTGACGCGCTGGAGCATGGCCTGCATGCGCCATTTGCGCTGTCGGGCTGGGCGCATTTTGGTTTGTTTGCATTGATGGCCGCTCTGGCATATCTGCCCCCGTTGGGCTGGCGCATGCACCATGTTGGCGCAGCGGCCGCTGCACTGGCTTTGGGCACCGAGGCGCTGCAGTTTCTGGCGGTCAATCGCCATCCGGGGCTGGATGATGTGCTGATCGACCTGGCAGGTGCCACCACCGGGCTGTTTTTGGCGGCAATGGCAAAAGTGCGACGCCAACCGCTTTTAAGCCAAATCGGCCTTTAGCGCATATTTGATGAGCAACAACAGCTATTATTGGAGTAGCACATAAAAAGAAAAAGGGGGGTAAAAAGGGTAGCATCCCCTTTTTACAACTTTTAACGATCGAACTTATGAGCGTGGAATAATTCGGCGCATGTCAATGTACGCAACCCCGGCACTCGTCGATCCAGGCAATGAAGCGTGTGCCAGATCTTTGGCTCTTGTGCGCGCGGTTTTGCAGGCGCAGACGGGTTTGGTGTTTGCCGTGCTCATTGGAAGTCGGGCAAAAAACACCCACCATGCTGACAGTGATTGGGACATAGCACTGAATTGGGGCCATGGGCACGCCCCATGGGACTTGCTGGCAAATACCGAGACCCTGCGCCGCTTGCTTGCCCAAACACTGCAAGTGGCTGAAAGTGCGGTGGATCTGATCGATCTGCGCCGCGCCAACCTGGCCATGCGTGCCAGTGTGGCAGAGGAAGGGCTGCCACTATGTGGAGAGACTTCCTTGGAATGGGCCAAGTTTTTGACCCGCACCTGGCGTGAACTGGAAGATCACTATTGGGGTCAACAGCATGCGGCTTGACCTTTACCAGGCTGAAACAGACCGAATCGCCACGCAGCAAGGCGCGTTGCTACGTCAAGCCAAAAACATTCTTGCCCAAGGGCAATCGCTCAGCCAATTGGAACAGGGTGGTGTGCTCCATGCACTCCAAGTGCTCATTGAAAACGCCATTGGCAAGGCAAAGCAGGCACTTAAGGCCCATGGCCAAACCGTGCCAATTTCTGCCTATGACGCTTTTGCCGACCTGGCCAACGCCGGACTGTTGCCCAAAAATGAACTTGCTGCCTGGAACGCAGCAGTGGGCCTGCGCAATCGCATCGTGCACGACTACATGAACATCGACTTTGACCACATCGTTTCCCTTCTGTCTGCCGACAAAGACGGGGTCATTGTGGAGTTCCTGCACAGGCCAATCCCTGATCATTGAAGAATTAAAGGGTAGCGTCCCCTTTTTAGATTGTTGCTAAAACGCTGCATATGTGGTGGCAGGCAGTGACAGTCGGTAAAATGGTTTTGTTCTGGTAAAGGCCCGCACAGAGGCTGTCTTCCAGCATTTGAGGTGCAGTCTAGGTGAGGCTTGATTGAGATGTTGCAAATTCCGGGTTGGGTGCCATTAGCGTTTGATGCCACTTTTGTGGTGGCGTGGGGCGCAGGGCGTTAGCCATGTCAACCGGATCTATCCGCTCTTCTGCCTCCATGATCAGGTTCATGGTGCAGGCGCTTGATTTTCTGGCTATTTTGGTGGGTGGCTGGCTGGCCTACCAGATTCGTTTTGCCCCGGACTGGAACCATTGGGTTGAGATGGGGCCGCAGGCGCGGCTGTTGACGCTGGCCGCCAGTTTGTTTGGTGCCTCGTTTTTTGGCAAGGTGTACCGCATGTGGCCCGGTGGTGCACTGGTGGCCATGGTGGGACGGGTGACGCTGGGCTGGGCGATCTGCTGGGTGGCGGTGATTGTGCTGCTGGCGCTGACCAAAACCAATGAGATTTTTTCGCGTGCCTGGATGGTGTCCTGGTTTGTGGCCGCGGCATGTACGCTGGCGGTGGGGCGGGCAATATCCTTTGTCGCCATGGCACAGATGCGGCGCGCCGGCTACATGCACAAGACGGTGTTGCTGGTGGGTGACAGCAGTTTGCTGACCACAGTGCGTCAGCGGGTGCGCCAGGCCACCTGGAGCGGGTATGACATTGTGGGCACCCTGGGCATTGACCAGAGCGCCGAGCTGGCCGCACAAGACAAGGACCTGCGCCCGGATGAGATCTGGATCGGCCTGAGCATGGGCGACCATGAGCGGCTGGATGAGCTGATGGCAGCGCTGGGCCAGTCTACCGCCAACATCCGCTTGTTGCCGGATTTGCAGATGTACCAGATCCTGAACCACGGCATGAGTGTGACGCTGGGTATCCCGATGGTGGATATTTCGGTATCACCCATGTTTGGCGGGCGCCGGCTGGCCAAGGCGGTGCTGGACTACACCGCTGCGGCGCTGATTCTGGTGCTGATCAGCCCCTTGATGCTGCTGATCGCACTGGCGGTGAAGCTGAGCTCACCCGGGCCGGTGCTGTTTCAGCAAAAGCGCCATGGCTGGAACGGCGAGGAGATCATGGTCTACAAGTTCAGGTCGATGGTGGTGCATCAGGAGTCCCATGGCGGGGTCACCCAGGCCACCAAGCAGGACGCACGGGTGACACCCATTGGGCGGTTTTTGCGCAAAAGTAGTCTGGACGAGTTGCCCCAGTTCATCAATGTGCTGCAAGGGCGTATGTCGGTGGTGGGGCCGCGACCACACGCCCTGGCCCATAACCAGCAATATATGGAACGCATCGACAAGTATTCTTTGCGCCACAAGGTCAAGCCGGGCATTACCGGCTGGGCACAGATTTGTGGCTACCGTGGCGAGACCGACACACTTGACAAGATGGAAGACCGCATCAAACACGACCTGTATTACATGGAACACTGGTCTTTGTGGATGGACATCAAGATCATTCTGCTGACACCGCTGGCCACGATTCAGAACAAGAATGCGTACTGAGGCCAAGGGTGTGAGCAGCTTACAACAGATGTGTTGCCAAAACGCCCGTGCTGGCATGAAGAATGCTTTTTAAATCATATGCTTACTGTAAACTGCAAGTTGGCTAGGGTTTACCCCATATTTTTCTTTTCAGGGATTGACATGTATAAAAATAGTTTCAGGCTTTGCCTTGTTGCCAGCGCTGCGCTGACGATGTGTTTGACTGCTGCGCAAGCCCAGACCACGCCTGCTGCCGTAGCCGCTCCGGCGTCCAACTACAAGCTCGAAAGCAGCACCCTCAAGGCGCCTGACACCACCGGGCAGCAGGTGACCGCCACGCCTTACAGCCTGAGCGGCACGGGTATTTCGGGCTCCAGCCCGTCGTCAGAGTCCATTCTGACGGCACCGGTGCCAGTGGATGCGGGTGCTTACAAGACAGAAAGTGGCATCTACCTGTACCCCACCGCGTTTGTGGGTTTTGGTTACAACGACAACGTGCGTAACGCCCCCAGCAACACCCTGGGTTCGAGCTTCATGACGCTGTCACCCCAGCTGGTGGCGGAGCTTAAACACAAGGGTGACCGCTACACCGCAGTGGCTGCGGTAAACCGCACCACGTTTTCAAACAGCTCGCCAGACAACACCACCACCTCCGAGTTTGAGCTGGCCGGTGACAACTATTACACGGTGCGGGCACGCTCCGGCTGGGCAGTGGGTGTGGTCAACGGCACGGATGACCGCAACACCACCAACCGCCCGGCTTCTGCAGAGCCGGACCGCTGGCACTCGGTGAACCTGGATGGCCGTTTTATTTATGGTGCGCCAGAAGCGCAAGGCCGCATTGAGCTGGACCTGGGACGCCAGGACAAAAAGTATGACAACAACCGCACCTACACCGCCACCAGTGATGCAGTGTTTAATTCGGTAGCCGGGCGCATGTTTTACCGGGTGGGCAGCCGCTCACTGGCGCTGGTGGAGTTGAGCCAGTCAACTGCCAATTACCGCTCGGACCTGAGCGTGGACGACAGCACCGAGCGGCGTTATTACCTGGGCTACACCTGGGACGCCACCGCCGCAACAACCGGGGTGGTGAAGATTGGCCGCATGACCAAAGACTTTGATGCGGCGGGCCGAGAGGGTTACAGCGGAGCCAGCTGGGAGGTTGGCCTGCGCTGGATGCCACGCAGCTACAGTGTGTTTGAGTTGCAGACCGCGCGTGCCACCTCGGAGTCCAGCGGTGTGGGTAACTACGAGCTCAACACCACCACCAGCCTGACCTGGAAACACGACTGGACCAATTCGCTGCGCTCTGAAGTAGGTTTGAGCACGTTGAACCGTGACTATGGTGCATCAACCCGGTCGGATCGGGCCAATACGTACTCGCTGGCGATGGAGTACACGGTGCTGCGCTGGCTCACGATGGGCGTGGACATGGCCAGGACCGACCAGAGCTCCAACGACCCAACCGCCGAGTACAAGCGCAACGTGATCATGTTCACGCTGAGCACAACACTCTAGGTTTTATTGGATACTACGCAGTCGGCGGGCCAAATGGCCCGCCGGGATGTGTTGGGGAGTTTTCATGACGATATTTTCTGGCTTGTTACAAGCCATCCGCCGATGCCTTAGCGGCATTTTTTTGCTTCTGGCTGCGCTATTGTTGTCAAACACGATGTTGCTGCAGGCTGCCAGCGCGCAGGCTCCCGCCGCTGTGGCACCTGTTGCCGCGTTACCGCAGCTGGATGTCGCCCGCCTGCTGTCCGTTTACAAGCTGGCCGCGGGTGATGTGATCACCATCCGTGTGTTTGGTGAAGATGACCTGAGTCGCGAGAAGATCCGCCTGACCGATGCCGGCACCATTCCCTACCCGGTGCTGGGTGAGGTCAAGGCGCTTGGGCTGACCATTGGCGAGATTGAGCGCACCATCACCAAGGGGCTGGATGGCCGCTATTTGATCAACCCTCGGGTGTCGGTGACGATTGAGGAGTACCGCCCGTTTTACATCAATGGCATGGTGGAGCGCCCGGGGGGCTACCCGTTTCAGCCAGGGCTGACGGTGCTCAAGGCCGCGTCGCTGGCGGGTGGCTTCAAGGAGCGGGCGTCGTTCAACAAGATTTCCATCATCCGCGAAAACGACCCCAAGAACGAGCCTCAAAAGGTTGACATCAACACCCAGGTCAACCCGGGTGACACCATTTTTATAGAAGAGTCATTCTTCTGAACCGTTTTGCAGCATCCCATGTCTGAACCCTTCAACGCTGGCAGCTCGTCTGCCAACCCGCTGTTTTTTAGTGATCCGGCCGACCAGAGCGAACGGCTGGACTTTGTAGAGTACTGGCGAACCCTGCGCAAGCGCAAGTGGGCCATTCTGGCATTTGCGTTGCTGATCACGCTGCTGGCCGGGGTGATTGCATTTACCAGCACCCCGATTTATGAGGCCAAGACGACGCTTCTGATTGAGACCAACAAGCAAAAAGTAGTCACCATTGAAGACGTGTATGCCGGGGTTGGAGCGACCCGAGAGTATTTCCAGACGCAGGTGGAGATTATCAAGTCGCGCGAGGTGTCGCTCAAGACCATTGCCAAGCTCAAGCTGTATGACCACCCGGACTTTGACCCTCGGGCGCCCAAAAAAGGTTTGGCTGCCTTCAAGGAGCAGATTGGTTTTGCCACCGCAGAAGCACCGCGTGAATGGAACGAATCCACGCTGGCTGAAGCCGCTTATGGCGGGTTTGCTGCCAACCTGAGCATTGAGCCGATCCGGCTGAGCCAACTGGTGGTGGTGAAGTTCACCTCGCCCGATGCAGCGTTGGCAGCCAGGGTGTCGAATGCGCTGGCGCAAACCTATATAGAGAACGATCTGGACGCCCGTTACCAGATGACGCGCACCGCCTCGGCCTGGCTGCAGGAGCGGCTCTCGGGGCTGAAGGGCAAACTCAATGAGTCAGAGCAGTTGCTGCAAAACTACCGCGAGAAGCAGGGTATCGTGAACATCAAGGAGGCAGCGCAAAGTGGTGCGGCGCAGCAGATAGAACAACTGCAGTCGCGCCTGATTGAGGCGCGTACACGCCGCGCTGAGATAGAAGCGACTTACAAAATTGTAAAGGAAGCCGCCAATGCAGGTGACCTGGCCTCACAACCTGCTGTTTTGAATAGCGGCCAGGTGGCCGATGCCAAACGCCAGGCCAACGAAGCCGCGCGCAAACTGGCCGATGTGTCGCAACGCTACGGCAAGGAGCACCCCAGGTATCTGCAGGCCGACTCGGACGCCAAGGCGGCCAGTGACAACCTGTTGCGCCAGATTGAGCTGGTGGTGGGCGGCATCAACCACGAGTACGAGCGTGCACGCAGTACCGAAAAAATGCTGGAGGGCACACTGGCCTCCGCGCGTGGCTCGGTGCAGAACATCAACCGCAAGGAGTTTGAGCTGGGTGTGTACGAGCGCGAGGTGGAGTCCAACCGCCAGATGTACGACATGTTCATGAAACGTGCCAAGGAAACCAATGTGGCAGGTGACCTGCAGACCACCGTGGCCCGAGTGGTGGACACTGCCGCGGTACCAACCATACCCATCAAACCAAAAAAATCGCTGATTGTGGGCGTGGCCTTGTTCATGGGGTTGCTGGTGGGCATGATGATTGCGCTGCTGATGGAGGTGCTGGACAACACGCTGAAAAATACCGAAGACGTGGAGTCGCGCCTCAAACAGCCGCTGCTCACCGTGTTGCCCATGTTGTCGAAAAAAGACGCCATGCGCAAGACCAGCGGACATCTGATTACCGAATCGCCCAATTCGCTTTACTCCGAGGCCATTCGTACGGCGCGCACCGGGGTGCTGCTGTCGTCGGTGGACCTGGCGTCACGCGTGCTGCTGGTGACCTCCAGTGTGCCGGGTGAGGGCAAAACCACGTTTTCAAGCAACCTGGCATTGGCCCATGCCTTCACACAAAAGACCTTGCTGGTGGACGCCGACATGCGCCGCCCCAGCGTGGCGCGTGCCCATGGGCTGGATGTGAATGCACCCGGCCTGTCTGAGCTGGTGGCCGGGACCGCCAAGCTGGAAGCCTGCCTGCAAGCGGTGAAAGACAGCAACCTGGTGGTGCTGGGCTCGGGGGCGATACCGCCCAACCCGCTGGAGCTGCTGCACTCTGAGCGTTTTGCCCAAACCATTGAGTCGCTGCGCAAAGACTTTGAGACCATCATCATTGACTCACCGCCGGTGGAGCTGGTGAGTGATGCGCTGGTGCTGGCTTCTCGCGCGAGTGGCATTATTTTTGTCAGCAAGGCGCAAACCACGCCGCTGCCCATGGTGCGCAAGGCATTGCAGCGCCTGCGCCGTGCCGACGGGCACATCATCGGGGTGGTGCTCAATGCGCTGGACTTCAACAAGGCAGAAAAATATTACGGGGAGTACTCAGGCTACGGCAAACACGGCTACGGAACCTATGGCTCAGCCTACGGAACCGCTTACGGTGCAGCCAGTGCGGCCAAGACCAAGGCGGCCTGAGCCCGCATGATTGACCTGCATTGCCATTATTTGCCGGGCATTGACGACGGGCCCGAAACCCTGGCAGAAGCGCTGAGCCTGGCCCGTGCCGCTGCGGCCGATGGCATTAGCCATGCAGTGCTGACATCGCATGTGCACCCGGGGCGCTACCCGAACCAGCGGCGCAACCTGTTGCTGGCGATTGAGCAGTTTGCCGCCGAGGTGGCCAAGGCTGGCATACCACTGCAGTTGCACCTGGGTGGCGAAGCCCGCCTGTGCCATGAGCTGGTGGACATGCTGGCAGAAAACCAGGTGCCGTTTCTGGGTGAGGTGGACGGTTACCGCATTTTGTTGCTGGAGTTTCCGCACCAGCTGATCCCGGTGGGCAGCCTGCGTTTTGTTCAAAGCCTGTTCAAGCTGAAGATCCGCCCGCTGATTGCGCACCCTGAGCGCAACAAGGCGATCATGGCCAGCCCCGAAAAGATCAACGAATTTGCCGAGGCAGGCTGCTGGCTACAGCTGACGGCGGGGTCACTGGTGGGCCGGTTTGGCGCGCAAGCGCAAGAGGCGGCGTTTGCCATCATTGATGAAGGCTGGAACTGCCTGGTGGCCACCGATGCACATAACCTGACCAGCCGCCCGCCCTTGCTGAGCGAAGGCCGCGCTGCGTTGCACAAGCGCTATGGTGAGGCAGTGGCCCGCAGCATGGTGCATGACAAGCCGGCCAGGATTCTTGGACTGGCAGCTGCCTGACCCCGTTTTTTATGAATAAAACGCCTGTAGCGCATATTGGTATTGCGCTTGCAGCTATCTTTATAGTGTTTTTTATGGGGCTCAGCGTCTGGTACGGCGGGCGGGCTGCCTGGTCTGATGCCAGTGTGCTGCGCGCCAGCTGGCTGGTGGGCCAGTGGCGTGAGGGCAAAGGCCCGGTATATACCGAGGCACAGTGGCAACAAACCCATGACGAGCTGCTTGCTGCGCTGAAGCTGACCCCGCAAAACCCGCAGCTGCTCGATGATCTGGGGTTTTTGAATGCCGCGCGTGCGGACGCGCTGGGCGCTGCGGCGGCGGGTTCGCCCGAGCTGGCCTTGCAACAGAGCCTGCTGACAACGGCCATTGGTCACTACCGTGCCGCAACCGTCCTGCGGCCCAGCTTTCCGTACACCTGGGCCTACCTGGCACTGGCCAAACACCTCAAAGGTGACAACGATGCCGAGTTGTGGCGGGCATATGACATGGCCATGCGTTACGGCAGTCGCGAAGCCGGTGCACAGCCGGCGATTGCGCAGGTAGGGTTTGCACACTGGAACGGGCTTGAGGCCCAGCGCAAGGCGGGTATGGTGGCGATGGTGGCCAACGCCCCGGCCAAACCGCGTGCGGTGCTGCTGGCCATTGCGAAGACTTACGGGGTGGCATTGCCGCCCTGAAAAACCAAAGTTAAAAGCGCCTAAAGGCTTTGCTCTCTGGCGAGCTTTTGTAATAACTCGCGCCACAGCCGCACATTGCTGGCGCCGCCTTTGCGGGCATTGCCGGCAGCAGTCCACAGGTCGTCATCGTTAAAGCCATAAACGGGTTCAAGATCGGTGCGCTGGGAGGCGGGTCGAATGTCGCCCTTGATGTTGTCAAGAATCAGCGGGTCGGCATCGGGCGTGGGGTAATAGGCCAGCACCATGTGCGATTCGCCCAGTTCGAGTGCGCGCACATAGGTGATGCGCAGTTTTTCAACCGGCACACCGATCTCTTTAAGCGACAGGTATTTGCCGATGGAATAGTCCTCGCAGTCGCCCGCAAAAGAGCCGAGCATCTCGACGGGGCTGGCCCAGTAGTCTTCGGCGCGCCAATGGCGCTGGTCTGACAGGTAGGGTATCTGGTTAAAAAAGCCGTTGACAAGCGGCAGGACATTGGCGGCAACGGCCTTGTTGTCACGCACCAGGCGCTGCCACACGCTCAGGCGCGGCAAGGCATCGCGTCCCCACTTGTTTTCAACGTAGCTGAGCAGGCCGGCCGAAAAGTCAACCAGTCCGGCACGGGCGGGCCACACCAGGGCACACAGCGTCAGCGCTGCAACAGCGGCCAGACGGAGGTGAAGGTGGTGACGATCAGGCATGGGGTTTGCGCCCGTGGGAATGGCAAGGGGATACAGGTGGCAAAAGACTTGGCATCTTATCGCTGTTCGACTGACGGGCAAGCGCGACAGGATGTCGCAAAATGTGGATGAAATGCAACCAATGCCGGATGCGGGTATTTGAAATTCTGCTTTTTGTGCTAAATTCGCCCAACATCTATTAACCAAGGGATTTACTATGAAAAAAGCACTCGTACTGGCTGCTGTTTTGGCCACTGTCGCTCCGGCGTTCGCGTTTTCGGTAGGTATGGGTGCGCGTGATGTAGGCACTGAAGTGTCTGCGCGTTACAAAAAGGGTGAGTCCCTGGTTGTAATTGCCACCGCCGCCAAAACGGCTACGGTTGTCGCAAGTGTTCTGGCTCCCGAATTATTGCTGACAGGCAACAGTTCTGACGCCGTGCTGGCAGCCATGATCACGGCGGGTTATTACCCGTCTGACGCGGTGGACGCACTGGTTGCTCTGGGTGGCGACCGTGACAAGCTTAATCAGGTCGCCATCAATAACGGTGCCGACCCAACCACTTTGACAGCGGCAACCGCAGCAGCGGGTGGCAACCCGCCTGCAACCGGTCTGGGTGGCAATGGCTCCAACTTTAATGGCCGCACCTTTGGTCAAACCCGTGCCGCAACGGTGGGTGGTGGTGGCTCTGGCAGCGTGTCGCCGAGCTGATTCGAACCTTGGTTTGATGAATGATGGCAGCCTTGGGCTGCCATTTTTAATGGCGAACCCCTGACATCATGCGCCTGCGTACCCAGCTGTTTCTGGTGGTGACGGGCCTGTTTGTGGCCGCACTGGCCATGGTGCTGCTGGTGTCAGCCAATGGAACGCGCCGTTATCTTGAAGAGCAACTGGCATCCCACGCGCAGGACGCAGCCACCGCGCTCTCCATTACCCTGGGGCAATCGCTAGGCAAAGGCGACCGGGTGCTGGCTGAAACGCAGGTGCTCAGCGTTTTTGACCGGGGTTATTTCAAACGTATCGCGGTACTGGGCGCGGACCGCAGTGACATTGTGGTGCGTGAATTGCCTGAAAAGATTGAAGGTGTGCCGATGTGGTTTGTGCAATGGTTGCCGATCACTGCCCCGGCGGGTGAGGCGTTTATCGGGTCGGGTTGGCGCCAGTTGGGCAAGGTGATGGTGGTGAGCCAGCCAACCTTTGCCTACCAGCACTTGTGGCGCACCACGATGCAGTTGCTGGCCTGGCTGCTGGCCATCTGCCTGGCAGCGCTGGCGGTGCTGCAGGGCGGGCTGCAGTTTATTCTGTGGCCGCTCAGGGCCATTGAAAAAATGGCACGCAACGTGCAGGCCAAAAAGTTTGAGCAGATTTCGCAGGCGCCGCGCGCGCCTGAGCTGGCCAGCGTGGTGCGGGCGATGAACCAGATGTCGCGCCGGGTGGGTGAAATGCTGGACGCCGAAACACGCAAGGCGCAAAACCTGCAGCGCCAGGCGTATGAAGACGAGCTTACCGGGCTGGCCAATCGGCGTGGCCTGGAGCTGCGGCTGACCGAGCTGCTGCAGGGCGAGTTTCATTTTGTGCTGGGTGCGGTGATTTCGGTGGAGCTGGATGACATGCGGCTGCTTAACCGCAGCCATGGGTTTGCAACCGGTGCCAATGTGCTGCGTACCGTGGCGAGCACGGCGCAGGCTCTGCTATCGGCGCTGCCGGTGACCATTCTGGCGCGTAATAACGAGTTCAGTTTCAGTTTTGTGCTCGCCGACATCACAGCGTCTGCGGCAACGACGCTGGCGCAGAAACTGCGGGCGCAGATTCTGGAGAAGCTGGCTGAGGAGGAGGCGCTGGTGCATATCGGCATCCAGACCGGTGTGGCGTTTTTTACCCAGCGCGATGCACGCTCACAGATCTACGCCCGGGTTGACCTTGCGGTGGAGACGGCACGGCAGGCCGAGCGCCATGGTTTTGCCGCACTGAATGCACAAACTCAGGAGACAAGCTCGCTGGGATCGTTTGCCTGGCGCACGCTGATCTCGACCGCGCTGGTTGAAAAGCGCTGGCGTTTGCTGTACCAGCCGGTGAAGGCGCTCGACCCTGAGCGGCGGGTATTACAGACCGAATGTATGGCGCGGCTGATTGACAACGAGGGTGCGCTGGTGCCTGCGGCCAATTTTCTGCCGATGGCGGCGCGGCACCAGCTGATGCCCGAGGTGGACAAGGCGATGCTGAGTCTGGCCTTTGAGCGGCTGCGCCAGCCCGGGTTTGACCAGGTGAGTGTTGCGGTCAACCTGTCGCCACAGAGTCTGCTTGACAGCGCCTTCATGACCTGGCTGGAGCAGGAAACGGCCCGACTGGGGCGCATGGCAGGGTTTTTGGCGCTTGAGGTGTCGGAGTTTGGCGCGGTGCGCCATCTGGCCGCCGCACAGCGCACCAAGGCGTTGATTCAAAAGGTGGGCGGACAGTTTGGTATTGACCACTTTGGCCTTGAACCCCGGGCGCTGGACTTGTTGCGCACGCTGGTGCCGGACTATGTCAAACTGTCGTCTGCCTTGATGGCCGATATATCGTCGGTGGAGTCGGCCACCGAGATGCTGCAGTCGTTTGTGACGCTGGCACATTCGCTGGATGTGCTGGTGATTGCCCAACAGCTGGAAAATGAACAACAATTGTCAAGCTTGCAGGCCGCACAGGTGGATGCCGGTCAAGGCTATTATTTAGGTGCGCCCCAATGAAATGCTTGAGCTCTTGCCATGACTGACAAAAAACCTTTTGAGATTGCCCGCGAAACGCTCAAACAGCTGACCCTGCGCAAACTGGCACCGACGCCGTTGAACTACCAGCGCATCTACAGCGAGATTGCCAATCTGCCGATGGAACCACCTTTTCCGTCGGAGCGGCTGCGGGACATTGCCATCGCCTTGCCGACCAAAACGCCGGGGCAGCAACGCCAGCGCGGACTTCTTGAGTCGGCCATCAACAACCTGAACTGGGACGGCGTCAAGAACGCGTTGATGGCGTACGGCGGCTTCAGCCCCAATGTGGCAGACAGCCCGGCACCCCAGGCGGCTGCGCCGGTGCCGGCCCCAGCCCTGGTGGTGGCAGCCGCCGAGGCACCCGTGTTGACGGCGCCGGCGCTGACGGCCGACTTTTTTGCCCAGGTGGCCCGCCTGATTGAGTACGCCATACCGGCGCTGGGTCAGGATGACGAACGCTTTACCGAGCAGACGCAGAGTCTGATCAAATCGTTGCGCCAGCCGCAGCCCGATGCAGTGGCCACCAAGCAGATGCTGGTGCAGTATGGGCACCGGCTGTCTTTTGCGGCCGAAGACCAGGCCGAAATCAAGAACGCGCTGCTCAAACTGCTGCACCTGATCATTGAAAACATCAGCCACCTGAGCCTGGATGACGGTTGGCTCAAGGGCCAGGTGGACGCGGTGATGGAAGTGTGTGTGCCACCGCTGACACTGCGCCGCCTGGACGAGGTGGAGCAGCGGCTCAAGGATGTGATCTTCAAGCAGACCGAGGCAAAAACACGCAGCGTACAGGCCCAGGAGGAAATGCGCCAGCTGTTGGCCACCTTTGTGGAACGGTTGGCGGCCATGTCCGAGACCACCGGCAGTTTTCACCAGAAACTGGAGGAAAGTGCCCGCCTGATTGAGCAGGCGCGCTCGATCACCGACATTGCGCCGGTACTGAAGGATGTGGTGGGGGCCACTCGCAGCATGGCCAATGACAGCCAGACGGCGCGCAGTGAATTGCTGAACATGCGCAAACGCGCCGAGGTGACCGAGGCCGAGCTGAGCAAGTTGCATCAGGAGCTGGACCGGGTGAGTTCACTGGCCCGGCACGACCCGCTGACCGGGGCCTTGAACCGGCAGGGCCTGGAAGAAGCCATCAACCGCGAGATTTCCACCGTCAGACGCCAGGAAACACCGTTGTGTGTGGCGCTGCTGGACATTGACAATTTCAAGAAACTCAACGACACCCTGGGTCATGACACCGGTGACACGGCGCTGGCACACCTGGCCAGCGTGGCGCGCGAGGTGATGCGGCCGCAGGACACACTGGCGCGCTACGGTGGTGAGGAGTTTGTGATCTTGCTGCCCGACACGCCGCTGGAGCGCGGTATCGAGGCCATGACCCGGCTGCAACGGGAGCTGACCAAGCGCTTCTTCCTCTCCGGGACCGAAAAGGTGCTGATCACTTTCAGTGCCGGTGTGGCGCAACTGGCCAGCCAGGAGACCGGCGTGGACGCCATCAAGCGGGCCGATCAGGCCATGTATCTGGCCAAACGTGCTGGCAAGAACCGGGTGCTTGGGGCCTGAATAACGCCGTCAGGCTTTGCCCAGCTTTAACAGGTGAAACCCGGCGATAGGGTCTGCCACGTCTTTGTGTACACCGGCCTCGGCGGCAAAGGTGGGCCACATGGCAATTGAGTTGACAACCTGGTTGATCACCAGGGCGGCACTCCCGATGCCAAACCGGTTGGCCAGCGCCAGCAGATCCGCGCGGGTGAAGTCCTTGAAGCGCCCATTAACCGACATCAGATGCTGGTGGGTCCACTCCCCGTTGGGGTTGTGCGCAAATGAAATGTCATAGGCAGGGGCCAGCTCCCAAGCTTGGC
>JAGOUM010000213.1 GCA_018061265.1 Rhodoferax sp. | reverse complement strand
GCTGTATCGCCTCAACCATCGGCCTCGCAAATGCTTGGACTATCGCACCCCGCATGAGGTCTTTTATCACTTGGAAACGACAGCTATTAAACTACCCACTGATGCACTTCGTGCTTGAATCTGCGGATGAAAATCGGCTTTAACGCTTACTTTTATTGATATCAATGCTATGAAATACAAAGCGATTCTATTTGATTGTGATGGCGTCTTGGTCGACAGCGAGGCGATCACCTGCGGGGTGTTGCGAGACATGCTGGAGGCCAGTGGCTGGTCCATGACGCTGCAGGAGTGTATGGACTATTTCATTGGCAAGACGGTGCGCAGTGAGGCCGCCGTCATTGAGCAGCGTACCGGGCAGCCGCTTACTGAAGCCTGGATGCAGCGTTTTTTCGAGCAGCGCAACCAGGCACTGCGCGAGGGTTTGCAGATCATCCCGGGTGCGAGGTCTGCCGTTCAGGCGGCGCATGCCGTCACCGCCGGTCGGATTGCCTGCGCCTCGGGAGCCGACCGCTACAAGGTCGAGATGATGCTCGCGCAGGTGGGGTTGATGCAGTTTTTTGATGGCAGGGTGTTCAGTGGTCATGAGGTGCCACGCTCCAAACCAGCGCCCGACGTGTATCTGGCGGCCGCGGCCCATCTGCAAGTGCCGGGTGACCAATGTCTGGTGATCGAAGACACGCCGGTCGGGACGACTGCTGGGGTAGCAGCAGGCGCCACGGTTTGGGCGTATTGTCCGCTGCCAACTGCGGCCGACCGCTTGCGCATGGCGGGTGCTGGCCGATTGTTTGCCAGCATGGATGAACTTGCGAGCCTTTTGGCACCACCTTAAGCGGCGCTGGCGGTCGTTCAGGGCTTTCCAGCACGTCGGTACTCGGAGGGTGACTGCCCGCGCCAGCCCCGAAAAGCCCGTGAAAAACTTTTCTCATTGTGAAAACCCGTGGCCTGGGCAATTTGCTGAATGCTGCGCTGGCTGCGCAAGAGCAGCTCACAGGCGCGGGCCTGGCGCACTTCGTCCTTGATGGCTTGCAGCGAAGCACCTTCACTTTTCAGTTGGCGATGCAGTGTGCGCGCCGACATGGCCAGTCGGGTGGCCAGGTCTTCAGCGCAGTGAATGTGGTCGGGCTGGCTGGCGAGTGCCTGTCGCACACGCTGCACCAGCAAGCGGTCACGGCGGTACTGCAGCACCGTCAGCGGTAGCGCGCGTTGCAACATCTGGCACAGTGCAGGCTCATCGCGGCGCAACGGCAGATGGAGATAGTGGCTATCAAAGCTGATAGCTGTCAGCCCTTGTTGGAAATGGGCTGGAGCCGAAAAAAGTACCTGATAAATGTCCTGATGGGCGGGTGTGCTGAATGCGAAATGGGCCGCGGTCAGTGGTATGCGCGAGTCAATCAGCCAACAGGCCAGCCCATGAATGTTGCGTAGCACCGAGACCAGGCAGAATTCACGCAGGGTGCCGAGCTGCGCCTGCTCGGTGATCGTCACTGTGGCCGTGTCGTCGTGAACACTCAGGCTCAGCACGATGTCATCGGTGATCAGGCGGTGGTGACGGCACCAGCGTTTGAGTGCCACACCAAGATTGGGGGCACTGATGGAGGCGCGTGCCAGCATGCCATAACTGCCCCAGGGCAGGCGTCGGCTGAACCACCCCAGGCCCTCGTCGTCGAGTTGACGCATAGCAGCGCCCGAGATTTTTTCCATCTGACCGGCGGTGATGCGCGCCTCAGAGTTAGCCAGCTGATCTGGCGTAATTTGTGCCTCCGCCAAGGCTTGGGTTGGATCTATTCCATACTTGGTGTACGCAGCCAGGATACATTGCACAAAGGCAATCGGTGTCAACGCCTTGGCGATCCTGGGGAGGCAGTGCTGCACCAAATGGTCGACCGATGAAGGTGGTGGATTGCTGATCATCAGGTCATGAAGTATAGAAGCTTGGCGCAAATTGCAACCTGTTTGACGCATGTGTGAACACTTGCTGATTTAAGCTTGCGCATTGCACAATGGGACGGTCCACTTCCGTTTGAACCATCAAGAGAATGCCATGCCAGTTCTGGAGACACAACTCAACACCCGCTCGGCGGACTTTCAACGCAACGCCACCGCCATGCGTGGCCTGGTCGACGACCTGAGCACGCAGGTGCGTCGGGTGGAGCTTGGCGGAGGTGATGCAGCGCGCGCCAAACACACAGCACGCGGCAAATTGCTGCCGCGTGACCGGGTTCAGAATCTGCTCGATCCTGGTACACCGTTTCTGGAGCTATCCCCGCTGGCAGCGCTTGGCATGTACCCCGATCGGGATGGCTCAGACAGTGCTCCGGGTGCGGGCATCGTGGCCGGTATCGGGCGTGTCAGCGGTGTCGATTGCATGATTGTCTGCAATGATGCGACGGTCAAGGGTGGCACCTATTACCCGATGACCGTCAAGAAACACCTGCGGGCCCAGGAGATCGCGCAGCAAAACAGGTTGCCCTGTATTTACCTGGTCGATTCCGGTGGGGCCAACCTGCCCAATCAGGATGAGGTTTTTCCGGACCGGGACCACTTCGGCCGCATCTTTTTTAATCAGGCGACCATGAGTTCGCAGGGGATCGCCCAGATCGCTGTGGTCATGGGCAGTTGCACTGCCGGCGGTGCTTATGTGCCTGCCATGAGTGACGAGGCCATCATTGTCAAGAACCAGGGCACGATCTTCTTGGGTGGGCCACCCTTGGTGAAGGCCGCCACCGGTGAGGTGGTGAGTGCCGAGGATCTGGGTGGTGGTGATGTCCACACACGTCTCTCCGGCGTGGCTGACCATCTGGCCCAAAACGACATGCATGCGCTGGCGCTGGCGCGTATGGCGGTCAAGAATTTATATAAAAATAAGCCTCTAGCCCAATATGATCATGCGCCGATAGCTCCCAAATTTGAAGCGAACGAGTTGTATGGCGTGATTCCGGTCGATACGCGCAAACCCTTTGATGTGCGCGAGATCATTGCCCGCATTGTGGATGACTCGGACTTTGATGAATTCAAGGCACGTTTTGGTGCCACACTGGTGTGTGGTTTTGCCCGTATCGAAGGTATGCCAGTGGGCATCATTGCCAACAACGGCATTTTGTTCAGTGAATCGGCGCTCAAAGGCACACATTTCATCGAGCTGTGCTGCCAGCGCAGAATTCCGCTGGTGTTTTTGCAGAACATCACCGGCTTCATGGTTGGGCGCAAGTACGAGAACGAAGGCATCGCACGCAATGGTGCCAAGATGGTGACGGCGGTCGCTACCGCGGCGGTACCCAAGTTCACCGTCATCATTGGCGGCAGTTTTGGTGCCGGAAACTACGGCATGTGTGGGCGTGCATTCAGTCCGCGTTTCCTTTGGATGTGGCCGAATGCGCGCATCAGTGTCATGGGTGGCGAACAGGCTGCCAGTGTGCTGGCCACCGTGCGACGTGACGGCATTGAGGCCAAGGGTGGCCAATGGAGCATGGAGGACGAAGAGACCTTCAAGGCACCGATCCGGCGCCAGTACGAGGAGCAGGGTCACCCCTACTTTGCCACGGCCCGCCTGTGGGACGACGGCATCATCGACCCGGCCGACACCCGCAGGGTGCTGGCGCTGGGCCTGTCCGCCAGCCGCAACGCACCGATTGAAGACACCCGGTTCGGGCTTTTCCGCATGTAACGCCAGCAGTTGGCACGGGAGAATCCAGATGTCTGCAGTCCATATTTCCTCTGGCATGGTGGCGACCGTCACCCTGCAACGGCCTGAAGTTCGCAACGCATTCAATGATGAAGTGATTGGCGAACTCACCACGGCCTTCATGCAGATCGCCGCCGACCCGCAGGTACGAGTCGTGGTGCTGGCGGCCGACGGGCCGGCCTTTTGTGCCGGCGCGGATCTCAACTGGATGCGCCGCATGGCGGACTTTACCCATGCTGAGAATTTGCTGGATGCCGGGCGATTGGCCGAGATGTTGCGCGTGATCTACAGTTGTCCCAAACCCACGGTGGCGCGTATCC
>JAGOUM010000212.1:1576-4017 GCA_018061265.1 Rhodoferax sp. | reverse complement strand
CAGACAGAAAGTCGGTCGGTACACCTTGTGTATTGCGCCACCGATGCTGACTTCCAATACGCTGCACCCGCGCGATGTCTTCATCCCGCATGCTCTCCCCACCCACGTTAACCCTCCTGACAAATTCACGGTCGTCATCCATCCCGGACTGGGCCCCTGCCGACGATGCGAGTAGTGCTGCCTCGGCGTCCGGGTCGCTGCAGGGGCGCAGTGCCAGCTGTTGCCGCAGGGCAGCAATCTCCGCATCACGCTTGAGAACCTCAAAACGGGTGTCGATCAGATCGATGCGGTCAAACAGGGTTTGCAACTTGGTGGCCTTGTCAACCACATGAACTGGTGTTGTTATCTTGCCGCAGTCGTGCAACAAACCCGCAATCTTCAACTCATAACGATCCGCCTCGTTCATGGTGAAGCCAGCCATCGGACCTTGCCGCGTGGCGGCGACCGCATCGGCCAGCATCATGGTAAGCGTCGGCACGCGGTGGCAGTGTCCGCCGGTGTAACGGGACTTCTCGTCAATGGCCAGGTTGATCAGCCCGACAAAGGCTTCAAACAGTTCCTCCAGTTGCGTCATCAGTAGCCGGTTGCTCAAGGCAATGGCGGCCTGCGAGGCCAATGATTCGACCAGACTCTGGTCCTCCACCGAGAAGGCCACCACTTCACGTGAATGTGGTCTGGCGTTGATCAACTGCAAGACGCCAATCACATCACCCTCATGGTTTCGCATCGGCACCGTCAGAAACGACTGTGACCGGTAGCCGGTGCGTGCGTCAAACACCCGGGTTCCTGAAAAGTCAAATTCGTCTTCATCACTGTACGCGTCCCGAATGTTGACGGTCACGGCGTGAATTGCCGCATAGGCCGCGACCAGGGAGTCATTGGGTCGGCCACGTTCGTCGAAGAGATGGATCAGCGGAAAGTCGATGGGATTTCCGGATGTACCGCCCATGGCGATTCCGAGAGAATCGGTGCGCAGGATTTCGACACTCAGGCTGCGGTGATCTTCCAACATCCGGTACAGGGTACCGCCATCCGCATGGGTGATTGTTTTGGCCGCGAGCAATATCTGCTCCAGTAAACGGCTTGTATCGCGCTCCCGGGAAAGGGAGGCACCCACCACGTTGAGTTGTTCGAGGCGTTTAAGCAGCCCGTCAACCAGGCTGGATTCTTCTACCGAGCTTGTGCCCATGGATTACCCCCTGTTGTTACTCAATCAAGCCCCCACAATTGCGTCTGAAATTGTACGAAAAGCAGAACTATCTTGTAAGAAAGGCATCAATTTGTCGCCTACTATCAAGGTCGACTATTTTTTGTTCGGTTTCTTCAGAGTCCGTTTCAGTATGTACTGCTACTTGATCTCTTTTTTCTTGCGGCCTGACCGGGATAACAAACGCCGCTTCGGCCAACCTGACTTGACAATCTTCGAAACTTCAGCCCGAGTTATGGCCCAACTGATCCAAGCCGCGCTCAGGCCAGCGGCCTTGCTGTGCTTGGTTTGTGCGCCTGCCATGGCCCAGACCCTACCAGACACTGTCACTGCGGCATTCAACCGCGCCAAAATTCCACTCGACTCCGTCAGCATACTGATTGCAGACACCGACGCCAGCACACCACCCCGGCTGTCCCACCGCGGCGACATACCCATGAACCCTGCCTCGGTCATGAAGCTGGTCACCACCTATGCGGCGCTCGATATATTGGGACCGGCCTTCACCTGGCGCACACCCGTGTGGCTGGACGGCCCGGTACGTGAGGGTCGCTTGAAAGGCAGCCTTGTGATTCAAGGCCGGGGTGACCCCAAACTGGTGCAGGAACGCCTGCTACAGCTGTTGCAGCGGGTGCAGGCTTTGGGCGTGCGCCACATTGATGGTGACATCGTGATGGACCGAAGCCTGTTTGCGCCCATCGACCTCAGCCCGGGTGACTTTGACGGTGATCCTCTGCGCCCTTATAACGTGCAGCCTGAAGCCCTTTCGTTCAACTTCAAGTCGGTCACCCTCACCTTCACACCAGACCTCGCGGCCAATGTCGCGCGGGTTCACAACAGTGTGCCACTCTGGGGGGTGGAAACCACCGACTCGGTGCCCCTGAGCAGCGATGGCAGTGCAAGCTGTGGTGACTACCGGCAAAAGCTCGCCGCCAACTTCACGAACCCGGTCCGTTTTCAACTGGCAGGCAGCTACCCGGCGGGCTGCGGCGAGAAAGCCTGGTCTGTGGCCTATGTCGATCCGGCCAGTTTTAATGCCAGGAACATTGAATCCTTGTGGCGCAGCATCGGCGGTCAGCTCAGTGGGCGGGTGCGTGAGGGCAAAGCGCCAACCACGCCACCAAGTTTTCAATTGCAAAGCCCGGCACTGGCCGAGGTGATACGCGACATCAATAAATTCAGCAATAACCTGATGGCACAGCAGCTCTTCCTGACGCTGGCGCTGCCAGTCACA
>JAGOUM010000212.1:0-1476 GCA_018061265.1 Rhodoferax sp. | reverse complement strand
GCCGGATACGTCCACCTGCCGGATGGCAGGCGCCTTTGTCTGGTTGCCATGATCAACCATGCCAACGCATCCGCGGGACGCCCGGCGCTGGATGCACTGGTGCAATGGGCACTTGGCAGTGCGAGACAATAGGCGACATTGCACTTTGCCACCCCGGCGCTTCTGCCGGATTTACCTATGACCCTGACCGACTTTATTGGCACGCTCGCTGCCGTGCTGACCACCGGCAGCTTCCTGCCACAAGCCTGGCACACCTTCAAAACCAAGGACGTCAGTGGAATCTCGCTGGGCATGTACAGCGTGTTCACCACCGGTGTGGCGGCCTGGCTCATTTATGGTCTGTTGTTGCAGGCTTGGCCGATCGTGATCGCCAATGCCATCACACTGACGCTGGCTGCCACCATCCTGACCATGAAGTTGCGCTACCGGTAAAGTTGATGCTGTCGCGGGTTTACCCGATGGGCGTCGGCGCAGTCAAAGGCTAAGATGTTTGTTTGAAATAGTACGGTCGTTCTTTTAATTCTGGAGATGTTTGATGCGGCAATTTAAATTGTTGGGCGTGGCGCTTGGTGCAGCGCTCTTGGTAGCAGCATGTGGTGGTGGCGGTGACGGCGATCAGGCGCCTGCGGTCAAGTACACCGCCGTGGTGTCGTTTGGTGACAGTTTGAGCGACGCCGGGACCTACAAGGTGGGGCCGGTTGCTGCATTGGGTGGCGGGATGTTCACCGTGAACGGAATTACTGGCGCACCAGGTGCCGAGCCGGTGCCGAGCTACAACTGGGCACAGCTGATTTCGGCGCAGGCCATTGGCAAGGTCAACTGCGCAGCACGCGCTGGCGGTTTTGGCGTGCCTGTGACCACGGTGGCCGGCTGCACCAATTACGCCCAGGGTGGCTCTCGTGTCAAAAACCCCTTGGGTGTTGGCAACATGGGCGGGATCACCGCGGCCTTGACTGAACCCGTGACAACACAGATTGCCAACTTCCAGGCCGACGGCAACAAGCTCACCGGCACTGAACTGATCACTGTACTGGCCGGTGCCAATGACCTCTTTGCCCAAACCGAAATACTCAGCCAGGCTGCAACCGCGGCAGGGGGCCAGGCTTTGGCGACCTCGCTGGTGACGCAATTGACTGCGCTGGTTCCGGATGCTCAAAAAGCCGCTGTCCAGGTGGCCTTGGTGATCGCCATCCAGACAGAAGCCGCCAAAACCACGGCAACACCCACCAGCATCATCGGCGCAGCCATCACGGCCGCGGCAACTCATGCCGCCACCAATGGTTACTCCACAACCGCAGTGCAGAACGCCGCCACCATTGGTGCCACGGCTGGCGCGGCTGCAACAAGCGCCGGCAACACCTATGCCGCCACAACGGGTGCCCAGAATGCCGCTGCCGGTATGGTGACGGCTGCGACGGACCTGGTGACCTCGGTCAAATTGCTGATTTCTCTTGGCGCCAAGCGGGTGGTTGTGGT
>JAGOUM010000211.1 GCA_018061265.1 Rhodoferax sp. | reverse complement strand
ATGTTGTCCAGATTCACCGGGGCATTCATGATGCCATCCCAGGTCTTTTGCACATGCATCCGTGAAAAGGCGGAGTAAAGGGCTTCGAAACTAGCGGCATTCATGGCGCTCATACAGATACTGCCACTGGCCAGAAACAGGATGTAGGGCACTTCAACCCCGTCCACCTTGACTTGCCCCACCAAGGCACCCATGCCGTAGCCGAAAGCCACCAGCCACATCAGCGGCTCGGCAATGTTGCCCACCAGGCTCGGAATGGCCAGCTTGCGCCAGACCAGCAGGTTGCGCAGGAAAACCGGCCACCAGCGGCCAGAGAGTTCCGGGGTGCGCCAGATTGACAAGCCTTTTTGCCCTCCAGCGCTTATCTTTATTGGTTTGATAGCTTCATTTTCCATAGTTGCTATGCATCTTCCCGTATCTGACGACCCGTCAGTTTCAGGAACAGATCCTCCAGATTGGCGGGCCGGTGCAAGGTGCGAAGCTGATGCTGCGGCTCCAGCGCAGCCAGAATGGGTTTGGCGTCGGCCGTGTAGAAGAACACCGTCTCGCCACTGACCTCGATGCGCGCGGCCAGGGACTTGAGCGGCGAATCAACCAGCGCCGTTGCACCAATGCCGTAGACCTCGATGACGTCGGGCTCAAGATGCTGACGAATCAACTCGCGAGGTGCTCCCTCGGCAATTTTTCTTCCATGATCCACCACCAGCAGGCGGTTGCACAGGCGTTCCGCCTCGTCCATAAAATGGGTGGTGAGCAAGATCGACTTGCCCTGTTGCAACAAAAGTTGCAGGCGCTCCCACATCAGGTGGCGTGCCTGCGGGTCGAGCCCAGTGGTGGGTTCATCCAGCAACAGCAGGCGCGGATTGTTCACCAGCGCACGCGCCAGACTGAGGCGGCGCTTCATGCCGCCAGAGAGTTCGCCAGGTTTGGCATCGGCCTTGCTGGTGAGCGAGGCAAACTCCAGCAATTGCGGGATTCGAGCCTTGATCTGCTGGTCCTTCAGGCCAAAATAGCGGCCATACACCAGCAGGTTCTCAGCACAGCTGAAGTCCGGATCCAGCGTGTCCATCTGGCTGACCACGCCGAGTTGTGCCTTGATGGCCAGCGCGTCACCCGGCATTTGCAGACCAAACGCGCTCACCCGACCAGAATCGGGCACCGTCAGGCCAAGACACATACGGATGGTGGTGGTTTTGCCAGCACCATTGGGGCCAATCACACCAAGGCATTCCCCCGGACTGATGTCAAACGACATGTCACTGACCACCGTGGCCTCGCCATAACGCTTGAACAGCCCGGCGGCCGAGAAAATGTGCTCAGGTGCCACCGCATTTTTCCTTGACAGCTGCCAGAGCCGAATTGAGTCGTTCCCGAGTGCTCAACGCCTCGCGACGCGCTGCCACCGCAAAGTCTTCACCACCAGAGGCATACAGGATCGCCCGCGAGGAGTTGACAATGATGGGGGTCTGTGAAGCGGCCATCGCCGCCTGAACCGTGGCAAACGCATCGCCGCCCTGCGCACCGACGCCCGGAATCAACAGGGGCAAATCTGGCGCAAGCTGGCGCACGCGGGCAATTTCCGCCGGGTAGGTTGCACCCACCACCAGGCCCATTTGCCCGTTGCTGTTCCATTGGTTTTGCGCCAGCTGTGCAATGTACTCAAACAACTGCGGCTGTCCTGGCACATCTGCCAGGCGCCGTGCCTGAAAGTCGTCCCCACCCGGGTTGGAGGTGCGGCACAGCAGAAAGACCCCTTTTCCAGCATGTTTGAGGTAAGGTTGCACCGAATCAAATCCCATGAAGGGCGACAAGGTGACCGCGTCGGCCCCGTAACGCTCAAACGCCTCGACAGCGTACTGCTCGGCGGTGCTTCCAATGTCGCCACGCTTGGCATCCAGGATCACCGGCACCTGGGGCGCGGTGCGACGCATGTGCTCAATCAGGGCTTCGAGCTGGGCCTCGGCACGGTGCGCGGCAAAGTAGGCAATTTGTGGCTTGAACGCAAGCACCAGGTCTGCCGTTGCGTCCACCACGGCCGCGCAGAAGTCGTAAATCCGGTGCGTGTCACCCTTGTATCGGGCCGGAAATCGGGCAGGTTCGGGATCAAGTCCGACACATAACATGGATGTGTTCTGGCGTGCAGCCAGGCGCAATTGGTCATAAAAGTTCATGCCGGGATTGTATGAAGCAGCGCTATTGGAAGTGCAAGCGCATAAACTGCATGCCTTACTCCCAGCGTTAGCGTTTTTCATGCAGCACGATCCGTTTTCAGACCAGCAAGACCACCACCAGTTCAGCGCCGCTGAACGCGCGCGGGCGGCTTCGCGCAGCACCTGGGTCAGTGTGGTGGTCAACGTGGTGCTGACGGTGCTGCAGATTGTGGTGGGTGTGCTGTCGAAGTCGCAGGCACTGGTGGCCGACGGTATTCACTCCCTGTCTGACCTGATTGCGGACTTTGTGGTGTTGTTTGCCAACCACCACAGCCAGAAAGCGGCTGACGAGGATCACCCTTACGGCCACCAGCGCTTCGAAACGCTGGCGTCGCTGACGCTGGGGGTTTTGCTGCTGGCAGTCGGTGTTGGCATGTTGTGGTCCGCTGCGAGCAAACTGCAATCACCCGAGTTAATCGCCGTGGTACATGTCTCGGCGCTTTGGGTGGCTGGTGTGGCGCTGGTGGGCAAGGAAATCCTGTTTCGCTACATGCTGACCGTGGCCAAACGCGTCAAAAGCAGCATGCTGGTGGCCAATGCCTGGCATGCACGCTCGGATGCTGCCTCCTCCCTGGTGGTCGGCCTGGGCATCATTGGCAACCTGGCCGGGTATCCCATACTGGACCCCATTGCTGCAGCGATTGTGGGCTTTATGGTGGCGCGCATGGGCTGGACCTTCAGCTGGACCGCCGTGCACGACCTGAGTGACCACGCCGTGGCTGACGCAGAGGTGCAAGCCATCCGCCAGACCCTGCTGGAAACCCCTGGGGTCAGTGGTGTGCATGACGTGAGAACCCGAAAAATGGGCGACATGATTGTGGTGGATGCCCACCTGGAGGTGCTGGCCACACTCACCGTTGAACAGGCCCACGATATATCTGTCGAGGCCCAGCAGCGGGTGATTCAGCACCATCGGGTGTTGCACCTGCTGACCCATATTGACCCGTATCACAGACCCGACCTTGACCATGCCATAGTCAGCAAAGCCTGAATTTCAGCCTCGATCTCAATCCTCAGGTGTGAAACCATCCACCACATCGGCAGCCAGGCACAGGTCGTGCCAGGCGCGTGCCTTGTCTTCGACGGTGCGCAAAAGGTAGGTCGGCGGGTAAGTCACCACCACGGGCACCCCTTGAAAACGCCAGACTGTGCCACGCAGTTTTCCCAGCGGTAGCTTGCGGTGCTGAGGATCGGCTTCCTGCAACAGCAACTGCATGGCAAAACGGCCCATTGCCAGAATCACTCTGGGTTGCAGCAATTGGATTTCGCGCCGCAAGTAGTGGCCACATGCCGTCAGTGCCGCAGCGTCTGGTGGGCTTGGCAAGGCAGGGCGGCACTTGAGTACCAGGCTCAGGTAGGCCCCGTGTGTCGGCGTTGAAATAGCCGGAGAAGCTGCTGGCACCTGGCCCGCACGCTGCACATGAACAGCGCGCAACATGTTGTCTAGCAATCGACCCGCGTCCTCGACAAAGGGCTGACCCGCACGCTCCTGTGCATCATCGGGTGGATCGCCCACCACCAACCAGTCACAACGCAGCTGCCCTGGCGGCGGTACAAACACCGGGGTTTGTCGTCCCAGGCCCATGGGGCAAGCCTGGCAGGCTCCCACAGCCTGCTGCAACTGTGCCCAGTCCATCTGGTCGATGGCTGCGTGCAGTGGCAACCCAACATCGGGCCGCTCATTGGCCACTGGACCTGACCGAACAACTTGCGTCACATGCGGCGCCGCGACGGGCGCCGGTACCGGGTCAGGCAGTTCCAGCGCTTGAGATGGGGCGTCATGAGGCCACCAGACGCGCACACCCATTT
>JAGOUM010000080.1 GCA_018061265.1 Rhodoferax sp. | reverse complement strand
GCTCATAGTGAACTCCAGAAGGTAGTGAACGCCGAAAAATTGTGAACCTCGAAATACAGTTTTTTAATTGTTAATTATTTATTAATAATATTACCTGTTTTTTGAGTACGATTGAATCCCGCCATGCGAACTTCAGCATGGGCCATTTTTCAAAGGATTTCAGAGTGAAGCAGCAGCTCCGGGGAATTTACCAAAACTTGGCTTTGAGTCTTCTTGTTGTCGCCACCAGCGGCTGTGCCTTGAGTCCATCAAGGCCCAATAGCGCAGATTTTGGAGCGCCGTGGAAAGCAGTGAGTTGCAAGACCTTTGATGTGCCCGACGATATTGCTGCGACCGCTGATTGTGGTTATGTCACTACGCCCGAGCAGCACGCACAACCCCAAGGGCCTACGATCCAGCTGGCTGTGGTGCGCGTGCGCAGTTCCAGCAATACGCCTGCGCCAGACCCGCTTTTTGTGGAACAGGGCGGACCCGGTGACACCACGATTGGCGTGTTTGTCAATCTTGCCTTGCCAATGAAGTCACCTGGGTTGATCAACATCCTGAAAAGCCGCGATCTGCTCTTTGTCGAAGAACGCGGAACGCGGTACTCCAGACCATTCTTGTCGTGTCCTGAAATCAACGCCCACAATGTTGCGGTGGCAAAGGGCGAAAAAACTCCGACCGACTCGGGTTGGATCATGGTGTGTAACCAGCGCTTTCAAGCCACCGGAATCAATCCCAGCGCCTTTAACACCCACGAGAATGCCGCCGATATTTTCTTTGTCGCCGAAACGCTGGGTTATCGGCAGTTCAATTTCTACGGCGGCTCATACGGCACCTTGTTGGGGCAGTACGTGACGGCGCAGGCCGGCAAACACAAGGCCGAGCTGCGCAGCGCGATCCTCGACGGTGTAGTTCGACCGGACATTGACTTCAATCTGGGGTTTAGTCACACCTTCAGTCACGCCTTGCGCAATCTGTTTAACGACTGCGCTCAAGATATGCGCTGCAGTCAAACCTATCCGGATCTGGAGCGGAAATTTTTGATGGTTGTTGATCAGTTGAACCAGAAACCCATTGACGTTACCCTGACCGTGCCTTCGACAAAACAAACCATCGGCTCCAGGCTCAATGGCACTGGCTTTATCGATGCCATCTTGTCATCCTTGACCGGCACCTCTGAAGTGAATGGTCTGCCCAAGTTGATCCATTTGGCGAGTCGAGGCGAGTTTGGCTGGATAGCTGAGCCTTTATCAGGCAATTTGGAGACAGACAATGCCAAGGAGATGTATCACACTGTGCTTTGTGCGCGGACAAAGTCCATCAAGGTGATGCCGTCTGATGTGTTGCCCGTGCCCTATGTGCAAACACTTGCGATTGCCAAACGCGAAGCCGATATTGTGCGCAATGCCTGCGACGCCCTCAAGGTTGAATTGAAGCCACCATTTGCCTATGAAAATCCGCAGATCCCCACCTTGGTGTTGAATGGCGCGTATGACCCCGTCACTCCCACGCCTTATGGACAAGCGGTTGCAAAAAATTTCACAACATCCTATGTCTACACCTTTCCAGCGGTTGGGCATATTTCGTTGATTTTGAAACCTGGCGTGCCTGCCGCTACCTGCTCATCTCAGATCGCCGCAGACTTTCTTGATAACCCGAACCGGGCACCTGACAGCAGTTGCATCAGCCAACTCAAGCCAGCCTTTCTGTTCGAATAGGCTCTTTTGCAAACGGTGGTTTTGCGGGACTTCTCAGCGCCTACCGGTGTCTGACAATCAGATCGACACTTGCTGACTTCCTTGATGGGATCATTCTGCCGCGCGGTCCTCGTCCCGCCTGTTTACCAACCAAGGACAACGGTTGAAAAATAGAAAACGATTGCCTGAAACTAAAAAACCCCACTACCGGTTAGGTAGCAGGGCTTCCATATATAGCTTGGTGGCCTGGGGCGGAATCGAACCACCGACACAAGGATTTTCAGTCCTCTGCTCTACCGACTGAGCTACCGGGCCAAGGCTGCGCAGTATAGCAGCAGGAACTGTGTTTTGGCAGTGCAGGACGGCAATTTATGCCCGTTTTCCTCGCGACAAATCGACACCCAGTTGTTTGAGCTTGCGATACAGGTGGGTTCGTTCCAGGCCTGTTTTTTCGGCAACACGGGTCATGGACCCATTTTCTTTGGCCAGGTGAAACTCGAAATACGCCTTTTCGTATTCGTCGCGCCCTTCGCGAAGCGGTTTGTCCAGCATAAAGGTCTGAGTCACCTGGGGCCCGGAATCCAGAATTGTCTCTGCTACGGCATTCACCGCCTCCAAAGCATACACAACACCGTCAGCGCTACGGGATGGCGCAACCACTGGCGCGACCGTGTGCCTGCGCACCGAGCCTTTGGATAACCCTTGCTCAACCGCTTTCAGCAATTTTTGAAGGGTAATCGGTTTCTCCAGGAACGCCAGCGCGCCAATACGTGTGGCCTCCACCGCCGTGTCAATCGTTGCATGACCACTCATCATGATCACGGGCATCGTCAACGCGCCGGTCGCAGACCATTCTTTGAGCAAGGTGACGCCGTCGGTATCGGGCATCCAGATGTCGAGCAAAACCAGATCCGGGCGTTCACGCAGGCGCGCGGCCCGCGCCTGGGCCGCGTTTTCAGCAACCTCTACCGAATGACCTTCGTCGTTGAGGATCTCTGACAGCAAGTCACGGATGCCGAGCTCGTCATCCACCACCAGAATGTTTGCCATAGCGTCGTTCGTCCCTAGAAAACTTTGTATGCAGAGCTGGGCTAGCCGGGCCGGGTCATCGCGCCGCGCTCGATGGCGAATGATAACGACACCTGAGCGCCGCAGAGCACCCCATCAGCGATCCGGTTGGTGATTTCGACCCGACTTCCGTGTTCATCGGCGATTTTCTTGACAACGGCCAAGCCCAGACCGGTTCCTTTGTCCTTGGTGGTGACATACGGCTCAAAAGCTCTCTTCAGAATGTGATCCGGAAAACCAGTGCCGCAGTCCTGAATACTCAGCCGAACCCGCCTGTTGACATCACGCCACTCGGTCTTGAGAACCACCGGATGTTGACCATCGGCTCGCCCGGCACTGGTGGTCGCATCAAACGCGTTCTGCAACAAATTATGAAGTACCTGCCGCAACTGCTGAATGTCCCCCATGACTGGCGGGCATTGCGGATCAAGTTCGGATACAAACATGGATGCGGATTTATCAGTGACATACATGCCAAGCACATCCTGTGCCAACAAGTTCAGATCAACCGGATTGAGCTCAGCAGCTGGCAGACGCGCATAGTCCCTGAACTCGTTGACCAGACGTTTCATGGCGTCCACCTGATCCACGATGGTCTTGACCGATTTGGTTAACAACGCCTGCTCGGTTGCCGCCACTTTGCCGGTCAGTTTTTTCTCCAGCCGTTCGGCAGAAAGCTGGATCGGGGTTAGCGGGTTTTTGATTTCGTGGGCAAGCCGCCGTGCAACTTCTCCCCAAGCTTGGGAGCGCTGGGCGGACACTATTTCCGAAATATCGTCAAACACCAGCAGCCGCAATTTGTCGGGCAGCTCGGCACCGCGGGCAATCAGGGTAATGGTGTCATTGGCGGTCCGGCCGATTTGTCCAGCGCTGGTATCACCCAGCTCAAACGACTGTTGCCAGTGGTCCATGCTGCGTTCGGCACCATGCGTCAGGAATGCGTCGAACTGCTGTTGCACACTGCTGCCGAACAGGGACAAACCGTCAATGTCCGAGAGACGTTGATTCTCGAATGCCGTCAACGGCATCTTCAGAATCCGTGTTGCACCAGGGTTGGACGATCGGATGGTGCCCAAAGCGTCCAGAACGATGACGCCGCTGGTCAGGTTGTCCAGAATCGTCTGGAGATTGGCTTTGGCGGCGCTGACCTCCAGCATGCTGCCTTGCACCGTCTGGCGTGCGTCGGACAACTGCTGGGTCATCTGGGCGAACGACCGTGTCAGTCCGTCAAGCTCGTCCTTGCCCGTCAAACTGGCCTTGGGTGACAAATCTCCGGCAGCCACCTGACTCACCCCATCGGCCAGCAACAGCAAGGGTCTGGCGATCTGGTTGCCCAATACAACCGCCAACAAGACACTGCCAAAGACCGCCAGAAACAAACTCAGCGTCAACGTGCCGATGTACATCCGCCGCAGGCCGTCCCGCGCCAAGGCCCGCTCCTGGTACTCCTGGTTGGCTTGCGACACGGCCATCGCGTTACTGACCAAAGTGCTTGGCAATGTTTTGACGGCGAGCAGAAAACGCGGCTCAACCAGGGTACCGTAATCACTGCTGTTGACCAATACCAGTGCCTTGATGCGCGCCACGGTTGCCTCTGGTGCAACACTGTCATCCAGGCCCTCGATCCAGGTGACGTGGCGACGCAGTTGTGCGTTGCGCAATTGTTGTTGCGAGGGTAACTCCGGCGTCAACTGGTAGCGCGACTGCCCCGCCGCCGCAATCAGTCGACCTGATGCGCTCCAGAGCATCAGGTCGTCGGCACCCATGGCATCGCGGGCACGCTCCAGCGGCAACGCCGCACTCACATCCGGTGTTGACGACAGCTGGGCTGCGGCGGTGCGCGCTTTGCCAGCCAAATCAGTGGACAGGGCCTCCAAGGTCGCACGCCCCAGATTTAATCCTGCCGCCAGTGCCCCTTCCACCTTGACGTCAAACCAGCTTTCAATCGATCGCGCCACAAATTGATAGGACACGACATAGATCAGCACCCCGGGTGCAAACCCGGCCAGCGCAAAAACGGCCGCCAGCCTGACCAGGAGACGGCTGCCAAACTTTTTTTGCTTTAAACGCTTCAAGAGTCGATAGGCGATCCAGAGGATCACTGCCAGCAACAGGCAGGCAACTACCACATTCACCAGAAACAGACCGGCGTAGTTGCGTTCATACAGGTCACGATTGGTCGTCGCTTGTGTCAGCAGAAAAAGCAATACCAGCCCTACTGCCACCATCGCAGTCAGGCCAAGCCCGATGAGCCAGCGCAGATTGCGCCGCTTTCTCGCGGCCAGGTCCTTCTGACGGCTGCCCGTCGGGTTCACCTTGCTGGCTCCGGCTCAAGTTTCAGCGACACCGTTCGCGAAACAGACCAATCCGACTGTCCGAAGGTACCAATTTGCAGGGGACGAGGCAATTGTGAGATATCGAGCGCAAAATCAAAATCCAGAACGTGGGTGGCATTCACATCAATGTCGTTCAAATCGGCCAGCCGCCAGCGAAAAATCCGCTTGACCGGGCCAAGTGCTTCGGACAAGGTTTCGAAGTTCTGATTGAGCACCAGACCAGTGGCCTGGTCGGGCGCTTCACCCAGTGATATGTTCAGCCGCCAGCGCTGGGTCAAAGGATGGTAGGACAAGCGGATGTGCCGCCGTGCTGCAACAACGCGTTTGTCTTTCCAGTACCAGCGCTCACGCAACAACTCCACATGCACGACAAAAAAAACCGGAATTCCCTTCAGCAGTGCATCTTCGACGTTCGACGGTAACTCAAAATCCACAAGAGCCGACAGCCACAAGCCACCATCAAGCTTTTCAAGCTTGACCTGCGTTGCATTCGGTACTGTTTCCTGCGCCATCACCGCACCCGGGGCGGCAAGCATCAGCGCAACAAGGAGCAACAGCAGCGTGTCAAGCAGCTGTTTTTTCCAGTAACGCGTAGAAAAAACCATCGGGATCATGGACCGGATTGTCCTTCGACATTGGGCTTTCAGCGTTGTCAGCTGGCAACAGGTGCCCGGGGCTGGGCATCAGGCGGGCATCCATATGGGTTGCCAGGAAATCGCTGACGGGCTGCTGGCCTTCGGCACGAAACACCGAGCAAGTACAGTAAAGCAATCGCCCTCCTGGCTTGACCAGTGGCCACAACTGGGTCAGCAGTGCCCGCTGTTTGGCGGCGAGCTGATCAATATCGGTCGATCGCCGTAGCCAGGCGATGTCCGGATGACGGCGTACGATGCCAGAAGCCGAGCACGGTGCGTCCAGCAGAATGGCGTCAAACATCTCACCCGACCACCATGAAGCCACGTCACCGACATCTGCCACTTTGACTTGGGCATGCAAACCCAACCTCTGAAGCGTCTGATCAATTTTTTGACACCGGTCCGATTCCACATCGATCGCCGTCAGGCGCACATCGGCCAGTTCCAGCAAATGTGCGGCTTTGCCCCCTGGAGCGGCGCAGGCATCCAGTACTTTGAATGCTTCGGTCCTGCTCCAACCCGACAAGAGCAATGGCGCTGCAATTTGAGCAGCCCCGTCCTGCACCGAGACCACCCCGTCATCAAAACCCGGAATATCCGAAACGGGCAGCGGTACATGCAGGATAACCCCACTGGCACCCGTCGGCTCCGCCTGGATTGCAGCCAATTGCAGCCGCCTCAAGTAATCGTCGCGTGTACTTTTCCTGACGTTGACCCGCAATGTCATTGGCGCTGACGCCATGGCTGTGGTCAGAATGGCTTGCCACTGATTGGGCCAGTCGACCCGCAGACGGTCAATCCACCAGGCAGGGTGATTCCAGCGTGCCACCGGATCAGCGTCAGTATCGGCAAGCAGTGAGGCCCGTTCCCGCAAAAACCGACGTAAGCAGGCGTTGATGAATGCTGCTTGCGGCCGGGTGGATGGCGTGCGCTTGGCTGCCTCTACCGCCTGATCCACCAGCGTGAACTCATCGTATTGCGAAGTGCTCTTTTGCCATGACAACGCCAGCGCCACACACAACAGCGCATCCACTGTAGCTGGCGGTTGGCGTGGGGCCAGTCGCCTGCGCAAGGCTTGGGCACGCCCCAGATTGCGCAACACCGCAAAACTCAGTGCCTGCACGCCAGGACGCAACGCAGCTGGAACCTCACTCAGGACAGCCGTGCCGGACCGGCCCGATAAAACGGCCTGCAGCACGGCACTGGCTTGATGCAGTTGACGCCACAACGGTGGTTGGAGTTGATTCATGACGCAGAATTAGGCATAAAAAACGCCTCAAGCCCATATTCCACGGGGTTGAGGCGCTATGTAATTAAATGCCTGGGTTACTCGGCGGCGGCGTCCTCGCCAACTTCTGCTTCCTGGTCAGCTGCGAGTTCTGCGGCTTCCGCTTCGGCGATGGCGCGACGCTCGGCGTCATCCATGTTCTCCCGAGCTTTGCGCGCCTCGTGGTAGGCCATTCCGGTACCTGCCGGAATCAAACGCCCAACAATCACGTTTTCCTTCAGTCCACGCAGTTCATCACGTTTGCCCATGATGGCGGCCTCGGTCAGAACACGGGTGGTTTCCTGGAACGACGCTGCGCTGATGAAACTGTCGGTTGACAGCGACGCCTTGGTGATACCCAGCAGCAGGTTGGTGAATGCGGCCGGAATCTTGCCTTCGCCACGCAGGGCGTCATTGGTGTTGAGCATCTCCGAACGTTCCACCTGCTCGCCAACAATGTAGGTCGAATCACCAGCAGCCTCCACCACCACGCGACGCAACATTTGCCGCACGATGACTTCAATGTGTTTGTCGTTGATCTTCACGCCCTGCAGACGGTACACGTCCTGCACCTCGTCAACAATGTAGCGTGCCAGCTCTTCGGCGCCCAGCAGACGCAGGATGTCCTGCGGGTCCGCCGGGCCATCCACCACGGATTCGCCCTTGTTCACAATCTGCCCTTCGTGCACCAGGATGTTTTTCTCCTTGGGCACCAACTCCTCCCAGACTTTGCCGTCGGGGTCAGTGATTTGCAGGCGGATCTTGCCCTTGGTTTCCTTGCCAAAGGAAATGGTGCCCGTCATTTCGGCCAGCACTCCCTTGTCTTTGGGGCTGCGGGCTTCGAACAGCTCGGCCACACGCGGCAAACCACCCGTGATGTCGCGGGTTTTCTGGCCTTCGACCGGAATACGCGCCAGCACTTCGCCTGGGCCTACGTCCTGACCATCACGCACCTGAACCAGCGCACCAATCGGGAACCCGATCGTTACCGAATGGTCAGTACCGGGGATCTTGACCTCGTTGCCACTTGCGTCGATGAGCTTGACTTGTGGACGTACCACCTTGGCAGAGCCACGACGCTTCGGATCGATCACCACCAGGGTTGACAAACCGGTTACTTCGTCGACCTGCTTGGCCACGGTGAGCCCCTCTTCCACATTTTCGAAGTGGGCGCGACCGGCAAACTCGGTAATGATGGGCCGGGTCAACGGGTCCCAGTTGGCAAGTATGGTTCCAGCTTTGATGGATTGGTCGGCTTTCACCGTCAGGACTGCGCCATACGGCACTTTGTGGCGCTCGCGTTCACGACCGTGTTCATCGTGAATGACGATTTCCCCTGAGCGAGAGATCACCACCAGTTCACCTTTGCCATTGGTGACATAACGCATGGTGGTGTTGAACCCGATGTTGCCGTTGGATTTAGCTTCAACGCTGGAGGCGATCGCCGCACGCGACGCTGCACCGCCGATGTGGAAGGTACGCATGGTCAACTGTGTTCCAGGCTCGCCGATTGACTGCGCTGCAATCACACCCACCGCTTCACCTCCGTTGACCAGGCCACCGCGGCCCAGATCACGGCCGTAACACTTGGCACAAATGCCAAAGCGGGTTTCACAAGTCAGCGCAGTGCGCACCTTGACTTCATCAACGCCAGCCAGCTCGAGTTCTTCGATCAAGTCCTCGTCAAGCATGATGCCGGCCGGCGCAAGGACAGACTGATTCTCCGGGTGCAACACGTCTTCAGCCGCAGTGCGGCCAAGAATGCGGTCGCGCAGGGACTCGATGACCTCGCCGCCTTCAACGATTGCGCGCATCAGGTAACCACCGTGGGTGCCACAGTCCTGCTCGGTAACAACCAGATCCTGCGTCACATCGACCAGGCGACGTGTCAGGTAACCTGAGTTCGCTGTTTTCAGGGCCGTGTCGGCCAGACCTTTACGTGCGCCGTGTGTTGAAATGAAGTACTCCAGCACGTTCAGACCTTCACGGAAGTTCGCCGTGATGGGGGTTTCGATGATCGAGCCATCCGGCTTGGCCATCAGACCACGCATCCCGGCCACCTGACGAATCTGCGCCGCAGAACCACGCGCACCGGAGTCGGCCATCATGTAAATCGAATTGAACGACTCCTGATCAACCTCATTGCCATGACGGTCGATGACCTTTTGCTTGGAGAGGCGGCCCATCATCACTTTGGAAACTTCATCACCCGCCTTGCCCCAGATGTCGACCACCTTGTTGTAGCGCTCTCCGGAGGTCACCAGGCCCGAGGTGTACTGGTCACCAATTTCCTTCACTTCTTTCTCGGCACGCTCAATGATGCCCGGCTTTTCTGTGGGAACCAGCATGTCCTCGATCGATATCGAAATACCAGCGCGTGTTGCCAGCCGGAAACCATATTGCAGCAACTTGTCAGCAAAAATCACGGTCTCTTTCAACCCACATTTGCGGAACGACGCATTGATCAGTCGGGAGATTTCTTTTTTCTTCAACGGTTTATTGATGAAAGCAAACGGCAGTCCTTTGGGAAGGATCTCGGACAACAAAGCCCGACCTGCTGTGGTTTCCCACAACTTGGTCGATGGCGACACCTCGCCTGTGACCTTGTCTTTCGAGTACTCGGTCAGGCGCACATTGATGCGGCTGTGCATCTCCACCTCAGCGGCATCAAACGCACGCTGTACCTCGCCCACATCGGCAAACACCAGGCCTTCACCTTTGCCGTTGATTTTTTCACGGGTGGTGTAGTACAGGCCCAGGACCACGTCTTGCGACGGCACGATGGACGGCTCGCCGTTGGACGGGAACAGCACGTTGTTGGACGCCAGCATCAGTGTGCGGGCTTCCATCTGGGCTTCCACCGACAGGGGTACGTGCACCGCCATCTGGTCACCGTCGAAGTCGGCATTAAACGCCGCGCAGACCAGCGGATGCAACTGGATCGCCTTGCCTTCGATCAGGATTGGCTCAAAAGCCTGAATACCCAAACGGTGCAGCGTCGGTGCACGATTGAGCATGACGGGGTGCTCTTTGATGACCTCTTCCAGAATATCCCACACCACCGGGGTGCCGGTTTCAACTTCCTTCTTCGCCGCCTTGATGGTGGTGGCGATGCCCATGGCTTCCAGGCGCGCAAAAATGAAGGGTTTGAACAACTCAAGCGCCATCAGTTTAGGCAAGCCACACTGGTGCAGCTTGAGAGTGGGCCCTACCACGATCACCGAACGACCTGAGTAGTCAACACGCTTGCCCAACAGGTTCTGGCGGAACCGGCCGGATTTACCCTTGATCATGTCGGCCAATGACTTGAGCGCGCGTTTGTTGGCACCGGTCATGGCTTTGCCGCGGCGGCCATTGTCCAGCAAGCTATCAACGGCCTCTTGCAACATGCGTTTTTCGTTGCGGGCAATAATTTCCGGCGCTTTGAGTTCCAGCAGGCGGCGCAGACGGCTGTTGCGGTTGATGACCCGGCGATACAGGTCGTTCAGGTCAGAGGTCGCAAACCGGCCACCGTCCAATGGAACCAGCGGGCGCAGGTCCGGCGGCAACACCGGCAGCACGTCAAGGACCATCCACTCGGGTTTGATACCGGATTTACGGAAGGCTTCCAGCAGTTTCAGGCGCTTGGTATTCTTCTTGATCTTGAGCTCGGAGCCACTTGGGTCGTTGCGCAACTTCTCGATCTCGGACTCGATATCGAGGTTTTGCAACAGCTCCTTGACGCCTTCAGCACCCATCTTGGCCTGAAACTCGTCGCCATATTCTTTGAATTTGGCGTCGAAATCGTCTTCACTCATGATGCTGAATTTTTTCAGCGGAGTCATGCCCGGGTCAGTCACCACATAAGCTTCAAAATAGAGCACACGCTCAATATCGCGCAGCGTCATGTCCAGCACCAAGCCCAAACGGCTCGGCAATGACTTGAGGAACCAGATGTGTGCGCAAGGTGCCGCCAAGTCAATATGGCCCATGCGCTCGCGCCGGACTTTGGTCTGGGTGACTTCGACGCCGCATTTCTCACAAATCACACCACGGTGCTTAAGGCGTTTGTATTTGCCGCACAGACATTCGTAGTCCTTGATCGGGCCAAAAATCTTGGCGCAAAACAGGCCATCACGCTCAGGCTTGAAGGTGCGGTAGTTGATGGTTTCAGGTTTCTTGACTTCGCCAAACGACCAGGAACGGATCTTCTCGGGTGAGGCCATGCCAATCTTGATGGCATCAAAATGCTCGTCAGGCGTGAATTGCTTGAACAGATCGAGTAGTGATTTCATGTGTGTCAATCCTTAAATTTGTTTCAAACAATCAAGAGCGTTCCAGCTCGATGTCCAGACCGAGCGAGCGGATTTCCTTGACCAGCACATTGAACGACTCGGGCATCCCTGCTTCAATGGAATGTTCACCCTTGACGATGCTCTCGTACACCTTGGTACGGCCCTGCACGTCGTCCGATTTGACCGTCAACATTTCCTGCAGGGTGTACGAAGCACCGTAGGCCTCCAGCGCCCACACTTCCATCTCTCCAAAACGCTGACCGCCAAATTGGGCCTTGCCGCCCAAAGGCTGCTGGGTGACCAAACTGTAAGGGCCGGTGGAACGCGCATGCATCTTGTCGTCAACCAGGTGGTGCAACTTCAGGTAATGCATGTAGCCAATGGTGGTGGGTCGCTCAAAGCGGTCACCGGTGCGACCGTCGTACAAATAGGCTTGGGTGCGGGTGTCGGTCAGACCCTTGACCGCGGCAATGTCGTCCGGAAACGCCAGTTTCAGCATCGAGCGAATTTCCGCCTCGGAGGCGCCGTCAAACACTGGCGTGGCAAAGGGCATGCCTGAACTCAGATTGCCCGCCATCTCCAGAACCTGCTCATCACTGAGCGCATTGAGATCTTCCTTGCGGCCGGTGGTGTTGTAAATATCTTCCAGAAACTGACGCAATTCAGCCACCCTGGCCTGTGCCTGCAGCATATCGCCAATTCGGTGGCCAATGCCTTTGCCGGCCCATCCGAGGTGGACCTCAAGCACCTGACCCACGTTCATCCGCGATGGCACCCCAAGAGGGTTCAGCACGATGTCGCACGGTGTGCCGTCAGCCATGTGCGGCATATCCTCGACCGGCACAATTTTGGAGACCACACCCTTGTTGCCGTGACGACCCGCCATCTTGTCACCTGGCTGCAGATGGCGCTTGACGGCCACATACACCTTGACCATCTTGAGAACACCCGCGGGAAGATCATCACCCTGGGTCAATTTCTTGCGTTTTTCTTCAAACGCCAGATCAAAGCTGTGGCGCGTCTGTTCATTGGAGTTCTTGATGCTCTCCAGCTGAGCCGACACGTCGTCGTCTGCCGGTCGGATGTCAAACCAATGGTAGCGGTCCACCGAGGCCAGGTAGGCCTTGTCAATTTTTGTGCCCTTTGGCAGCTTTTGCGGACCACCATTGGCAACTTTACCCACCAACAGTTTTTCGATCCGGTCAAAGGCATCGTT
Source organism: Rhodoferax sp. (assembly GCA_018061265.1). GTDB lineage: Bacteria > Pseudomonadota > Gammaproteobacteria > Burkholderiales > Burkholderiaceae_C > Rhodoferax. Next base: position 2,969 of record JAGOUM010000080.1, on the reverse strand, counting down.
CTCAACGATGCGCAACTGGTCATTCAGATCCAGACGGAAACGCTTGAGTTCGTCGTCAATGATTTGTTGGGCGCGGCGGTCGCGGGTAATACCTTCGCGGGTAAACACCTGCACGTCGATCACGGTGCCTTGGGAGCCCTGGTCAACACGCAGAGAAGTGTCTTTAACGTCACTGGCCTTCTCGCCAAAAATAGCGCGGAGCAGTTTCTCCTCAGGCGTCAGGGTGGTCTCGCCCTTTGGCGTGACCTTGCCGACCAGCACGTCACCGGGTTGCACTTCGGCACCGACAAAGATGATGCCCGATTCATCCAGACGATTCAGCTGCTGCTCACTCAGGTTGGGAATGTCCCGGGTAATTTCCTCGGCACCCAACTTGGTATCACGCGCCATGACGACCAGTTCCTCAATGTGAATCGAGGTGTATCGATCTTCAGCCACCACACGTTCACTGATCAGAATCGAATCTTCAAAGTTATAGCCGTTCCAGGTCATGAAGCCGATCAGCATGTTCTGGCCCAGGGCGAGTTCGCCCAGGTCGGTGGACGCACCATCGGCAATCACATCACCTTTTTCGAGTTTGTCACCCTTCTTGACGATCGGACGCTGATGAATATTGGTGTTCTGGTTGGAGCGCTGGTATTTGATGAGGTTGTAGATGTCCACGCCGACTTCACCCGCCTGTGCTTCAGAGTCGTTGACCCGAACCACAACCCGGCTGGCATCCACGTAATCAACCACCCCACCCCGGGTTGCGGTCACCACCGTGCCCGAGTCGATCGCTGCCACACGCTCGATCCCGGTTCCGACCATGGGCTTCTCGGGTCGCAACACTGGCACCGCCTGACGCGACATGTTGGCACCCATCAAGGCGCGGTTGGCGTCGTCGTGCTCAAGGAATGGCACCAGCGAAGCCGCGACCGACACGATCTGTGCCGGAGACACATCCATGTACTGCACCCGCTCGGCTCCGACCATGATGGATTCGCCCGCCTCACGCGCGGAAATCAGGTCGCCGGTCAGGCGCCCTTCCTTGTCAAGCGCTGCGTTGGCCTGCGCAATCACGTATTTACCCTCTTCGATGGCCGACAGGTAGTCGATGTCCATCGTGACCTTGCCTTCCACCACGCGACGGTAAGGCGTTTCAATAAAGCCATACTCGTTCAGTCGGGCGTACAAGGCCAGCGAGTTGATCAGGCCGATGTTCGGGCCTTCCGGGGTCTCAATCGGGCACACACGCCCATAGTGCGTCACATGCACGTCCCGTACTTCGAAGCCAGCGCGCTCACGGGTCAAGCCCCCTGGGCCAAGCGCCGAAACGCGACGCTTGTGGGTAATCTCGGACAATGGATTGGTCTGATCCATGAACTGGGACAGCTGCGAAGCGCCAAAAAACTCTTTCAGCGCGGCAGATATCGGCTTGCTGTTGATCAGGTCGTGCGGCATCAGGGGCTCCTGCTCGGCCTGACCCAGACGTTCCTTGACGGCTTTCTCAATGCGCGCCAAACCCATGCGGTACTGATTTTCAGCCAATTCACCGACGCAACGTACCCGACGATTGCCCAGGTGGTCAATGTCATCCACCTCACCGTGACCATTGCGCAAGTCAACCAGAATCTTGACCACGGCCAGGATGTCTTCGTTGGTCAGTACCATCGGGCCAGTCGACTCGGCCCGTCCCATCTTGGCGTTGAACTTCATGCGGCCGACGCGAGACAGGTCGTAAGTGTCCGGGTTGTAAAACAGGCGCTGGAACAATGCCTGCACTGCGTCCTCCGTGGGCGGCTCGCCCGGACGCATCATCCGGTAAATGGCCACACGTGCCGCAAACTCGTCGGCAGTCTCGTCCGTACGCAGGGTCTGGGAGATATAGGCCCCCTGATCCAGCTCATTGGTGTAAATACAGGCCAGTTCCTGAACCCCGGCACTGCGCAACTTTTTCAGCAATGCCTCGGTCAATTCTTCATTCGATTTGGCAAGAATCTCACCTGTGTCTGAATCCACCAGATTACGGGCTATCACCCGGCCGACCAGGAAGTCTTCCGGCACCGAAATGTGGGTGGTTTGTGTCTGCTCGAGTTCCCGGGTATGTCGCGCGGTGATACGTTTGTCTTTGACAACCACCACCTTGCCACTCTTGTCGGTGATGTCGAACCGTGCCACCTCACCTCGCAAGCGCTCTGCCACAAACTCCATCTGAGCGCCACTGTCCATCAAGCGGAAGTTGTCGTTGACAAAGAAGTTGGCCAGGATTGATTCGTTGTTCAGGCCGATCGCCTTGAGCAGAATCGTCACCGGCATTTTGCGTCGACGGTCCACCCGAAAATACAGAATGTCTTTCGGATCAAATTCAAAATCAAGCCATGAGCCACGGTAGGGGATGATTCGGGCCGAAAACAGCAATTTCCCCGAACTGTGGGTCTTGCCTTTGTCATGTTCAAAAAACACACCGGGAGAGCGGTGCAACTGGGACACGATGACTCGCTCGGTTCCATTGATGACGAACGAGCCCTTGTCGGTCATCAAGGGAACTTCGCCCATATAGACTTCTTGTTCCTTGACTTCCTTGACGACCTTGTTCTGGGTGGTGGAAGACTCACGGTCGTAAATGATCAGTTGCACTTTGGCTCGAACCGCTGAGGCATAGGTCAAACCGCGGGTCTGGCATTCACGCACATCAAAAGCGGGTTTGGCCAGGTTGTACTCCAGGTACTTCATCTCCACAAATCCGTTGTGCGAGACGATGGGGAAAGCAGCGTCAAAAGCGGCCTGCAATCCTTCGGTCGTCCGCTTCTTGGGTGCCACATCCGCTTGCAAAAACGCGGTGTAGGCATCTTTTTGCATTTGCAACAAATACGGGATTTCCAGCACACTGTCGCGGGTACCAAAATTTTTGCGAATCCGCTTGCGTTCTGTATATGAATAAGCCATGAGATCTCCGGGCAACTGAGGAACTATTGGGGGTCCTGGAC